>NZ_POUD01000009.1 GCF_003236395.1 Nonomuraea aridisoli | reverse complement strand
GGTGGAGGTCTTTGAGGAAGTCGTCCACCTGGTCCGGGGTGGTGTCGAAGGCGGTCATCCAGCGGACCGTGCCGGCGGGCTCGTCCCAGTAATGGAAGAGGTAGCGCCGGCGGAGGGTTTCGGTGGCGGCGTGGGGGAGGGTGGCGAAGACGGCGTTGCCCTCCACCGGGTACGCCAGCGACACGCCCGGCACGTCCGCCAGACCGTCGGCCAGGCGCATGGCCATCGCGTTCGCGTGGGCCGCGTTCCGGCGCCAGAGGTCGTCCGTCAGGAGGGCGGACAGCTGCGCCGAGACGAAGCGCATCTTCGAGGCGAGCTGGAGCGACTGGCGCCGCAGGAACGGTACGGCGTGGGCGAGCGAATCGTCGGCGACCACGACGGCCTCGGCCGCCAGGGCGCCGTTCTTGGTGCCGCCGAAGCTGAACACGTCCACGCCGGCGTCCGTCGTGACGGCCTTCAGGTCGCAGTGGAGGAACGCGGCGGCGTTGGCGAGCCGGGCGCCGTCCACGTGGAGCCGGAGGCCGTTGTGGTGGGCGGTGTCGGCGAGGGCGGCGATCTCGTCGGGGGTGTAGCAGGTGCCGAGTTCGGTGACCTGGGAGATGGAGACCACCGTCGGCTGCGGCTCGTGCGGATTGCCGATGCCGCCGAGGCGTGACGTGATGTCGGCGGGTCGGAGCTTGCCGTCCTCGGTGGGGACGGTCATCAGCTTCACGCCCAGCAGCCGCTCGGCCGCGCCCGCCTCGTGGGTGGCGATGTGGGCGTCGGCGGCGCAGATGACGGCGTCGTAGCGGCCGAGCATGAGCGCGAGACCGACCATGTTGGCGCCCGCGCCGTTGAGCACGGGGAAGGCCTGGGCGGCCGAGCCGAACACCTCCTTGGCCCGCTCCTCGAACGCCGCCGTCCAGGTGTCGTCACCGTACGCGGGCGCGTCGCCCTGGTTGGCGGCGGCGATGGCGTCGAGGATGGCCGGGTGCACGCCGGCGTGGTTGTCGCTGGCGAAACTCTTGGGGTACATCGAATCGATCAGCACAGGCCCAGGCTACTCAGCCCGGTTTCGCCGCCACGCGACCGGTCAGCGGTTGGTGGCGTTCTGCAGGAGGGTACGGCACAGCTCGCCGAGGTCCCGCCCGGCGGCTTCGGCGGACATCGGCAGCAGCGACGTCTCCGTCATGCCGGGCGCCACGTTGACCTCGAGGAAGTGCGGCACGCCGTCGGCGTCGACGATCAGGTCCGTACGGGAGATGTCACGCAGCCCCAGCGCGGTGTGGGCGGTCACGGCGGCCTCGGCGCACGCGGCGGCCGCGGCGGGTGTGAGGCGGGCGGGGGCGAAGAACTCGGTACGGCCGGCCGTGTAGCGGGCGGCGTAGTCGTAGACCCCCTCGTCGGGCACGATCTCCACCGCCGGCAGCGCCACCGGCCCGTCGCCGAGGTCGACGACGGAGACGGAGACTTCGACGCCCTCGACGTACCGCTCGATCAGCGCGGTGTCGCCGTAGGCGAAGCAGCCGACCATGGCGGCGGGCAGCTCCTCGGCCGTACGGACGAAGGAGGCGCCGAGGGCGGAGCCGCCACGGGCGGGTTTGACGAACAGCGGCAGCCCGAGCCGCTCGACGATGCGGCCGAGCACGGCCGTGGCGCCGAGGTCGTGGAACGTCTCCTTCGGCAGGGTGACGGACTCGGGGGTGTGCAGGCCGACCGAGCGGATGACGACCTTGGCGGTGGGCTTGTCGTAGGCCACCCGGCACGCGTCGGGACCGGCGCCGACGTACGGGACGTCGAGGAGCTCCAGCACCGAGCGGATCGCGCCGTCCTCACCGGCTCCGCCGTGGAGCGTGACGAAGACGGCGTCGGGCGGGTCGGCGAGGATCGACGGGACGAGCGACGCGTCGGTGTCGCGGGTCTCCACGTCGACGCCCGCCGCGCGCAGCACCTCGCTGACCCGGCGACCCGAGCGCAGAGAGACCTCCCGCTCGTAGGAGAGGCCTCCGGCCAGCACCAGCACGTGGCCCAGATCGCTCATCACTTCTCCTCCGCTGATCCCACCGCTGTCCAACGGTACCGGCGTGGGGGGCGAATGCTGCACGGGAGGTGCTTTCTCCGGCGATCCCATCCCATCTCGGCCGTTCGACGAGGGGAATTCTTGGTGTTGGGCAGAACGAGGGGGCCGGTTCGTCAAGCCCCGGCCCCCTCGGTGGTGGTCGCGTCAGGCGAGGTCGGGGCCTGGTGTGTCGACGCCCTGGCGGTCGATCGCGGACCCAGTGCCGAACGTGTCGCGCAGCTGCATCTCCTGCTCGATCACGCTGGCGAGCCGGCGCACGCCTTCCCTGATGCGGTCGGGCTCGGGGTAGCAGTACGACAGACGCATGTGCCGGGCGCCGCTGCCGTCGGAGAAGAACCCCGTCCCCGGGACGAACGCCACCCGCTCGGCCACGGCCCGCGGCAGGATGGCCTTGGAGTCGAGCCCTTCGGGCAACGTCGCCCAGACGAAGAAGCCGCCCGCGGGACGTGTCCACGTGACCTCGGGCGGCATCAGCGCGTCGAGCGCTTCGAGAAGCGCGTCGCGGCGCTCCCGGTAGAGCTCCCTGAACGATTTGATCTGCTCACGCCACGGTTGCGTGGCGAGATACTGGCCGACGGCCAGCTGGGTGAACGAGGAGTGGGACAACACGGCCGACTCCATGGCGAGCACGAGCTTGTCACGGATGGCGTGCGGCGCGAGCGCCCACCCGACGCGGAACCCGGGCGCGAGGGTCTTCGAGAACGACCCCAGATAGACCACGCCGTCGGGATTGTCCGCGCGCAGGGCCCGCATAGGCTCCCCGTCGAACCCGAGCAGTCCGTACGGATTGTCTTCGATGATGAGGATCCCGGCCCGCTGGCAGATGTCGAGCACCTGCTGACGCCGCGCGATGTTGAGCGTGACGCCGGCGGGGTTGTGGAAGTTCGGGATCGTGTAGAGGAACTTGATGGGCGCGCCGGCGGTCTCCAGCGCGTAGATGGTCTGAGCCAGCGACTCTGGCACGATGCCCTGGTCGTCCATGGCGATGTGAACGACTTTCGCCTGGTACGCAGAGAACGTCCCCAAGGCCCCCACGTAGGAGGGCCCCTCCGCGAGGACCACGTCACCCGGGTCGATGAAGATCCGGGTGATGAGGTCGAGTGCCTGCTGCGACCCGACGGTGACGACCACGTCGTTCGCCCCGGCGTTGATCCCCTCCAGCCTCATGACCTCGCAGATCTGCTCGCGCAGGTGCGGATCGCCCTGCCCCGAGCCGTACTGCAGCGCCACCGGGCCGCGCCTGGTGACGAGGTCGGAGACCAGCTCCCCGACCATGTCGAGGGGAAGCGCCGTGACGTACGGCATGCCGCCGGCGAGCGAGACCACCTCGGGCCTCGACGCGACGGCGAACAGAGCTCGAATCTCGGAGGCGACCATCCCGGCGGCTCGCGCCGCGTACCGATCGACGTAGGCGTCGATGCGCGACCCTTGGGTCGCGGGTGTCTGACCGTGATTCAGCTCTTCCGTCACGGCCCACCTCCTAGGTGTCATATCGGGCGGAAATACCAGATTACGCCAGTCGGGCATGTCCCCCGTGACCGGGCACGACCGTCGTGGTGTCCGCTGGCTGCATCTTCACTGGGCTACGATGCCAGTTGTGGACGCGGTTTTCGCGCGCTTTTCCGGGTCAACGATAGGGGCGGTAGTTGTCGCGCCGACTGGTCAACATAACCCTGGACAATCTTGAAGATCTTCCGCGGCGCTGCCGGCGGTGCGTGTTCTGGGAGCTCGACCCCGTCAACAGCGAGCGTGCGACGGAGTCGGGTGATCCGGGGTTGGAGAAGGAAGCCTGGATCTCCGCCACGCTGCTGGAGTGGGGGAGCTGCGGGAAGATTGTCTACGTCGATGGGGTCCCGGCCGGGTTCGTCCTCTACAGCCCGCCGCTTTACACCCCGCGTTCGCTGGCGTTTCCCACGTCGCCGGTGAGCGCCGACGCGGTGTTGTTGATGACGGCCCACATCATTCCCGAGTTCTCCGGCGGCGGGCTGGGGCGCATGCTCATCCAAGGCGTGGCCAAAGACTTGACCAGGCGCGGAGTCAAGGCCATTGAAGCTTTCGGAGATCTCAAGTGGGAAGAGCCGAGTTGCATAGTACCGGCGGAATACTTGCTTTCTGTGGGGTTTAAAACTGTTCGTCCGCATTTGAGGTTTCCGCGGTTGCGGCTCGAACTCAAGAACGCCGTCTCGTGGCGTGAGGACGTCGAGGTGGCCTTGGAGCGCCTCCTCGGCTCCATGAGCCCGGAGCGGGCTCTGCGGCCCGTCTGACGACCCCTCAGACCCGTACACACGCGAAAGCCCCCCGCGATCGAGTCGCGAGGGGCAGGGCGAAGCGCGCCACGAGCGGGTCGGCCGGGGGCAGGGCCGTTCCAGTGCTGCTCCCGGCCGACGGCCGCGGGGCCCATCCGCTGAACGTGCTAGATGATGCCCTCGAGCTCGCGCAGCAGCATGGCCTTCGGCTTGGCGCCGATGATCTGCTTCACGACCTCGCCACCCTTGTAGACGTTCATCGTCGGGATCTGGAGCACACCGTACTGGCGCGGAACTTCAGGGTTCTCGTCGATGTTGAGCTTGACGATCTCGAGCTTGTCGGCGTGCTCCTTGGCGATCTCTTCCAGGATCGGGGAGACCTGGCGGCACGGGCCGCACCATTCGGCCCAGAAGTCGACGAGGACGGGCTTGTCGTTCTTGAGTACCTCGGACTCGAACGTGGCGTCGGTGACAGCCTTCACGGTGCGCTCCTTACTTCTCGTTGTTGGCCAGCCAGCGCTCTGAGTCGAGCGAGGCAGCACAGCCGGTGCCGGCCGCGGTGATGGCCTGGCGGTAGGTGTGGTCGACGACGTCGCCCGCGGCGAACACGCCGTCGATGTTGGTCGCCGTGCTGGGGGAGGCCACCTTGATGTAGCCGTTCTCGTCGAGGTCGATCTGGCCCTTGACCAGCTCGGTGCGGGGGTCGTGGCCGATCGCGACGAACAGCGCGTCGGTGGCCAGCTCGCACTCCTCGCCGGTCTTGACGTTGCGCAGCTTCACGGCCTCGACCCTGGTGTCGCCCATCACGTCGGCGACCTCGGAGTCCCAGACGAAGCGGATCTTCTCGTTGGCGAACGCGCGATCCTGCATGATCTTGCTGGCCCGCAGCGAGTCACGGCGGTGGACCACGGTCACCATGCGCCCGAACCGGGTCAGGAACATGGCCTCCTCCATCGCGGTGTCGCCGCCGCCGACGACCACGATGTCCTTGTTGCGGAAGAAGAAGCCGTCACAGGTCGCGCACCACGACACGCCACGCCCGGACAGCCGCTTCTCGCCCGGCACGCCGAGCTCGCGGTAGCCGGAGCCCATGGCCAGGATCACGGACTTGGCGTAGTAGGTGTCGGTGTGGGTCTTGACGACCTTCGGCTCGGCCTTCAGGTCGACCTCGACCACGTCGTCGGCGACCAGCTCGGCGCCGAACCGCTCGGCCTGCTTGCGCAGGTTGTCCATCAGGTCGGGGCCCATGATGCCGTCCGGGAATCCCGGGAAGTTCTCCACGTCGGTGGTGTTCATCAGCGCGCCGCCGGCCGTGACGGAGCCCTCGAAGACCAGTGGTTTGAGCTCGGCGCGTGCGGAGTAGACGGCCGCAGTGTAGCCCGCCGGGCCGGACCCGATGATGATCACGTTACGAACGTCGCTCAACGCCCCACGCCTTCCTCGTCTGCTGTTGCCAACCGGCTCAACAGATCCTAGGCCGCCGTGATTCCCTGCCCTACCCCGCGACGCGGCGACGACGCGCCGGACAGACGAAAGAGCCCGCCGAAGCGGGCTCTGACGAGGTGTTCCGGCCTACCAGCGGCCCAGGGCGGGCTTACGCAGGTTCTTGCAGTTGAACGGGTCGACGATGTCGATGCGGACCCTTTCGGTGGCCCGGTTCTTCCAGGAGGCCACGACCATGGCCTCCTGGCCGTTGTACTGGCCGCGGTCGACCGCGAAGACGTCGAGCTTGCTGCGCTTGGAGACCGCGCTGACGCACTTGGCGACCTGGTCGCTCTCGGAGGAGGCGCCGTTCAGTGCGGGTGCGGGGCCGAGCAGGTCGTTCAGCCGCATCCGCAGCTCGGGGTCGCTGTAGTTGTGGTCGCTGTTGGTCACGACGTATGCCCGTGCGCGCAGCGGCTCGGAACTCGGCTGCGCCGAAGGCTGCGCTGACGACTGCGACGGCAGGGCGACCGGTGGCGCGACGCTCGCGCCGTCCCCGCCCGCCACGAGCAGGCCGGTGGCGGTCACCGCCGTGCCCACCACCGCCACCGCAGCGGCGGCCGCGACCGCCGGCATCGCCCAGCGGCGCCGCCGTGGGGCCCGGCGCCGGGCCGGCACGACAGTGCCGTCGTCGGCGACCACGCCGAGGCGCACCGGCTGCTCCGGGACCTGCTGGGGGACGTCGCCGGAGGCGGCGGGCCGCTCCCATGGGGCGTCCCGCATGAGCTCGTCCCAGTCCGGCGGCTCCGCGAGACCGACGCCGCCGCCCTGCAGGGACTCGGCCTCGGCCGCCAGCGCCTTGTCGATGCGCAGTGCGACGCCCATCGGCATGGCCGGTGTGGGGGTCGCCGCGAGCACCTCGCGAACCGCCGCCAGGTCGGCCAGCAGCTCCCCGCAGGGGTCGCAGACCACGAGATGCTCGCGGACCCGCTGTGCCGTGTCGGCGTCCAAGAGACCCTCGGCCAATTCGGCGAGGATCTCCAGATCGTAGTGCGTATCACCCGTCACGAAGTTCTGCTCCCTTCGCGGATGAGACGCGATTGGCTTCGGATCGGTTCCGCAGATGCGAAAGAATTGGGGCAAGTTTCGCGCGTCCTCGGGCGCACCTGCTCTTCACCGTGCCGCTGGGCACTTGGAGCACCTGAGCTGCGTCTTCGACCGAATAGCCCATCATGTCGACCAGCACCAGCGCCGCCCGCTGGTCGCCGGGCAGGAGTTTCAGCGCGGCCGAAACCTCCATCGAGACCTCGCGCTCGACGGTCTGGTCGGGCATCGGGGTCTCGCGCTCCGCGGCCTCGATGAGCTCGTCGTCGGCGACCGGGCGTACGGACTTGCGCCGCATCCGGTCGAGGCAGGCGTTCACCACGATGCGGTGCAGCCACGTCGTGACGGCGGCCTCACCGCGGAAGGAGCCGGCCTTGCGGTAGGCGGAGACGAAGGCGTCCTGCACGGCGTCGGCGGCCTCGTCAGGGTCACCCAGCGTCCGCAGGGCGACCGCCCACATGCGGTCGCGGTGGCGTTTGACGATTTCGCTGAAGGCGTGTGGATCCCCGTTGATGTGCGCGGTCAGCAGCTCGGCGTCGGTGACCGACGGCCGCTCCGCTGATGAGGGTGTCTCGGGTGGGGAGTTCACAAGAGGGATTCCTGATTATGCCGATCCGGGAGAGTGCACCACTACCTCATAGATGGTGCCATGAAAAGTGCCTGCATCCGTCGGAACACGCGTAAACCAGATCAAAACGTACTGGCCGCTTGTCGCCTCCTCGGGGGTCAGGGTGGTCTTGCCCGACGCGTCCTTCTCGGTCGCCACCGTCTTCAGCGAGCCCAGCTCGGCGGAGTCGCCCACCTTCAGTTCGACGCTCGCGCCGGACGCATCCGACAGCGTGACTTCGACGTCGCTGATCTGCATCGACTTGCCCATGTCGAGCAGCAGGCCGACGCCGTCCTTCAACCGGCCCAGGTCGGCGCTGGTGTAGGTCTCGGTCTTCCACAACGTGCCGGGCTTGCCGTCGATGGCGAGCTTGGCGATGTCGGACTTCTCGTCGCCGTCGCCCAGCGGGTCGAAGCCGCTGGCCTTGTCGGGCTTGACCGCCTCCACCTCCTGCGCCGTGGCGGGCGCGGTGGTGGCGGTGGTCGTGCCGCCCGCCTCGGCGGGATCGGTCGGGCTGCCGAGGCTGCGGCCGATGGTCCACGCGCCGACGCCGACCGCCACGATGACGAGCACCACCACCACCGTCATCAGCACCCGGTTGAGCGTGCTGCCGCCGCCTCCGTTGGCGGGCGGGCGGGGCGCGGGCGGCCGCGGCGCCATCGCGGTCTGCTGACGGTGGGCGATGTCGAGGCCCTCGGTGTGGGAGGCCGAGGCCACCGCGGGGGTGGAGGGGTAGGAGATCGGGATGGGCATCGGCCTGGCCACGTCGGCCAGCGCGTCCGCGACCTCGGACGGGCTGGTCAGCGGGCTCTGCCCCTTGCGCGACTCGGGCAGGCAGGCGCGCACGGTCACGGCGTCGAGGTAGCCGGGAACGCCGGCGGTGACCTGACGGGGTGAGCAGAAGTGGCCGTCGGTCATCGGAGCCGCCGGCAGGCCGCCCTCTTCCTCGTCGCCCGGCCAGTGACCGGTCAGCCCGGCGTACAGCAGCCGGCCGAGCCCCTCGGCGTCGTCGAGCGCCGGCTGGTCGGTGGTGAGGCCGGACAGGGCGGCGTCGACGGCCACGCCGAGCACCTTGACCGTGTTGCCGGTCGTCCACACCAGGTGGGCCGGGCGCAGGCACAGGTGGTAGAGCTGCGCCTCGTGGGCGTGCGCCAGCGCCTCGGCCGCCTCGGCGACCAGGCCGGCGGCCCGCTCGGGCTCCAGCGGCCCCGAGGCGAGCAGGTCGGTCAGCGTCTCGCCGGTGACCCACTCGCTGACGACGTAGGCCGCCTTGTCGTCCTCGGCGGCGTCGAAGACCTGGGTGATGCGCGGGTCGGTGAGCCGGCTCGCCGCGCGGGCGGCCGTGACGACCTCGTGGACGCGCGGGAAGTCCGGCGAGAACGTGTGCACGGCGACAGGCCGGGCCAGGATCTCGTCGATGGCCTTCCACAACGTGGCTCCATCGGACTCGCTGACGCGATCCTCCAGCCGGAAGCGCTCGGCGAGACGGGTGCCGGGTTCGACGGCCGACGTGCTCACTGGCTCTCTCCGCTGCGCCGATCGGGCGTGCTCATGACTCGACTCACCTGCGTGGGCGTGTCCCACGAAGGCACGCTATGCCGGGTGGATCCGCCCACGCCCCTCCTGCTTCCATTCGCGCGTGTCGGGCTCCATGGTAGTGCCGAGGAGATTCCGCCCGCGTTCTTTACCGACCTACCCGTCTTGCGACCATCCCAACGATCGAGTTGACCTCGGGAATGCGCATTCTGTGGGCCACACCGAGATACAGCAGCATTCCCAGGCCGCCGCCGACGGCAAGGACGATCACCGAGTTGAGGAACCCTAGCCCGTCGAGGGTCTCCGTGACCACCCATACGCTCGCCAGAGCCAGCACGGCGGTGGGCAGCGCGGCGAGATACATCCTGGTCATCGCCATGCCGACGGCCCAGCCGCCCAGCCCCTGAACCCGGCGGCTGGCGAGGATCCAGGCCAGCACCGCCCCCAGCGCGTACGCGATCGCGTACGCCAGCGCCAGCCCCATCACCGCGTACGCGGGCGGCAGCAGCACGTAGAACAGCACCATGAGACCGGCGTTGACCGCGGTCGTGCCGGCGCCGATGAACACCGGCGTGCGGGTGTCGCCGAAGCTGTAGAAGACCCGCAGCAGCAGCTGGAAGATCGCGAACGGCACCAGCGCCAGCCCGTAGACCTGCAGCACGTTGCCGATGTAGACGGCGTCGGCGACGCTGGTGGCGCCGCGGGCGTAGATCGGCACGGTGATCGCCGGCCCGATCACCATCAGCAGCAGCGACACCGGCACCATCATCGAGCAGACCAGCCGCACGCTCGACCCGAACTCGCCGCGCACGTCGTCGAGCCGCCCTTCGGCCACCGCCCGGCTCATGCGCGGCAGCATGGCGGTGATCACCGAGACCCCGATGACGCCGTACGGGAGCTGGAAGAGCTGGAAGGCCAGGGTGTACGGGGTGATGCCGTGCCCGGCGACCACGTTGCCCGCCGAGCTGGCCAGGTTGGTGGTCAGCACGAAGCCGAGCTGGGTGACGATCACGTAGCCGATCGTCCAGACGCCGACCTTGACCATCTCGCCCAGCCGGGCGTTGCGCACGTCGAAGCGGGGGACGAAGGAGAACCCGGCCCGGCGCAGCGCCACGATCAGCACCAGCGCCTGGGCGACGATGCCGGCGGTGGTGCCGAGGCCGAGCAGCGCCAGGTCGGAGTCGGTGACCCGCTCGATGTCGTTGCCGGTGCCGACCACCGCGTACATCACGAATACGCCGATGACGACCAGGTTGTTGAGCACGGGGGCCCACATCGGGGCGCCGTAGCGGTCGCGGGTGTTGAGGATGGCGCCGGCCACCGCGCCGACCCCGAAGAAGGCCAGCTGCGGCAGGATGAACCGGGCCAGCATGACCGAGACCTCGAACTTGGTGGAGCCGCGGTCCCAGTCGGTGTAGAGGTCGATCAGCAGCGGCGCGGCCAGCACGGCGACCGCCGCGACCAGCACCAGCCCGACCGTGGCCAGGGTGAGCAGCCGCTGCTCGTAGGCCCGCCCGCCGTCGGCGTCGTTCTGCTGCGCCCGGACGATCATCGGCACGACGACGCTGCTCAGCACGCCGAGCAGCAGCAGGTCGAGGATGCTGTACGGGATCGCGTAGGCCGCGTTGTAGGCGTCGCCCAGCGCCGCCGTGCCGATGGCGTAGGCGAGCACCATCGTCCGCACGAACCCCGTGACCCTGGACACCATGGTGCCCGCCGCCATGATGGCGCTGGCCCGAAGCATGCGGCTCATACGGTCTCACTCTCCCGGGACTTGGCGGCACGCGCGAGCTTCCGCTGCGACCTGCGCCGCAGCAGCCGGGTCACCACCGCGGCGAGCATCACGGTGAGCGCGGCGCCCACGATCACCAGGGCGATGCCGGTGTAGCCGGTCGTGCGGATCGTCAGCCGCTGCGGCTCGCCGTACGGCTGGCCGTCGGCCGTGCGCAGCTGCACGGTCACCGTCGCGTCGCCGCTGAGGGCGGCGTTCATCGGCACCTGGACCGTGCCGCTCTGGCCGCCGCCGATCGTCAGCTGCTCCGTGAAGTCGACCTGGAGCACTTCGGGGTTGTCGGACTTGACGTCGACCATGATCTCGACCTGGGTGGTCAGGGAGTTGCGCACGCTGATGGGCACCACGCCGTCGCTGCCCGCGAGCGTGCGGGGGCGGTCGGGGCCCGCGCCGGTGATCTGCACCTTGTCGGTGGTCGCGTCGATGGCCGCGCCGACCAGCTTGGTCAGCGCCCGGCCCGCCCGCGCGCTGCCGCGCCAGCTCGACGAGGTCAGCCGCAGCACCGCCGCGTCGAACGCGGACTGTGTCTTGTTGACCTTGACCAGGGAGGTGAGCTGCGCCTGGGTCCAGAGCTCCTTGACCGGCTGCAGGTATTTGCGGCTCAGCTCGTCCTTGCGCTGTTGCGCGGTGTAGGTCAGCCCGGCGCGCGGCACGGCCGGCTTGGCCGGCTTGATGGACTCCAGGCTGGTCAGTCGCAGCCACGGCAGCCGGCCCGCGGTCTTCAGCAGCGCGGTCACCAGCGACGGGTTGGGGTCCCAGCGCCGCGAGGGAGCGGCCACCAGCGACCGTGGCCGGGTCTGGCCGGGCTCGGCGGCGATCATCGCGGTCTCGGCGATGAAGCGCTGCGTGCTCAGGAGGGTGGACGTGCCGGACGCCGGCTCGAACAGCCGGCTCAGCTCGGGGTCGGCCACCAGCGCGGTGACGGGGCCGTTGACCGAGTCGAGCGTCGCGGCGGCGTCGGGCGTGGTGGTGAGCGGCGTCTGCGGCGGCAGGTTGGAGGAGTTGAGCAGGACCCTGTCGACTCCGCTGATCGACAGCAGGTCGAGCGCGTCGGGGTCGAGCAGGCCGGAGGCCGGCCAGTTGACGCTGGTCTTGGCGTTACGGCTGATCAGCGCGCCGGCCTTCTCCGCGCCCAGCTCGATGGCCCGCGCGGGCTGCGTGTCGAGCCCCTGGTGGGCCAGCGCGGCCACGTCGGGGTCGGCGTACGGGGTCGCGACCACGGGGGAGGAGGCCAGGGAGGTGCGCATGGTGGTCAGCCACGACGCCGCGGCCGTGCTGGCCGGCCTGGTCTGCTCGTCGTCGTCGACCTTGACGCGGTAGCCGCGCGACATCGTGTCGAGGTCGTCGAGCAGCGCGGGGTCGACGACCCAGGTCGTGCTGCTCGGCGCGGACTGCGCGATGCGGGCCAGGTCGGCCAGGCGGCCGCGGTCGCCGATCTCCTGGCTGAGCTCGTCGTCGACGAACAGGTCGTCGGTCGCCCGATGGGGCCGGTCGATCACCGGCAGCACCACGGCCAGCTTGTTGCGCGGCGGCTTCGGGGTGGTGGGCGGCGCGTACGTCAGGTAGGTGCGCTGCGCCGCCATGGGGACCTCGTTGGAGGCCACGTCGACGGCGATCGGGTAGGCCCCGAACGACCGGTAGCCGAGCTGCACGGGCGTCGCGGTGAACTGCCAGCGCGCCTCGGCCCCCGCGGCCAGCGTCGGGATGTACATCCTGGAGGTCCGGGAGACGTTGACCGGGACCGGGGTGTTCTGGTCGGTCTGATAGGCGGCCAGGGAGGCCCGGTCGGTGAAGGGCTGCTCCTGGTAGCGCAGGCGCACGGCGACGTTGGACAGCGCCGTGCCGGTGTCGTTGCGCACCGTGCCGGTGAAGGTGATCTCATCGGTGGGGTTTTTCGGCACCTCCGGCGTGATCGACGCGATCGACACCGCAAGAGTCTGCCTGACCTGCGCGGCGAGCACCTGCGGTGTCCGCGCGGCAGCCGTGCCGGGCGCGGCCGCCAGTAGGGGGGCGAGCAACGCGGCGGGCAGCACGGCGATCAGCGCGGCCTTACGGATCACGCTGACGCCCGGGCTGGACTACGACGACGCACGCCCGCAATGGTACGGGCTCAGTGCCGTCTCGCGACCGCCCCACGTGATCCTCTGGGGCGCGAGCCGCGTAGGTCGACTATCTTGCCCGGCAGGTGAGTCAGCAGGTCGAGGCCGCGAAGGGCGAGCGCGGTGTGCCGCTCTCCGGTGGGCATGAAGATCGTCTCAGCGTCCGTGGGAAGCCGATCGTCGATGAAGACGGGCAGCGACTCCGGCAGCAGCAGCGGGCAGACGAGCCCGTCGGCGTAGTCGGTGGCGGCGTTGACCACGTGGGCGGGAGCCGGCCGGACCTGCCGCGCGCCGAGCAGACCGCCGAGCGCCCCGGGGCGCGGGGGCAGCGAGACGGGGGAGGTCACCCCGGCGACGACCTCGCGGCCTGCCCTGGTCACCACGTCGAACACCGTCACCATCAGACACCTGTCGGGCGCCGCGGAGACCGTCTCCGGCAGTTCTTCCGCGCATGTCATGGGCCGCGGAAGGCGTACGATCTCATGATGGACCTGGTGTGCGAGGAGCCAGCGGTGGATCGCGAGGGCGTCCTTCATATAGTCCTCCTTGCCTCATTCGATGGCCCCCGACGGTCCTTGGACCGAAGGTAACCCGGACCTGGTGTGGCTCGGGGGATATGTTCCGGAATCAGCCGAAGGACCCGACTCGTTTGTCCGACTCAACTTTGACCGAAAGCCAGCAGCGGGCCATGACCGACCTGTTCCGCAAGATCGCCCCGGTGGCCGACGAGCTCGGCCGCCTCTTCGCCGCGCACGGCCATGAGCTGGCCCTCGTCGGCGGGCCGGTGCGCGACCTGCTGCTCGGCCGCATCGGCAACGACCTCGACCTGACCACCGACGCCCGCCCCGAGCGGGTGCTCGAGATCGTCAAGGACTGGGCCGACTCCGTCTGGACGATCGGCATCGACTTCGGCACCGTCGGCCTGCGCAAGGGCGGCTGGCAGATCGAGGTCACGACGTACCGCAGCGAGTCGTACGACCCCAAGTCGCGCAAGCCCGACGTGATGTACGGCGAGACGCTGGAGGCCGACCTGGAGCGGCGCGACTTCGCGGTCAACGCCATGGCCGTGCGGCTGCCGTCCCACGAGTTCGCCGACCCCTACGGCGGGCTGGGCGACCTGCGCGCCAAGCTGCTGCGCACGCCGGGGCCGGCCGAGCGCTCGTTCGACGACGACCCGCTGCGCATGCTCAGGGCGGCCAGGTTCGCCTCCCAGCTCGGCTTCACCGTCGATCCCGCGGCCCTGGAGGCCATGACGGCGATGTCCGACCGCATCGAGATCGTCTCGGCCGAGCGCATCCGCGACGAGCTCGACAAGCTCGTCTGCGGCGCCTTCCCGCGCGAGGGCCTGCGGCTGCTGGTGCGGACCGGGCTGGCCGCGCGCGTGCTGCCCGAGCTGCCCAAGCTGCGCCTGGAGATCGACGAGCACCACCGTCACAAGGACGTCTACGAGCACACCCTGACCGTGCTCGACCAGGCCGTCGCCCTGGAGGAGGACGGTCCCGACCGCATCCTGCGCTGGGCGGCGCTCCTGCACGACATCGGCAAGCCCAAGACGCGCCGCCACGAGCCCGGCGGGCGGGTGTCGTTCCACCACCACGAGGTGGTCGGCGCCCAGATGACGAAGAAGCGCATGACCGAGCTGAAGTTCCCGAAGGACGTCATTGCCGACGTCGCCCGGCTGGTCGAGCTCCACCTGCGCTTCCACGGCTACGGCACGGGCGAGTGGACCGACAGCGCCGTGCGCCGCTACGTCCGCGACGCCGGCCACCTGCTCGACCGGCTGCACAAGCTGACCAGGGCCGACTGCACCACCCGCAACAAGCGCAAGGCGGCGGCGTTGTCGCGCACCTACGACCAGCTCGAGGAGCGCATCGCCCGGCTCGCCGAGGAGGAGGAGCTCGCCAAGATCCGGCCCGAGCTCGACGGCAACGAGATCCAGCGCGTGCTGGGCGTCGGCCCGGGGCCGGTCGTGGGGCGGGCCTACAAGTTCCTGCTCGACCTCAGGCTCGACAAGGGCGTGATCGGCAAGGAGGCCGCCACCGAGGCGCTGCTGGAGTGGGCTCGGTCAACCGACCTGGGCGCGTGACGACGACGTGATCGCCCGGTAGGCGAGCGCCGCCACCGGGTAACCCACCGAGATGATCACGACGGCGAGGTACGACTTGCCGTCGGGCGGCAGGATCGCCGCCGCCGCGGCCGCGGCGAGCACGTACATGCCGTTGAAGAGCATGTCGTAGATGGAGAACGCCCGGCCGAGGTAGATGTCCTCCACGTCGCGCTGGACGGCCGTGTCGGCGCAGATCTTGACGCTCTGCCCGGCCACGCCCAGCACGAACCCGGCCACCGGCAGCCCCCACTCCTGGAACGGCAGCACCAGCACCGCGGTCAGCACCCCGGCCGCGGCCAGCGCGATCGGCACCCACCGCTCGATGGTGAACCGCTCGGTCGCGTAGGGGGTGATGATCACGGCCATGAAGTAGCCGAAGCCGGAGGCGGCCACCACCAGGCCGATGCCCTGCAGCGCGGCGTCGGGGTCGCCGTCGGTGAAGTAGTAGCGGTAGAGGATGATGCCGAGCGCCGTGCACATGCCGTACAGGAAGCGGTGGGCGGCCAGCGCGCCCAGGGTGCTGGCGGCGCGGCGGTGGCGCACCAGGTGTCTGGCGCCGTCGGCCAGGCCGACCACGACGTTGCGCAGGGCCTCGCGGGCCTGCGGCCGGTCGGGGTCGTCGGAGGGGCCGAGCAGCTCGCGGCCCATCGTCCGGGCGACCAGCGCGCTCAGGCCGAACACGACACCCGAGATCACCATGAGCAGCGCGACGCCGCCGTCGCCGCCGCCGAAGATGTCGCGCAGCAGGAAGCCGAGGCCCGCGCCGATGAACGTCACCACGGTGCCGGAGGTGGGCGTCACGGCGTTGGCCGCCATCAGCCGGTCGGCCGGCACGACGTGCGGCAGCGAGGCGCCGAGCGCGGCCAGGAAGAACCGGTTGACGCCGAGCACGCCGAGCGCCGCGGCGTAGAAGGCCGGGTCGGGCGCGTCGGTGGCCACCAGCGCCGCGGCCACGAACAGCAGCAGGGCGCGGATGAACGGCGCGATCACGAGGATCTGCCGCCGCGACCACCGGTCGATGAAGACGCCGACGAAGGGGCCGAGCACGCTGTACGGCAACAGCAGCACCGCCAGCCCGGCTGCGACCTGCAGCGCGGTCGTCTGGCTCTCGGGGCTGAAGAACGCGAACCCGGTCACCGCGAACTGGAAGATCCCGTCGGAGAACTGGGAGACCAGCCGGGTGCCGAACAAGCGCCGGAAATCTCTCCCCTGGAGGACCACGCGTAGATCGGCGACAAAAGACACGCCGTCAGCCTAGCCGCCACGACCCACCGCGAACGATGGCGCGAAGTCGGGGACACCAGCCGAAGATGCATACCGAACGGGGTTCCGAACGGCCATCATGATCACGTACGCTTCATAGCGTGACGACTGAGGAACACGTGGTGCTCGTTGATCGTGCCGGCCACGCGCTGGGCACGGCGCCCAAGACGTCGGTGCACGGCCAGGAGACCCCCCTACATCTTGCGTTCTCCAGCTACGTCTTCGACCGCGAAGGCCGCGTGCTGCTCACCAGGAGAGCGGATCACAAGATCACGTGGCCGGGGGTGTGGACCAACAGCTGCTGCGGTCACCCCCTGCCCGGGGAGCCGCTCGAGAACGCGGTGGTGCGCCGGCTGTCCTACGAGCTCGGGCTCGAGGTCGAGCGCGTCGACCTCGTGCTGCCCACCTTCGCCTACCGCGCCGTCATGGCCAACGGCATCGTGGAGCACGAGCTCTGCCCGGTCTACCGCGTCATCGTCGACGCCTCCGCCCGGCCCAACCCCGACGAGGTGGGGGAGGTGGCCTGGATGCCGTGGAAGGAGTTCGCCGACGGCGTCCAGAACGGCCTGCTCGCGATCTCGCCGTGGTGCAGGGAGCAGGTGCCGCTGCTGGTCGAGCTGGGCGCCGACCCGCTCGCCTGGCCGCCGGCCCCGGCGGCCGAGCTCCCTCCCGCCGCCCGCCCGTGAAACGGAAGGCGCCGCACCCCACCGAGGGTCACGGCGCCTCACGGGAAGCGGGTCAGCGGGTCAGCGGTCGACCTCGCCGCGGATGAACTTCTCGACGTAGTCGCGGGCGTCGTCGTCGGAGTACTGCTCCGGCGGCGACTTCATGAAGTAGGAGGACGCCGACAGGATCGGACCGCCGATGCCCCGGTCGAGCGCGATCTTCGCGGCGCGCACCGCGTCGATGATGATGCCGGCCGAGTTGGGCGAGTCCCAGACCTCGAGCTTGTACTCCAGGCTCAGCGGCGTGTCACCGAAGGAACGCCCCTCCAGCCGGACGTAGGCGAACTTGCGGTCGTCGAGCCACGGCACGTGGTCGGACGGGCCGATGTGCACGTCGGCCTTGGCCATCTCGTGGGGGATCTGCGAGGTGACCGACTGGGTCTTGGAGATCTTCTTCGACTGGAGGCGGGTGCGCTCCAGCATGTTCATGAAGTCCATGTTGCCGCCGAAGTTGAGCTGGTACGTGCGCAGCAGCTCCACCCCGCGGTCCTCGAACAGCTTGGCCAGCACGCGGTGCGTGATCGTGGCGCCGACCTGCGACTTGATGTCGTCGCCGACGATCGGCACACCGGCCTCGGTGAACTTCTCCGCCCACTCGGGGTCGGAGGCGATGAACACCGGCAGCGCGTTGACGAACGCGACCTTGGCGTCGATGGCGCACTGCGCGTAGAAGCGGTCGGCCTCCTCCGAGCCCACCGGCAGGTACGACACCAGGACGTCCACCTGGTTGTCCCGCAGCACCTTGACCACGTCGACGGGCGCCTCGTCGGACTCCTCGATGATCTCGCGGTAGTACTCGCCCAGGCCGTCGAAGGTGTGGCCGCGCTGGACGGTCACCCCGAGGGGCGGCACGTCGGTGATCTTGATGGTGTTGTTCTCGCTGGCGACGATCGCCTCGGACAGGTCGCGGCCGACCTTCTTGGCGTCCACGTCGAAGGCCGCGACGAACTCGACGTCGCCGACGTGGTAGTCGCCGAACTTCACGTGCATCAGGCCCGGGACCCGTATGTCCGGGTCGGCGTCCTTGTAATAGTGAACGCCCTGGACCAGCGAGGACGCGCAGTTGCCGACACCGACAATGGCCACGCGAACCGAACCCATCGCACTCGCTCCCTTACTCATCAGTTGACGTGGTATCTCTTTCGGGCCTCTCCTCTGAAGAGGCCCGACGCTCCGTTGCGATCAGCTCGTTCAGCCAGCGCACCTCGCGCTCCACCGACTCGAGCCCGTGGCGTTGCAGCTCCAGCGTGTAGCTGTCGAGCCGCTCCGCGGTGCGCGCGAGCGCGGTGCGCACCGCGTCGAGCCGCTCCTCGAGTCGGCTGCGGCGGCCTTCGAGAATGCGCAGGCGTACCTCGGCCTCGGTGTGGCGGAAGAAGGCGAAGTGCACACCGAAGCTCTCGTCCTCCCAGGCGGAAGGGCCGGCCTGGGTCAGGAGCTCCTGCAGCCGTTCCTTGCCCTCGGCGGTCAGCTTGTAGACGATCTTCGACCTGCCGCCGACGATCGCGGTCGGAGCGGGCTGCTCCTCGGCGATGAGGCCCCGGGCCAGAAGTGATCGCAGACAGGGGTACAGCGACCCGTAGGAGAACGCGCGGAACATCCCCAGCAGGGCGTTGAGCCGTTTGCGCAGCTCGTAGCCGTGCAGCGGGGTTTCGTGCAGCGACCCGAGCACGGCCAGCTCCAAGACCCTGCCCTGTCCGCCGGCCATCGGAACCGCCCCCCTCTCGCGTCGATGTATCGAGCCGATACATCCCGAGGATACGTCCGCCCGCTATATGGCCGCAATCGGCAAATCGGGCAAGTCGTTGGGATGAACCGGAGAAACGCCGTAGTCTGGCGCACATGTGGTCACAGCGAAGGGTGGTGGATTACGGCCTCGCCGAAAGGGCGGTGGTCCACTCCCGGCGTGCCGGGCGCACGTTACGCGGCGAAGTCTGTGACGCACAGTCGTACCTCCTTCGCGCGGCCCGCCGTTTCGGCGGGCCGACCGAACGCCTCTGCCCGGTGTGCGAGAAGGAGAACGTCACCAACGTGACCGATGTTCATGGCGATTCCCTGCGGCGGCATGCCGGTCAGGCAAAGGTCACGTCAGAACTCGCCGTCATGGCTCATGATTACGATGAGTTCCGGGTGTACGTTGTCGAGGTCTGCCAAGGTTGTTCCTGGAACCACCTGACGGTGTCGTACGTCCTCGGGAACGGACCGCCTGACCTCGTCGGCCAAGCGTGATATCCGAGGGCGGCGAGGAGCCTCACGCCCAACCGCCGTTTTTGTTCCGACGACGATGCGAGGACGTGTGAGTAACAGCATGAATGAGGGGACGGCGCATCAACCCCGCCCGGGTAGACGCCGTCGTTCCAGCTCATCCCGTTCTGTGCCCCCAGGTTCTCCGCCTCAAACCGGCGAATCCGGCTGGGGCGCGGCCCCGTCGCAACGCCGGCCCGAGGCCGCATACGAGCAGACCGGCGCCATGGCCGCGCAGCCGTACGACGAGCCGCCGCCGCGCCGGCCCGCACCGCCTTCGCCACGCCGCGACGTCACCCAGGAGGGCCCGCGCACGCGCGCCCGCCAGGAGACCCGCGCGATGAGCAACCAGGAGACCATCGTCAGCGACGCCCCGCGGCGCTCGCGCCGGCGCGGCGAGGGCGGGCCGCCCGAGCCGCCCGGCCCTCCGGTCAGAAAGGGCGGCGGCGGTCGCGGCGGCTGGCGCAGGTTCGTGCCGAGCTGGAAGATCGTCGTGGCGGGCGTCGTCATCCTCGCCGCCGGCATCTTCGGCATGGTCATGGTCGCGTACGCCAACGTCGAGGTGCCGACCGCGGCGCAGGCCGAGGCGACCGCGCAGCAGAGCACCATCTACTACCGCGACGGCAAGACCGTCATCGCCACGCTCGGCTTCAAGCGTGAGCGGGTGCCGCTCGCGAAGATGTCGCAGAGCGTGCGGGACGCCGCGGTGGCCATCGAGAACAAGACGTTCTACGAGGACTCCGGCGTCTCGATCCCCGCCATGTTCCGTTCGGTGTGGATGACCGCCACCGGGCAGCAGCTCCAGGGCGCCTCGACCATCACCCAGCAGATGGCCCGTAACTACTACGACGGCCTCAGCCAGGAAGTCTCCATCAAGCGAAAGGTCATGGAGATCTTCGTCGCGGTCAAGCTCGACGAGAACATGACCAAGGACGAGATCCTGGAGACGTACCTCAACACCATCAACTTCGGCCGCGCGTACGGCGTCGAGGCCGCCGCCAAGGCGTACTTCGGCAACAAGGTCACCGCCGCGAAGCTCACCCCCGAGCAGGGCGCCTACCTCGCGGCGCGCATCCAGCAGCCCGCGTGGGACGCCGACGAGCCCGCGCTGCAGGCGCGCTTCAAGAACGTCATCCAGAACATGGCCGAGCAGTGGCCCGACCGCTACGGCGACCTGCCCCAGACGGCCAAGTTCCCCAAGACGGTGAAGAGCAGCGACACCAACGAGCTGGGCGGCCTGCGCGGCTACATGGTCAAGGAGGTGCTGAACGAGCTGGAGCAGCGCGGCCTGGACGAGGACGAGGTCAAGAGCGGCGGCTACGACATCATCTCCACCTTCGACAAGAAGCTGATGCAGGCCGCGAAGGCCGCGGTGACCAGCACGACGAAGGGCATGTCCAACGAGTTCCACGCGGGCCTGGCCGCCGTCGACCCCAAGAACGGGCGCGTGCTCGCCTTCTACGGCGGTGACAACTACCTCAACGACCCGTGGAACGAGCCCTTCCAGTCGCAGAAGCAGGCCGCGTCCGCGTTCAAGCCGTACGTGCTGGCGGCCTGGCTGCAGGCCGGCTACTCGCTCAAGAGCTTCGTGCCGGGCAACGAGACCGTGCCGAAGGTGCTGCCCGGCCAGCAGGAGGGCGGCATCACCAACAGCCACAACGTCGGCGCCGCCGTCGACGTGGTCAAGGCCACCGCGCAGTCGGTCAACACCGCGTTCGTCTCGATGGCGTACGCGCTGCCGAACCAACTCGACGACGTCAAGCACCTGGTCGAGGCGGCCGGCTTCAACCAGAAGCGCATGGAAGACGACATCGCCGAGCACCACTACCAGTTCGCCATCGGCAGCGCGCTGGTGACGCCGGTCGAGCAGGCCGCCGGCTACGCGATCTTCGCCAACGGCGGCAAGTACACCCGCTACCACGTCGTGAAAGAGGTCCGGCAGAACGGCCAGGTCGCCTACCCCGAGGTGGCCAACCCCAAGCAGGTCATCGCCCCGGGCGTGGCCGCCGACGCCACGACCGCCATGGCGGAGGTGCTCAAGTCCGGCACCGCGGCGGGCAAGGGCCTCGGCAACCGGCCGGCCGCCGGCAAGACCGGCACCAACAACGACGAGAAGGAAGCCTGGTTCGTCGGCTACACCCCGCAGATCTCCACCGCCGTCGGCTTCTACCGCGAGCAGTGCGTGACCAAGTCGGGCAAGGTCGTACCGCCCGAGCACTCCAACTGCCCGGTCTTCCGCAAGGGCAGCGACAAGTACGGCTGGGACAACCCGTACACCAGGCCGAAGGAGACCTCGCTCGGGTTCGAGGGCGCCGGTCCGCCCACGATCGTCTGGCAGAAGTTCATGCAGCTCGCCCACGAGGGCCTGCCGGTCGAGCAGTTCCCCGAGCCGGCCGAGGTCGGCGTGCCGGAGAACATCGTGCCGAGCCCGACGCCCACGCCCACGCCGACCCCCGAGGACGACCCGTTCGGTGAGGGCGACCCGTTCGACGAGGGCAACCCGTTCGGCGGCACCGACGAGGACTGCTTCGTCAACTGCGACGGCGACGTGACGACCGAGGACGACCCGAGCGTCGACGACGGCGGGGTCGACCAGTTCTCCGACGACGAGATCGGGCTCGCGGGCGGCGGCTCGGCGCCCAGGGCGCGGCCGAGCGGGCAGGAACCGATGTCCACTAGGCCAGAGGACCAGTGACGATGACCGAGGCACGCGCCCCCTGGGGGGCGCGTGCCGTGCCGTACCTGCCCCTGGGGCTGATCGCGGCCCTGGGGGCGACCCTCGCGTACGTCGTGCGGCTGCCGTGCCGCACGGGCGGCTGGAACGACCAGGTCGCGACGTACACGAACTTCTGTTACACCGACATCTACCCGCTCTACTTCGACCGGGCGCTCGCCACCCAGAACCCCTACTTCGCCGACGTGCCGTTCGACAAGCAGGTCGAATACCCGGTCGTGCTCGGCGAGGTCATGCAGGTGATCAGCTGGATCGCCCGGTGGCTGGAGCCGGACGCGGTCGCGCAGGCCGTGCGCTTCTACGACCTGACGGTGATCCTGCTCGGCGTCTGCCTGGTGGCCGGCGTGCTGCTGATGGCCGCCGTGGCCGGCCCTTCGCGCCGGTGGGACCCGCTCTGGTACGCCATCTCGCCCGCCGTCGTGCTGGCCGCGTACATCAACTGGGACCTGGTCGCGGGCGCGCTGTCGATGGGCGTGCTGCTGGCCTGGAAGCAGCGCCGGCTGGTGCTCGCCGGGGTGCTGCTCGGCCTCGCGATCGCCACCAAGTTCTACCCGCTGATGTTCGTGGGGGCGCTGTTCCTGCTCACGTTGCGCACCGCGCGCTGGCGGCCGTTCCTGGTGACGATGGGCTCGGCCGTGGCCGCGTGGCTCGTGGTCAACCTGCCGTTCATGATCTTCGCCTGGGAGGGCTGGCGCCGCTTCTACGTCTTCTCCCAGGAACGCGGGGTCGACTGGGGCTCGCCGTGGCTGTTCTTCCAGACCAAGGGCTGGCCGGTGCTCGGCGAGATCGACGTGAGCACGCTCGGCATGGTGTCGCTGGCCGTGCTCTGCCTGGGCATCGCCGTGCTCACCCTCGCCGCGCCGCGCCGGCCGCGGCTGGCGCAGATCTGCTTCCTGGCCCTGGCCGCGTTCATGATGACGAACAAGGTGTGGTCGCCGCAGTTCGTGCTCTGGCTGGTGCCGTTCGCGGTGCTGGCCCGGCCCAACTGGAAGCCGCTGGTGCTGTGGCAGCTCGCGGAGGTCTGGTACTTCGTCGCGATCTGGCTCTACCTGCTCTCCCAGCCGCCGCTCGGCCGTGACGACCTCGGCATCAGCGACGACACGTACTTCACCGCCGTGTGGGGGCGGGTCATCACGATCGGCATCATGATGGCGTTCGTGGTGCGCGACATCCTGCGCCCGGACAAGGACGTCGTACGGCGCACGGGCGTCGACGACCAGGCCGGGGGAGTGTTCGACGACGCCCCCGACCGGTTCACGCTGACGTCCGCCCTGAGATGATCACCCGTTCCACCCGCCTGGACGCGCTGCTGCTCTGGTTCGGCTCGCGCGCGGGGCTGCTCGTCGTGACGTTGCTCGGCGCGACGCTGGCCGACTATCTCGACCGGTGGCGCAAGTGGGACGCCACCCTGTTCATCACCATCGCCCAGTACGGCTACGACGGCGAACCCGGCCGGCCTGTGGACGACGGGCTGCCGGCGTTCTTCCCCGGCCTGCCGATGGCGCTGCGGCTCGTGCATTTCGTCGTACCGGACTGGGCGGCGGCCGGGCTGATCGTCTCGCTCGTGTCCGGGGCGGTCGCCATGGTGGCCCTGGCCCGGCTGGCCGAGGCCGAGGGCGCCTCCGGCTGGATCGCCGTGGCGGCGCTGCTGCTCTTCCCCATGGCGGTGTTCCTGGCCGCCGGCTACAGCGAGTCGCTCTTCCTGGCCTTCGCGATCCCGGCGTGGCTGGCCGCCCGCCAGGGACGCTGGCCGCTCGCGGTGCTGCTCGCGGCAGGGGCGTCGTGCGTGCGGATCACCGGGTTGTTCCTGGCGGCGGCGCTGATCGTGGAGTTCGTCGCGCGGGGGGAGTCGCCGCGGCGGGCGGGCTGGCTCGTGGCGCCGTTCGTGCCGCTGGCGGCGTACTCGGTCTATCACTACCGCAGGACCGGCGACTGGCTGGCGTGGAAGCACGCCCAGGAGGCCGGGTGGGGGCGCGACTTCGCCTGGCCGTGGGAGGCGTGGCGGACGACGTGGCACTCGGCGATGGGCTCCGACGACTTCGCGGTGGCGTTCCGGATGGAGATCGCCGGAGCGGTGGTGGTCGTGGCCGCGCTGGTGTGGCTGCTCGTGCTGCGCCGGTGGAGCGAGGCCGTCTACTGCGGCACGCAGGCGGCGGCGCTGATGACCTCGGCGTACTACCTGTCGATCCCGCGCTCGTTGCTGCTGTGGTTTCCGCTGTGGGTGCTCTTCGCCCGCCTCGCCACGCGCAGGGCGTGGGTGCTCGTGCTCTACGCGGCGGTCTGCGGGCCGCTCATGCTGCTGAACGCCGGACGGTTCCTGAGTGGCGCGTGGGCAGGCTGATCTCTATACCCGCTTTTGTTTCTCGGTAATCCAAGGAAGTTATCCACAGCCTGTGTGTAAACGCTAGAGGTTCTTCCGCAGAAAGGCGATGTCGTCGGCCTGGCCCTCGGCCGGCGTCTCCACCACGATCGGCGCCCCGGCCGCCCGGCAGACCGCGAGGATCAGCTCGGAGTCGATCGTCCCCTTGCCCAGGTTGGCGTGGCGGTCGGCGCCGGAGTCGAACGCGTCGCGCGAGTCGTTGCAGTGGACGAGGTCGATCCGGCCGGTGATGGCCTTGACCCGCTCCACCAGGTCGACCAGCTCCTCGCCGCCGGCGTGGGCGTGGCAGGTGTCGAGGCAGAAGCCCACGTCGAAGCCGTCGAGCGCGTCCCACAGGCGGGCGATGCGCTCCAGTTTGCGGGCCATCGCGTTGCCGCCGCCCGCGGTGTTCTCGATCAGCACGGGGATGGGGCACTCCATGCGCTCGAACACCTTGCGCCAGTTGTCGAACCCGACCTGCGGGTCGTCGTTCTTGTTGACGTGGCCGCCGTGCACGACCAGGCCCTTCGCACCCAGCCCGGCCGCCGCCTTCAGGTGCTGCTCCAGCAGCTTGCGGCTGGGGATGCGGATGCGGTTGTTGGTGGTCGCCACGTTGATCAGGTAGGGGGCGTGGATGTAGACGTCGACGCCCTCGACCGGCTTGGCGGGCAGCACGGGCTTGTCGTATCCCTGCGGGTCGCCGAGGAAGAACTGCGCCACCTCGGCGCCGACGGCCGCGGCGTGGGCGGCGGGGTCGTCCTGGTCGACATGGGCTCCGATGCGCAGCATGTCATCGAGCTTATCCGTTTCGCGGGCACCGCTCGGGGCAGTCGCCAACCGCCCCCTGTGCGAGGAGATCCGAGGAGAAACGACATGTCACGCTGGCGCTTACGCGCGTTGATCTTATTGGTGTACGTGGTGATCGGGATCTACGTGGCCTGGGTGTACGACTACATCACCCCGGCCCTGCTGCGGGATCTCGCCGAGGCGCTGCTCGCCGTCTTCCTGTGGTTCCTGGTCCTGCTCGGCATCGACCTGAACATCGGGTGAGCCGCACATCGCAACGGCCCCGGTGGGCGGGGCCGTTAGCCGCGGGGGGTCAGTGCGGGAGGAAACCGCCGTGGACGATGCCGAGCGCGGCTCCCACGAACGACCCCACCAGCCCGACCACGTTGAGCGCGCGCTGCGGTGTGGTCGCCGAGATGTACTGGGAGTAGAGCCCCATCCCGAAGCCGAGCGCGCCGAACCACGACGAGATCACGTGAGCCGCGGGCCAGAACGTCGACACGAAGGCCACGATGCCGCAGACGATCGTCGCCACGGCGAAGCCGTTCTCGATGGGGTGCGCACGCCCGTCGGGATTGAGCGTGAGCCTGAACCGCCCCCTTTCGGAGGGCTGGACAACATGTGGCACTACCACCACCCCCTTGGTCTTCTAATGGGCCTGCCCAGGTACTGGCGGCTGGTAACCTGGGCAGCGCTGCGTTGTGATGGGTGATCCGTCATCCCGGGATGCCGAAAGGGGCCGCCCGGGCTCAGACGTCAGCGTCCTCCTGTCACGGCAGAGTGTCGTGACCGCAAGAGTCCAGAGGAGGTTGGAGTCCCGCATGCGTCGTTACGAAGTAATGGTCATTCTGGACCCTTCGCTCGATGAGCGCACTGTCGCGCCGTCCCTCGACCAGTTCCTCACCGTCGTCCGCAACGACGGCGGCACCGTGGAGAAGGTCGACGTCTGGGGCCGTCGCCGTCTCGCCTACGACATCGACAAGAAGTCCGAGGGCATCTACGCCGTCATCGACCTGTCCGCCCAGCCGGCCACGGTCAAGGAGCTCGACCGGCAGCTCAACCTCAACGAGGGCATTCTGCGCACCAAGGTCCTCCGTCCGGACGTGCACTAACCTCCGGCTTTTGTCGGAGGAGCCCCGTACTCTGAGCCGTAACCCAAGCGAAGGCGTGCAGGAAGGCGAGCGCAAGCCATGGCAGCAGGCGACACCGTAATCACCATCGTCGGCAACCTGGTCGACGACCCTGAGCTGCGCTTCACCCCGACGGGGCAAGCGGTGGCTCGGTTCCGCATCGCATCCACTCCGCGATTCATGGATCGCCAGACCAACGAGTGGAAAGACGGCGAGAGCCTCTTCCTGACCTGCAACGTCTGGCGGCAGGCGGCGGAGAACACCGCCGAGAGCCTCCAGCGCGGCATGAGGGTCATCGTGCAGGGGCGGCTCAAGCAGCGGTCTTACGAGACCAAGGAAGGCGAGAAGCGCACGGTCTACGAGGTCGAGGTCGACGAGGTCGGCCCGTCCCTGCGCAACGCGACCGCCAAGGTCAACCGCACCTCCCGTCAGGGTGGCGGCGGTGGCGGCTTCGGCGGCCCGGCCGACGACCCGTGGGCGTCCGCGTCCCCGGCCCCGCCCCAGGGCGGCGGCTTCCAGGGTGGCGGTGGCGGCGGCTACGGCGGCGGCGGCCAGCAGGGCGGCGGCTTCGGCGGCGGCGGTGGCGACTTCAGCGACGAACCGCCTTTCTAAATCCAGTCCACAAGCCCGAGTCCATTCCCGCTCTGACGGCGGGGCTCTGAAAGGAGCACCACGATGGCAAAGCCGGCACTGCGCAAGCCCAAGAAGAAGGTTTGCCTGTTCTGCCACGACAAGATCTCCTACGTCGACTACAAGGACACGGCCCTGCTGCGGAAGTTCATCTCCGACCGCGGCAAGATCCGTGCGCGCCGGGTGACGGGCAACTGCACCCAGCACCAGCGCGACGTGGCGACCGCGATCAAGAACGCCCGTGAGGTGGCCCTGCTGCCCTACACGAGCACCGCGCGCTAAGGAGGCCTTGCGACATGAAGCTCATCCTCACCAACGAGGTCTCCGGCCTCGGCACCCCTGGCGACATCGTCGAGGTCAAGGACGGCTACGGCCGTAACTACCTCATCCCGCGCGGCTACGCCATGCGCTGGACGCGGGGCGCCGAGAAGCAGATCGAGACCATCCGCAAGGCGCGCGACGCCCGCGAGATCCGCGACCTCGGCACCGCCAAGGAGGTCGCCGGCCAGCTCGGCGCGCTGCGCGTCCGCCTGACCACCCGCGCGGGTGAGTCCGGCCGTCTGTTCGGCTCGATCACCACGGGCGACATCGCCGAGGCCGTCAAGGCCGCCGGCGGTCCGCAGCTCGACCGCCGCCGCATCGAGATCGTCAACCCGATCAAGAGCGTCGGCTCCCACCGGGTCACCGTGAAGCTCCACCCCGAGGTTTCCGCCTCCGTGGACGTCGAGGTCGTCGCCGGCTGATCTCCGTGAATCAGGCCCCCTCCGTTCGGAGCGGGGCCTTTTTCCTTCCTTACGCCTTGCCCCGTCGGCCACCCCCCGTACTTCGGCTGATGACCTTCCAGGGAAACGGCCGCTGACCCTTCACCGGCTGACCGCCGTCACGCGAGCCCACGTGGGCCGGCCTCCGTGGCACGTCGGGCACCACCGATGTCCCGAGCGTCCGTCTCAGATGCCCAGGACAGCGCGGGTACCGCGGACATGGAACCGCAATGAGGGCGGCGTAGAATGCGCTTCGTTCTTTCGCGCGTTCCCCCTGGAGGCAAGGCCATGGCCCGTCCCTCGATGCTGCTCGCGACCGGAGCCCTGGCCGTGGCGGTCGTGGGCTGCGCACCGGTCGACGACCCGGCCACCACCGCCGCGGCGGCCCCCACGTCGTCCACCGCGTGCACGAAAGACCAGCTCCAGCTGGTCAACGCGGGCAAGCTGACCATCGGCACCGACAAGCCCGCCTACGAACCGTGGTTCAAGGAGGACGACCCGAGCAACGGCCAGGGGTTCGAGAGCGCGGTCGCGTTCGCGGTGGCGGGCGAGCTCGGCTTCGACCGCACCGAGGTGCAGTGGAACACGGTGAAGTTCGACTCCGCGTTCGCACCGGGGGAGAAGCAGTTCGACTTCGACATCAACCAGGTGTCGATCACCCCCGACCGCGCGAAGGCGGTCGACTTCAGCAAGGGCTATTACACCGTCAAGCAGGCGATCGTCGCGGTCGAGGGGAGCGAGTTCGCCGGGGCGACGTCGCTGGCCGCGCTGAAGGACGCCAAGATCGGCGTTCAGGTCGGCACGACCTCGCTCGACGCGGTCAAGAACGTCATCCAGCCCGCCAACGAGCCCAACGTCTACAACGAGCAGATCGACGCGGTCAACGCGCTGAAGAACGAGCAGGTGGACGCGCTGGTCGTCGACCTGCCGACGGCGTTCTACGTCACCGCCGCCCAGGTCGAGAACTCCAAGATCGTCGGTCAGTTCAGCTCGACGGGCGGCACGCCGGAGGAGTTCGGGCTGGTCATGGAGAAGGGCAGCCCGCTCAAGCCGTGCGTCGACAAGGCCGTGGACGCGCTGAAGTCGAAGGGCGAGCTGGCCAAGATCGAGCAGGAATGGCTCGGCTCGGCGGCGGGCGCGCCCGAGCTGCAGTGACCCGAGCATGAGTGAATGGGTCAAGTCGGAGCGGCAGGCCGAGCGCGAGCGTTTCCGCAGGGCGCACGCCCGGCGCTCGGCCTCGATCGCGACGGTCTCGACGGTGGTCTTCATCGTCCTGGTCGTGTGGGTGGTCACGCAGTCGCCGGGCTGGCCGCGGGTGCGGGAGACGTTCTTCGACGGTGAGCAGTTCGTCAAGGCGCTGCCCGACGTGCTGAGCGGGTTCCTGCTCAACATCAAGATCTTCCTGATCGCCGAGCCGCTGATCCTCGTCGTCGGCCTGCTGGTGGCGCTGGCCAGGGGCATCAAGACGCCGGCGTTCTTCCCGATCCGGGCGCTCGCCACGCTCTACACCGACGTCTTCCGCGGGGTGCCGACGATCCTGGTGATCTACCTGATCGGGTTCGGGCTGCCCGCGCTGCGGCTGCAGGGCATCCCGACCGATCTGGCGACCCTGGGCATCATCGCCCTGACGCTCTCCTACGGCGCGTACGTGGCGGAGGTGTTCCGTTCCGGCATCGAGTCGATCCACCCGAGCCAGGTCGCCGCGGCGCGCTCACTCGGGCTCAGCCACGCCAGGACCATGCGCTTCGTGGTGCTGCCGCAGGCCACCCGCAGGGTCGTGCCGCCGCTGCTCAACGACTTCGTCTCGCTGCAGAAGGACACCGCGCTGGTCGCCACCATCGGGCCGCTGGAGGCGTTGCGGCAGGCGCAGATCCACGCCGCCAGCACGTTCAACTACACGCCGTACCTCGTCGCGGCGCTGCTGTTCATTCTGCTCACCATCCCCATGGCCCGGTTCACCGACCATCTGGCCGCCCGTACGCGCAGGAGGCGTGGCGCATGAGCGTGCTGACCTTGGAAGGCGTGTGGAAGAACTTCCACGGCCACAGCGTGCTGCGCGGCATCGACCTGGAGGTCCGGCCGCACGAGGTGGTGAGCCTCATCGGAGCGTCCGGCTCGGGCAAGTCCACGCTGCTGCGCTGCGTCAACCTGCTGGAGACCGTGGACGACGGGGCCATCTACCTCGACGGCGAGGAGATCACCGACCCGCGGGTGGACGTCGACGGGGTGCGCAAGCGGCTCGGCATCGTGTTCCAGGCGTTCAACCTGTTCCCGCACATGACGGTGCTGGACAACATCACGCTGGCGCCGCGTCAGGTGCACGGGGTGCCGAAGGCGCGGGCCGAGGAGGAGGCGTACGGGCTGCTGGCCAGGTTCGGGCTGGCGCAGAAGGCGAACGCCTACCCCGACCAGCTCTCCGGCGGTCAGCAGCAGCGCGTGGCCATCATCAGGGCGCTGGCCACGCAGCCCCGGCTCATGCTGCTCGACGAGGTCACCTCGGCGCTCGACCCCGAGCTGGTGCTGGAGGTCCTGGGGATCATCAGGGAGCTCAAGGAGTCGGGCATGACGATGATCCTCACCACCCACGAGATGGGGTTCTGCCGCGACATCTCCGACACGGTGTGCTTCCTCGACGGCGGTGTGCTGCTGGAGAAGGGTCCTCCCGAGCAGATCTTCACCGAGCCCGAGCACGCCAGGACCCGCGAGTTCCTGCGCAGCGTGCTGGAGTCGGGGCGGTTCTAGCGCCGGTGCCGGCCGCCGGCGGCGGGCTGCCACTCGGGGGCGCGTGGGCGGGCGAGGATGCTGTTGCGGCGGCCGTACACGAGGTAGACGCCGAGGCCGAAGGCCATCCACAGGATGAACCACGCCCAGGTCAGCACGCGCAGGTTGACCATCAGCCAGAGTGTGGCGACCAGCGACAACGCGGGCAGCAGCGGCGAGAACGGCACCCGGAACCCGCGCTCCAGGTGCGGCATGCGCCGTCGCATCACGATCACCCCGGCGGCCACGAACGCGAACGCGAACAGCGTCCCGATGACCACCAGCTCCTGCATGGTGAGCACCGGCACGAACTCCGCCAGCAGGATCGCCACCAGCCCGATCACCAGCGTCACCCGCGTGGGCGTGTGGTAGCGGCGGCTCACCGACGCCAGGCCGCGCGGGATGAGCCCGTCGCGCGCCATCGAGAACAGCACCCGCGTCTGCCCGACGATCAGCACCAGGATCACCGTGGACAGCCCCAGCACCGCTCCCGCGTCGATGACGTGCACCATCCACCCGACGCCGACCGCACGGAACGCGCTGGCCAGCGGCGCGTCCTCGGAGATCTGCGTGTACGAGACCATGCCGACCATGACCAGCGCCACCGCGATGTAGATGACCGTGGCGACGACCAGGCTGCGGATCATGCCCTTCGGCACGGCCCTGGGCGCGTTCGTGGTCTCCTCTGCGGCGGTGGCCACGATGTCGAACCCGATGTACGCGAACGCGATGGCCGAGGCCGCCGCGAAGATGCCGAACCAGCCGAACGCCTGGCCCTGACCGACGAGGATCTCCAGCACCGTCGCCGGCGCGGTGTCCAGTGTCTTCGGCGGCACGTAGAACTCGCCGAAGTTCGCCACGTCGATGTGCGGCAGGCCGACCACGATGACCGCGCCGATGGCCAGCAGCTTGGCCGACACCATGATCCACAGCGCGCGCAGGCCGATCCGCGCGCCGAGCGCGACGGTGCCCGTGAGCACCACCAGGATCAGGAAGACGAGCGCGTCCTGGACGAGTTCCTTCTGCGGCACCTGGACACCGAAGTTCTCGATCGCGCCGACCGCGATGCCGCCCCAGGCCCTGGCCACGACGGCGGCGGCGAACTGCAGCTCCAGGATCAGCGCCCAGCCGATGATCCACGCCCACACCTCGCCGAAGATGACGTACGTGAAGGTGTAGGCGCTGCCGGAGGTCGGCATGGTGGACGACAGCTCGGCGTAGCAGAGGCAGGCCAGCAGGCACGCGATGCCCGCGATCATGAAGGACAGGATGACGCCGGGCCCGGCCGTGGTAGCCGCCTGCTGACCGGCGATGCTGAAGATGCCCGCGCCGATCATCACGCCGAGCCCGAGCACGATCAGGTCGGCCGGGCGGTAGACCTCGGCCAGGCTGTGCCGGGCGCCGGTACGCAGCCCGGTCGCCTCGGAAGGCGGCAGTCGTCGCAGAATTGTGGACACGGAACACCCCGCTCAGGGAACTCGTTCACAATCCCCCACCACTGTTACAACAGCAAGCACAAGACGATTACATTGACGTGCGTTCAGCACGCCACCGCAGGCCACGGCAACGCCGCGCCTCCAGTGGCCCACCTCCGTGAGACGGCCGACTGCAGGGGTGTTCTTCTCGTCGCATACGTCCAGTGGCCTGCGGGTGGGGGCGCTGTCGCGCTTGCGGGGGCCAGCGGATGCCGGCGGGCCCTACGCCGCACCTCGTACTTCTGGGTGGAGTGTCGCGAAGCGTTGTGGGGGATCAGGGCGTTCGCTCCAGCGAGCCGGGAGCGCCCGTGCGCGCCGACTCGTGGACCTGTATGTCTCGTGCACCTATATATAGGGTCACCCGCGTTCAGCGGCGGGGGTCGTGGTCTAGGCGCCCGTCACCAGCCATGCGGTGCCGGCGGCGCGGCGTACCAGGGTGATCAGGCGGGCCACCATCCACACGCCGAGCGCACACCAGAGGGCCACCACCCCGAACCCCGACGCCGCGAGCGCCGCCGGCAGGTACGCCAGTGTCGTCCACACCCCCGCCCACGCCAGGTACCGCTGATCACCGGCACCGATCAGCACCCCGTCCAGCACGAACACCACCCCGCACACCGGCTGGAACAACGCCACCGGCCACAACACCGCCAGCAGCAGCTCGGCGACGTGCGGATCGGCGTCGAAGAGCGGCGGCAGCAGGGGTCGCGCCGCGAGCACCAGCAGCCCGAGCACCGCCCCCGACCAGACGCCCCACTGCACCATGCGTCTCGTCGCGGCCCGGGTGGCGGCGACGTCCCCGGCTCCGAGTGATCGCCCGGTGATGGCCTGCCCGGCGATGGCGATGGCGTCCAGGGCGAAGGCGAGCAGCGTCCACACCTGGGTCGCGATGGCGTACGCGGCCAGTTCGGCCTCACCCATCCGGGTGGCGATGACGGTGGCCGCCACCAGCACGACCCGCAGGCACACCGTACGGATGAACAGCGCGAACCCGGCCGTGCCCGCCTGCCGGATGCCGCCCAGGTCAGGGGTGAGCGGCGTGCCGAGCCGCCGCGCGCCGCGCACCACCACGACGACGTAGACGGCGGCGCCGAGCGTCTGCGCCAGCACGGTGCCCCACGCGGACCCGGCGATCCCCCAGTCGAGCCCGAGCACGAACCACGCGTTCAGCGCGGCGTTCAGCGCGAACGACCCCACGGCCACCACCAGCGGCGTCACCGTGTCCTGCAGCCCCCGCAGCACCCCGGTCCCGGCCAGCACGACCAGCATCCCGGGCGTGCCGAGCAGGCTGATCCGCAGGTACGTCACCGCCTGCTCGCTCTGCCCCGGGTTCGCGCCGAACAGCTCCACGAGGGGCGGAGCCAGCGGCCAGAACACGGCGATGAGCACGACACCGATGCCGAGCGCGAGCCACACGCCGTCCACACCGCTGCGCATGGCGCGGTCGTGGTTGCCGGCCCCGCTCTGCCGCGCCACGGACGCCGTGGTGCCGTACGCGAGGAACACGCACAGGTTCACCAGTGCGGTCAGAACCGCCCCCGCGACCCCGAGGGCGCCCACCGCCGTGGTGCCGAGGCCGTGTCCCACGATGGCGTAGTCGGCCAGCAGGAAGAGCGGTTCGGCCACGAGCGCCCCGAACGCGGGGACGGCCAGGCGGAGGATCTCCCGGTCTCGGGGGGTAATAGGCATCGGTCCATTATGCCTATTACGCGGCGTGTCGCGGCAACTTTCTTTCCTCCACAGCCGGTGGACACTATCAGCCCAGGTCAGAGCGCCTTCAGTGGATATCTGCCAGAGTTATCCCCAGCCTGTGTCCACAGGCATTTCACACCCTGGCGGCCGTCGTCCACAGCTCGTCCACAGCTTGACCACAGGGTTGTCCACAGGCCACGTTGCCGACGGACCGAGACTCCGCGAAACTGTCAGACCGGTCGGCTACAAGTGGGGGTGGTGCGACCGCCTGCAAGTGTGTTCTAGGGGGCGCCGTGACCATTGACGAAGAAGAGGCCGGTGCAGGCCCAGGATTCGAGCGCACGCCGCCCCACAACATCGAGGCGGAGCAGTCCGTGCTGGGCGGCATGCTGCTGTCCAAAGACGCCATCGCCGACGTCATCGAGATCATCCGTTCCGACGACTTCTACCGTCCGGCCCACCAGATGGTCTACGACGTCATCACCGACCTCTACGGCCGGGGCGAGCCCGCCGACGCCGTCACCGTCTTCGACGAGCTGCAGAAGCGCGGCGAGATGGCCCGGGTGGGCGGCGCCGCCTATCTCCACACCCTGACGGCCGTCGTCCCCACCGCCGCCAACGCCGGCTACTACGCCAAGATCGTCCGCGAGCAGGCGGTCCTGCGCCGGCTCATCGAGGCCGGCACCCGCATCGTCTCCTACGGCTACGGCGGCCAGAACGAAGAGGTCGACGACCTGGTCGACCGCGCCCAGGCCGAGATCTACAAGGTCACCGAGCGGCGCACGTCCGAAGACTACGCGCCGCTGGCCGACATCATGCCGGGCGCCCTCGACGAGCTCGAGGCCATCGGCAGCCGCGGCGGCCAGATGGTCGGCGTCCCCACGGGCTTCCAGGACCTCGACTCCCTCACCAACGGCCTCCACCCCGGCCAGATGATCGTCGTGGCCGCCCGCCCCGCCATCGGCAAGGCGCTCGCGCTCGACACACCCCTGCCCACGCCCACAGGCTGGACGACGATGGGTGAGGTCAAGGTCGGTGATCAGCTGATCGGAGCCGACGGACGCCCCACGCGGGTCGTCGCCGCGACCGATGTCATGAACGACCGGCCCTGCTACGAGGTGGAGTTCAGCGACGGCACCGTGATCGTCGCGGATGCCCAGCACCAGTGGCGCACCACCACCCGCGCGTCCAGACGGGCCGCACACTCCGGCCGCGCTTTCCACCGGCCCGACGAAGCGGTACGGCGGGTGGAAGAGGTCTACCGGTCGGCCTGTGCCGAGCCCGACAAGCCGATCACTCACCGAGAAGCACTCGCAGTCGTGGGGGAGGAGTTCCGCCACGTCCTCCACACGGCCCAGAAAGGCATCCGGACCATTGCTAAGGTCCCTGCCCTCGTGGGCGGGCCGGTCCGTTCCGACTACGTTCGACGCCTGCCGGCTTACCCAGCGGCGGAGCTCTTCGGAGCCCTCCACGCACGCGTCACGACAGCCAAGAACGCAGCCCTGACGGTCCAGCACAGAAGCGTGGTCACCACCGAGGAAATAGCGGCTTCGCTGCGCTGCGCGTCCGACAACCGGCCGAACCACGCTGTGGCGGTCGCGGCGGCCTTCGACCTCGAGCCACAGGATGTGCCGCTGCCGCCGTACGCGCTAGGGGTCTGGCTCGGTGATGGGGAGAGCGCGGCAGCTCGCTTCACCACGACCGATCCGGAGATCATCGCCAACCTGGAGACCGAAGGGCTGCGCATCACGCGAGCGGGCTCCACCATCACCTATCGGATGAGTCTTCCCGAGCCGGAGCCCGTTGGCGTTCGTGCCTGCGTGGTGTGCGGCACTGCGTTCGTGCCGCGGACTTCCGAGGTGCGCACGTGCGGCCGTACGTGTGGGGGCAGGGCGCGATGCGTATCAGCGCCCGTGGCCGCACCGACGTGTCCTGATTGTGGTCGGCCCACGAGCGGTCTGCGACGTTGTCAGGAGTGTCACAGGAATCGTGGCACCGTTCAGGGCATCCTGCGCACGCTGGGGGTCCTTGGTGACAAGCACATTCCGCCGGTGTACCTGCGCGGGTCGGAGCAGCAGAGGCGTGACCTGCTGGCCGGGCTGCTCGACACCGACGGATATGTCAGTGCGAGCGGGCAGATCCAGCTCGCGCTGACGAACCGGAGGCTCGCCCATGACGCCCTCGAGCTCATCTTGAGCCTCGGCTACAAGGCCACCATGCGGACGAAGCCGGTCAAGGGCAGGACGGCGGACCCCTCGACCTACTACATGATCAATTTCACCACCCCGGACAAGATCTTCCGGCTGTCCCGCAAGGCGTCCAGGCAGGTCGGCACGGCGCATCCCACCACGCTGGTCCGCTACATCGTGGACGTGCGCCCTGTTCCGTCGCGCCCGGTCAGATGCGTTGAGGTCGACAACGCCGACCACATGTATCTCGCCAGCAGATCATGCATACCCACGCATAACAGCACACTCGGCCTTGACTTCGCGCGGTCTGCGGCTATTAAGCATGGGATGACCACGGTCATCTTCTCGCTGGAGATGTCCCGTAACGAGATCACCATGCGTCTGCTGTCCGCCGAGGCGCGGGTCGCGCTCCACGCCATGCGTTCGGGCACCATGAGCGACGACGACTGGACGCGCCTGGCGCGGCGGATGAGCGAGGTGGCGGAGGCGCCGCTGTTCATCGACGACTCGCCCAACATGTCGATGATGGAGATCAGGGCCAAGTGCCGGCGGCTCAAGCAGCGCAACGACCTGAGGTTCGTGGTCATCGACTACCTCCAGCTGATGAGCTCGCCGAAGAAGACCGAGAGCCGCCAGAACGAGGTCTCGGAGATCTCGCGTGCCATCAAGCTGCTGGCGAAGGAGCTCGAGGTGCCCGTCATCGCGATCTCCCAGCTCAACCGTGGCCCCGAACAGCGCACCGACAAACGCCCCCAAGTGAGCGATCTTCGCGAATCTGGAAGCATCGAGCAGGACGCCGACATGGTCATCCTGCTGCACCGCGAAGACGCCTACGAGCGCGAGTCACCCCGGGCGGGCGAGGCCGACCTGATCGTGGCCAAGCACCGTAACGGCCCCACCGCCACGGTGACGGTCGCCTTCCAGGGCCACTACAGCCGCTTCGTCGACATGGCCCAGCACTGACCCGGCCGAGGTGCTCAGCTCGCCGGCTGGGCGGGGTCGGCAGTCCGGCCGCAGAACACCTCGTTGACGAGCTTCCGCAGCGTCTCCTGGAACGTCGCGGCCAGGGACATCGCGGCGTCGTCCACATAGGTGAGCGAGGCGGTCAGGGTCTTGCCGCCGTCGGGCGTGCTGTACATCAGCGCCGCGTAGCCCGAGATGCCGCCGTTGTGGGTGATGACGGTGCCGCCGTCCGGGCCCGTGTCCTGCACGAACACTCCGAGGCCGTAGCCGGCCTTGGGGTGCGGCGTGCACATCTCGGCCAGCAGCGGGGCCGGCAGGAGCCGGCCGCCCAGCAGCGCGGAGATGAACGTGTGCAGGTCCTGGGTGGTCGAGATCATGTCGCCGCCGCTGGAGATCCAGGAGGGGTTCTGGCGGGTGACGTCGACCGTCTTCTCCTCGCCGGCCTCCTCGTACCGGTAGTAGGCGTGGGCGTGCGGCCCGGGGATGTCCGGCCGGGTGTCCGGTGACACGGTGCCCGACAGCCCGAGCGGCCCCAGGATCAGTCGCTGCATCTCCTCGGTGACCGAGCGGCCGGTGACCTTCTCGATCAGCAGCCTGGCCAGCACGTAGTTGGTGTTGGAATAGCTCCAGTCCGTGCCCGGCTCGAACCGCGCCGGCTTGGACAACGCCAGCCGTACGAGCTCCTCCGGCCGGTAGGTGCGGAACCGGTTGTCCACCCACTCCTGGCCGGCCCAGGGGATCCCCGGCGCCACAGTGCCGTCGTCGTAGTACTCGCCGGTGAAGTTGAACACCCCGCTGGTGTGCTGCAGCAACATCCGCACCGTGATCCGCGGGTCCAGCCCGAACTCGGGCAGGTGGTCGTGCACCGGAGTGTCCAGCCCGATCCTGCCCTCGGCCACCAGCTGCAGGACCAGGGTCGCGGTGAAGGTCTTGGTGTTGCTGCCGATCCGGAACCGTCCGTCCGTCGGCGGCTTCGCGGTCTCGCCCAGCTCGCTCACCCCGGCGCTGCCGGCCCACTCGCCCCGCTCGTCGTGCACGCGCAGCTGCACTCCGACGAAACCGGAATCGACGATCTCCTGGATGGCCTGCTGCAGCTCCGGGCGGTCCTGCCCGGTCCGCGGGGCGAACTCGTTCTGCTCGGTGAGGTTGGACATGGTGGATGTGCTCCTTCGAATCCCGATCGGATGGTTGGGTGCCCGGCCGGCTGCTGACATGCGGTGGTGAGCAGCCGGCCCGTCGGCATGCCGTCAAGCGGCGTCGAGGGCCCCGGTGACCTTGCGGGCCATCTCCGCCAGGGTGGGGCTGGGCTTGCCCTGGTGGGTGCGGGCGGCCGCCTCGACGGCGACGATGACGGTGCTGCGGAAGTTGGCGGCCTCGGCCGGGTCCTGCCGCTTGAGCAGGCTCATGGACGCCGTCAGGGCCGGCAGCACCAGGTCGGCGAGTGCGGCCACGGTCTTGCCGTACTTCACGCCCTTGGGCGCCTTGGTGAGCACGTGCCCGACCGCACCGGTCGCGGAGGTCAGGGCGATGGAGCCTTCGGTGGCGACCTTGTGGGCCGAGCCGGCGGCGCCGGCGGCGGACATCAGGGAGACGGCGCCCCACGCGGCGGTCCGCAGGGTGAGCTTGTCCTGGTCGGTGAGGGTGATGGCCATGATGGTGTGCTCCTGATCAGCTTTCGCGGAAGTCAAGGGAAGGCGGTGTCGAGATCGCTCAGGCCGGGTGGCCCGTGGGGATCGCGATCGCCGAACCGTTCATGACGTCAACCATCGCCGACCGCGCTGATCCCGGGCTGTCACCGTGCTGACGCGGCCGCTGACACGGCTCAGGGTCTCGCAGGCGGCTCATCGGTCGCCTGGCTCCCAACGGTCGCAGGAGAGGAATAGGCTCGGGCGGAAGTCCGGCGGCCACAGGAGTCAGGGGGGCATGTGAGCGACTCGTTCGTACACCTGCACGTTCACACCGAGTACAGCATGCTCGACGGGGCGGCGAAGATGAAGCCGCTGTTCAAGGAGGCAGAGCGGCTCGGTATGCCGGCGATCGCGATGTCCGATCACGGCAACATGTTCGGCGCGTACGAGTTCCAGTCGGTCGCCACGAACAGCTCCGTCAAGCCGATCATCGGGATCGAGGCGTACGTGGCGCCCGGCTCCCGGTTCTTCAAGAAGCCCGTCTTCTGGGGCTCACGCGCGGAGACCGGCGTGGCCGACGTCGAAGGCGGCAAGGACGTCTCCGGCGGCGGCCGGTACACCCACATGACGATGTGGGCCAAGGACGCGACCGGGCTGCGCAACCTGTTCCGGCTGTCCTCACTGGCCAGCTTCGAGGGCTACTACGGCAAGCCCCGCATGGACCAGGAGCTGGTCTCCCAGTACGCGGAGGGCATCATCGCCACCACCGGCTGCCCCTCCGGGGTCGTGCAGACCCGGTTGCGGCTCGGCCAGTACGACGAGGCGGTCAAGGCGGCCGGCGAATACCAGGAGATCTTCGGCAAGGAGAACTACTTCCTGGAGCTGATGGACCACGGCATCGACATCGAGCGGGAGGTGCGCGCCGACCTGCTCAAGCTGGCCAAGCAGCTCAACATCCCGCTCCTGGTCACCAACGACTCCCACTACGTGACCGAGGACCAGGCCGACGCGCACGACAGCCTCCTGTGCGTCGGCGTCGGCAAGAACAAGGACGACCCGAACCGCTTCAAGTTCAACGGGTCCGGCTACTACCTCAAGACCGCGCAGGAGATGCGGGCGCTGTTCCCCGACATGCCGGAGGCGTGCGACAACACCCTGCTGGTCGCCGAGATGGTCGGCGACTACGGCGAGGTGTTCGCCGAGGTGAACCGGATGCCGGACTACCCCGACGTGCCCGAGGGCGAGACGCAGGAGTCGTGGCTGCGCAAGGAGGTCGAGCGCGGCCTGGTCATGCGCTACGGCGACCCCGTCCCCGCCGAGGTGATGGAGCGGTACGAGACTGAGATGAAGGTCATCGGCCCGATGGGGTTCTCCTCCTACTTCCTCGTGGTCGCCGACATCTGCCGGCACGCCCGCGACAACGGCATCGCGGTCGGTCCCGGCCGAGGGTCGGCCACCGGCTCGATCGTCGCCTACGCCACCCGCATCACCGAACTCGACCCGCTGGAGCACGGTCTGCTGTTCGAGCGGTTCCTCAACCCGGAGCGGATCAACCCGCCGGACGTCGACCTCGACTTCGACGACCGCCAGCGCGACCGCATGGTGGCCTACGTCACCGAGAAGTACGGCAACGCCATGACCGCCCAGGTCAACACGTTCGGCACGATCAAGGCCAAGGCCGCCGTCAAGGACGCCAGCCGGATCCTCGGCTACCCGTTCGCCGTGGGCGACAAGATCACCAAGGCGATGCCGCCGGACGTCATGGGCAAGGGCGTCCCGCTCGCCGACCTGTTCAACGAGGACCACCCCCGCTACAACGAGGGCACCGAGATCCGCGCCCTGTACGAGTCCGACGTCGACGTGCGCAAGGTGATCGACACCGGCCGCGGCATCGAAGGGCTCATCCGCGGCACCGGCGTGCACGCGGCCGCGGTCATCCTGTCGTCGGACCCGCTGCTCGACCTCATCCCGATGCACATGCGGGACAAGGACAAGGTGATCATCACCGGGTTCGACTACCCGTCGTGCGAAGCGATGGGCCTGGTGAAGATGGACTTCCTGGGCCTGCGCAACCTCGGCATCATCGACCACGCCATCAAGATCATCGAGCAGAACCGGGGCGTCACCCTCGACACCCTGGAGCTGCCGCTCGACGACGAGAAGACGTACCAGCTGCTCGCCCGCGGCGACACCCTCGGCGTCTTCCAGCTCGACGGCGGCCCCATGCGCCAGCTGCTGAAGCTCATGGAGCCGACCCGGTTCGAGGACATCGCCGCCGTGCTCGCCCTCTACCGGCCGGGCCCGATGGCGGCCAACGCGCACACCAACTACGCCCACCGCAAGAACGGCCGCCAGGACATCGAGCCCATCCACCCCGAACTGAAGGACGCGCTGGAGCCGATCCTCGGCCCCACGTTCCATCTGCTCGTCTACCAGGAGCAGATCATGGCCGTCGCCCGGGAGCTGGCCGGCTACTCGCTCGGCGGCGCCGACCTGCTGCGCCGCGCCATGGGCAAGAAGAAGCCCGAGATCCTGGCCAAGGAGTTCGCCAACTTCCAGGCCGGCATGCGCGGCAACGGCTACAGCGACGAGTCCATCCAGGCGCTGTGGGACGTCATGCTGCCGTTCTCCGGATACGCGTTCAACAAGTCGCACACCGCCGGGTACGGTCTCGTCGCCTACTGGACCGCCTACCTCAAGGCCAACTACCCCGCCGAGTACATGGCCGCCCTGCTCACCAGCGTGGGCGACGACAAGGACAAGGCGGCCGTCTATCTGGCGGAGTGCCGCAAGATGGGCATCCAGGTGCTGCCGCCCGACGTCAACGACAGCCGGCTCGACTTCGTCGCGGTCGGCGACGACAAGGTCAGGTTCGGCATGGGCGCGGTCCGCAACGTCGGCGAGAACGTCGTCGACGGCATCGTCAAGGCCCGCACGGAGAAGGGCGGCTACCGCGACTTCAACGATTACCTCGACAAGGTGCCGCTCGTCGTCTGCAACAAGCGCGTGATCGAGTCGCTGATCAAGGCCGGGGCGTTCGACTCGCTCGGCCACCAGCGCAAGGCGCTGCTGATGATCCACGAGCAGGCGGTCGACTCGGTCATCGACATCAAGAAGAACGAGGCCCACGGCCAGGACTCGTTGTTCGGCGGCCTGGACGACGACGGGGCCGGCGAGGCGTTCTCCGTCCAGATCCCGGACATGGAGTGGGACAAGAAGACCAAGCTCGACTTCGAGCGGGAGATGCTCGGCCTGTACGTGTCCGACCACCCGCTGGCCGGCACCGAACGACTGCTCGCCCGCAACCGCGACACCACCATCGCCGACCTGCTCGACAGCGGTCGCGAAGACCGCGGCGACGTCCGCGTGTGCGGTCTGATCACGAAGGTGGACAAGCGCGTCAACAAGGCCGGCAACCTGTGGGCCATCGCCACGGTGGAGGACATGGACGGCGCCGTGGAGTGCCTGTTCTTCCCCAGGTCGTACGAGCTGTACTCGCTGGAGCTCCGCGAGGACGCCGTGGTGTCGGTCGCCGGGCAGATCAACAACCGCGACGGAGCCATCTCGATCTTCGCGACCGAGCTGACGCCGATCGACGTCTCGGGAGTCAGCAGCGACACCGGGCATCCGGTGACACTGCAGCTGCGTGAGGAGCGCATCAACCAGCAGCTGGTGGAGGAGCTGCGCAACGTGCTCAAGCAGCACGAGGGCCAGGTGCCGGTGCTGGTCAACCTGCGCCGTTCGGCGGGGAAGACGGTGGTGCTGTCGCTGCCGGGCTTCCGGGTCAACCCGGAGCCGTCGTTCGCCGCCGACATCAAGCAGTTGTTCGGGCCGGAGGCGATCTCCCTTTGACGGAGCGGCGGATCGACATCGTCTCCGGCCAGGAGCCGCCCACGTGCCCCCGCTGCCGTCAGGAGGGGCTGCTGCTGGCGCGGGTGCCGTACGGCTGGACGAACGAGGGCGGCGTCGCGGTGGAGGGCCGGAACGGGGTCGTGTTGTGCGCCGCGTGCGACACGGACACCCCGTACGCGGCCCAGCTCATCACGTGGTTCCACGTGCACGGCACCGTCGAGGCCGGCCACAGCGAGGAGTTCCTCCGCCTGCTGGCGGAGTGGGCCGAGCAGATCTCGGTCCCGCCGCTCGACCGGCAGCGGCTGGAGACCGAGATCGAGCAGTGGCGGCGCGGGCGCGCCGCCCGCACCTGAGAACGGGCGTCCCGGCTCCTACATGTGACAAAACAGACAACCGACACGGGATGAGGGCTGATCGTTTCGGCGCTCTAGCGAGGGACTGAAGCGAAAGGGAAGAACGCCATGACCATCCTCGTCGCCTACGACGGCTCGGCCGACTCGCGGGCCGCCATCGAGTTCGCGGCCAAGCATCTCGCGGCCGAGTCCGCCGTCGTCATCACGGTGTGGGAGCCGCTGCTCGTGCAGCTCAAGAAGTATCCGCTGGCGGCCGGCTCGATCGACCCCGCCACCGAGGACGAGGCCCACGCCGAGGCCGAGCGGCACGCCAAGGAGGGGGCCGACCTGGCGCTCGCCGCGGGGCTCAAGGACGTCACCTATCGCGCGGTGGCCGACAACGAGTCGATCTGGAAGACGATCGTCGACGTCGCCGACGAGATCGACGCCTCGTTGATCGTGACCGGTTCGCGCGGCCTGGCCGGGGTCAGGTCGGTGCTGCTCGGCAGCGTCTCCAACCACGTGCTGCACCACGCGCACCGGCCGATGCTCATCGTGCCGCCGGCGAAGGCGTGACGGCGCAGCCCTGAGGCGGGCACAGCCGGGTGTCGATGCGTCGCGCGCCCGGCCCCTCCTCGCCCAGCCGGTCGTGCGGGTTGGCGACCGGGCACAGGTCGAGCGACAGGCAGCCGCAGCCGATGCAGTCGGTGAGGTCGTCGCGCAGCCGCTGGAGCTGCTCGATGCGGTCGTCGAGCTCGGTGCGCCAGGCCGCCGACAGCCGGGCCCAGTCGGCGCGGGTGGGGGTGCGCCCGTCGGGCAGCTCGGCCAGGGCGTCCTTGATGACCTTCAGCGGGATGCCGATGCGCTGGGCGAGCCTGATGAAGGCGACCCGGCGCAGGGTGTCACGGCTGTAGCGGCGCTGGTTGCCGGCCGTGCGCCGGCTGCTGATCAGACCCTTGGACTCGTAGAAGTGCAGGGCGGAGACGGCCACGCCGCTGCGTTCGGCGAGCTGGCCGACCGTGAGTTCCTTGGTGTTCCACGCGACCTTCGACATACCTGAACTTTACTTGAGGGTCCGTTCGACGAGCGTCTCCAGGACGACGATCGTCTGCGTCCCCGTCACGCCGTCCACCTCGAAGACCCGGCGCAGGACGTCCTGCAGCTCGCCGGTGCCGGACGTGCGGACCTTCAGCAGCAGGGACGCCGGGCCCGCGATGACGTGGGCCTCCTCGACCTCCGGGATCGCGGCCAGCGCGGGACTGCTGCTGCCCATCCACGCGCCGCCGTGCACCAGCACGTACGCCGTCACCGTGCGTCCGAGCGCCGCCTGGTCCACCTCGACCGTGGTGCGCCGGATCACCCCGCGTTCGCGCAGTTTCCGTACGCGCTCGTGCGCCGCCCCGCCGGACAGCCCCACGGCCTCGCCCAGCGCCGCGTACGACCGGGTCGCGTCTTCCTGCAGCAGGCCGATCAGCATCCTGTCGATGTCGTCCACAGCCGAATGCTATCTGGCTGTTCTGCCAAGACACCGAACGGCGTATGGTTTGTCGTATGGAAACGATCGCCACCGAGTTCGAGGTGCTGGACGAGCGGTTCGCCGGGGTCGGCGGAGACGACCGGATCGAGGTGCTCCATCGGGGCACCCGCTGGGCGGAGGGGCCGGTCTACTTCCCCGCCGGCCGGTTCCTGGTCTGGAGCGACATCCCCAACGACCGGATGTTGCGCTGGGACGAGATGACCGGCGCGGTCGGCCCGTTCCGCAGCCCGTGCGGCTACACCAACGGCAACACGCTCGACCGCGAGGGCCGCCTCGTCTCATGCGAGCACGGCGGCCGCCGCGTCACCCGCACCGAGCACGACGGCTCGATCACCGTGATCGCCGACCGCTGGCAGGGCAGGCGGTTCAACAGCCCCAACGACGTGGTGGTCCGCTCCGACGGTTCCATCTGGTTCACCGACCCGCCGTACGGCATCCTCAGCGACTACGAGGGCCACGCCGCCGAGCAGGAGATCGACGGCTGCCACGTCTACCGGGCCGACCCGGTGACGGGCGAGGTGCGCATGGTGGCCGGCGACTTCGCCCGGCCCAACGGCCTGGCCTTCTCGCTCGACGAACGGCGCCTCTACGTCGCCGACACCCCCGGCAAGCATGTGCGGGTCTTCGACGTGACCGACGACGGCACGCTGACGGGCGGCAAGGTCTTCGCCGAGGCCGACGACGGCTTCGACGGACTGCGGCTCGACAACACCGGCCGGATCTGGGCCTCGGCGGGGACGTTCGTGCTCTGCTTCGACCCCGACGGCACCCTGATCGGCCGGCTCCGGCTCCCGGAGTCCACGTCCAACCTGGTGTTCGGCGGCCTCAAGCGCAACCGGATGTTCGTCACGGCGTGCACCTCGCTCTACTCCCTGATGACCAACGTCACCGGCGCCCGCCCGATCTGGGCACGTCGCTGAGAAGCAAACACGCGGCGGCTGACCTGCGAAAACTTTCGGCGGGTCGTCGGCGATTCCGGCGTTCCCGCCCCTAATCTGATCATGCACGCCAAGGCAGCCGTGTAGTCGAAAGTCTCGAAGGCTCCCACGCGGTGCAGGCGGTCATCCCCTCTGACCGAATTTCTTTCATTCGGTGGATATTCGGTAGGAGGACAGTTGTCCGCGCCGTACGCAGATTTCATACCGCTACTCGTGCTGGCCGTCGTCGCTGCGGCCTTCCTCGCTCGCCGGTCCCGCAACCGGTCCTGGCCGCTCAAGGTGCTGCTGGTCACCGGTGCGGCGCTGTGGATGGCCCTGGCCGGAGGGTCGATGTGGCTGATGAGCCACGCGATCGCCGAGAGGCTGCCCAGCGCTCAGGTACCGACACGACACCCCTGCGCCGGGCAGGAGCCCAGGAGATTCGATGTCTCCCTGATCAACGTGCCGCTGTTCGTCAACCGCTTCGGTGACGTGGTGCCCGAAGGACGCATGTACGTCCTCGACAAGAACATCGCGGAGGTGCGCGCCACCTATGCGCGGGCCGCCGACCCGCGACTGGGATCGCTGAACGACCTGATCGAGCCGCTCACCCTGCGCGCCAACCAGGGCGACTGCATCAAGGTGCGCTTCACCAACCGGCTCAACGAACCGGCGCCGCCGCTGAACAGGGAGATCCGCGACAACGCGATCTTCACGCTGCCGGGCGAGGTCCTGCGGCGCCCCGGCACGGTGACCCCCCGACCGCGGGAGTTCGCGCCCGCCCTGAGCGTTCCGGAGATCGACTTCGACCCGGCGAAGGCCCCGAACGCCTCCATGCACTTCGACGGCCTCGACTACGACGTCAAGCGCTCGGACGGCACCGCGGTCGGCAACAACCCGGACTCCACCGCCCGGCCCGGCGAGACCATCACCTACAGTCTGCACGCCAACACGCAGGGGGAGTTCCAGTTCAAGGACGGGGCGGACTTCACCTCCCAGCAGACCCGGCCGATCGACCGCAACGGCGACGTGCGCTTCATCGGCTCGCACGCGTTCGGCGCCTTCGGCGTGTTCGTCATCGAGGAGCCCGGGGCGACCTGGGTGGACTCCCACACCGGCGAGCCGCTGGAGTCCGGGACGCGGGCCGTCATCAAGCGGCCGAACGGCGTGGACTTCCGTGAGCACGTGCTGTTCATGCACGACGAGGTGGAGGCCGAGCCCGGCATCCTCACCCGGTTCTGCCGCGCCAGGGACGATGTGCCATCGTCCAGTTCGGAGTGTGTGCGACCCACGAGAGAGCAGCTCAGGCTGCTGACCAGAGGCACGCTGCCCGGTCTCGGCGGTGGCGACGCCGACGCCCTGGTGCAGGGCGAGATCCCGGTCAAGCTCGAGTGGTTCGCCTTCAACTACCGCGCCGAGCCCGGGTACAACCGCGAGGAGGTGGGGTGCCCGGAGGCCAGGCGCAACGCTCAGGGGTTCGACGCCGAGCGCTGCATCGGTGAGGAGACGTCACTTTCCTCGTGGCCGTTCGGCGACCCGGGCGGCGGTGACCTGGTGTTCGAGAACTACCGCGCCGAGCCGACCCAGATCCGGCTGCTGAATCCCGCCGAGTTCGAGACCCACACCTTCCACTGGCACGTCAACCGCTGGATGTTCGACCCGGAGGACGAGGGCGGCATCGACGAGATCAGCCGGCCCGACCACCTCACGAGGAGGACCAACATCCTCGACGTGCAGGCGGTCTCCCCGGGAAGCCACTACGGCCTGGTGGCCCAGGGCGGCGCGGGGGCGGAGCGTGAGGGCAAGCCGGCGACCTTCGGCGACGTCATCTTCCACTGCCACCTCTATCCGCACTTCGCCACCGGCATGTGGGGTCTCAACCGCACGCTGGACAAGCTGTCGGACGGAACGCGGAAGAACCCTGACGGCACACCCGTGCCGCCGCTGTCGCCGCTGCCGGACTTCGACTATCAGCCGGAGATCCCCGGCCGTCAGCCGCCGCCGGCACCCACGCCGCAGATGCCGGGCTTCCCGTTCTTCGTCCCGGGGGTGTTCGGCTTCAAGGCGCCCAAGCCGCCGCTCGGGGTCGAACAGCGGGCGCCGGACGGAGACTTCCCGCCCACCCCTCTGGAGAGGGCGGCGGCCGACCCGGGCGCGCAGATGCCGGGGGCCTTCTTCCAGGATCCGTGTCCTCCGGGCCGTCCTGTCAAGGTGTTCAAGGTCGCGGTCATCCAGATCGAGCAGCAGTACAACCCGGAGTTGGAATGGACCAACCCGCAGGCACGGGTCTACGTCCTGCAATCCGACAAACGGGCGGTGCTGAACGGCAAGAAACCGGAGCCCTTCGCGCCCATCCTCAACGTCGGCGACTGCGTGGTCTACAAGATGACCAACGAGTTGCCCCGAAGATTCGGCGGTACGGTCTTCGACCGCCTGCAGATCACCAACGAAGTCAGCATTCACCAGCACATGGTGCATTTCGACGTGCTGTCGTCCGACGGAGCCGCCAACGGCTGGAACTACGACCAGGGCGCCGACACAGGTGACACGATCATCTTCCGCGCTTACGTGCACGACAACGTGAAGACGAACTCGTTCCACGACCACTTCTTCCCGAACGTCCATCAGAAGAACGGTCTCTTCGGCGGCTCGACCATCCACCCGGCCGGGTGCGTGCCGGCACTGCCGCACTCCAGAACGAGGCCGGTCATCGGAACCGTCTTCGACGTGCACTGCGAGCCGACGATCGACGTCAACAACCAGCCCACGGACGGTGTCGACTACCGCAACTTCTCCCTCTTCATCGAGGACCACGTGCCGTTGTTCCAGCCGAACGACCCGAGGACACGTGACGACGACAGATTCGAGACCCGGTTCGGGGTGCCGATCTTCCCGGCCAAGTTCCCGTCGAGCAACGACGACCAGGGCGGCATGGGGGTCAACTACCGGTTGGAGCCGTTCGAGGCCCGCAGGGACAGGGACCCGGCGAACCTGTTCGACTCGAGGGTCCACGGAGATCCGTTCACCCCGTTGCTGCGGGCGTTCCAGGGCGACCCGGTGAAGTTCCGGCTCTTCCAGCTCTCCCAAGAGGAGTCGCACGGATTCAACCTCGACCAGTTCCGATGGAGGTTCGAGCCTGAGGATCCCGAGTCGAACGTCGTCGGGGCACAACACATCGGCATGCTCGAATACTTCGACGTGGTTCCGCCGGCGGACGATCCACCGCCGCCCCCGACAGGGGAGATGCGGGTGCTCGACTACCAGTACAACTACGCGGGCGCGGACGACTGGTTCCTCGGGGACTGGGGACTGTTCCGCATCTTCTCGTGCTCCAATCCGAGCTCCGGGAGGGCGCCGATCCGCGAGCTGCCGGACTTCCCGCGGGACACCTGCACGGGTGAGGACGGCGAGCCCGACGACCGGCTGACCGAGTTGGTGTCGGCTCGGCACCAAGCCCGGCCGACACATTGCCGGACCGGCCAGAACCGGACCTTCGACATCATCGCCATGAACAAGGACATCACCTACAACAAGTCCGGCGATCACGACCCGAACGGCCTGATGTACGCGCTGGCGTCCGACGAGCAGGCATTGCGTGACGGCACGAAGAAACCCGAGCCACTGGTGATCAGAGCGAACGCGGGCGACTGCGTGACGGTCAACTTCACCAACAAGCTCGATCCGCGGAAGATGCGACCGCACTGCCACGAGGCGCTGGAACCGGGGCAGCTCGGCTTCAAGAGGAACGAGGTGCGCTTCCCGCAGTGCCTCCAGCGACCGCCCCGGGGCGAGGAGAACGTGCCCGGCTTCAAGCCCTTCCCGGTGAGCGCGAAGGCGTCGATCAGCCCGCAACTCGTCCAGGCGCTGCCGCCCAAGGCGGTGGCACCCGGGCGCAGCATCCGGTACCACTGGACGCTGCCCAGGGACACGGTCGGGATGGCGCTGCTGCGGGACCACGCCGACGTGCAGAACCATCTGCACCACGGCCTGTACGGGGCGCTGATCATCGAGGCGCCCGGCTCCGCGTATCTGGACCCGAAGACCGGCCGGCCGCTGAGCAGCGGCACCAGCGCGGTGGTCACCCACCCGACGAGGCCGGACTTCCGGGAGAACATCGTCCTGATGAACAGCGACCTGGCGCTGTTCCGCAAGGACACGAACAACAACCCGATGGACGACAAGCCGGTGCCGGACAACTTCGACCTGGTGCTCGAACCGAGCCGGGAGGCCGACGACCCGGAGGACCAGGGGGAGTTCTCCATCAACTACACGAACGAGCCCTGGTCGCACCGGTTCGCGGTGGACCAGAACATCACCAACATCTTCAGCTCCCTCGTGCACGGTGACCCGGCCACGCCGGTGTTCGAGGCGTACGCCGGCGACAGGACGGTCTTCCGGGTCGGACAGGCCGTGGGCGACCCGCGCTCCACGAGCTTCGCCCTGCACGCGCACACCTGGCGCCGGTCGCCCGCCGACCCGCAGTCCCAGATCGCGGCCACCCAGGGGCAGTTCAACCCGGGCAGTGTCTACAACATCGTTCCCGGCGTGGTCTACGACATCGTCGCCGACCCGGCGAGCACCGGTGGGGCCGGTGGGTACCGCCACGTGCCGGGCGACTACCTCTACCGCTCCAGCACGCTGCCGCGTCACCTCAACGGTGGACAGTGGGGGCTGTTCCGGGTGCACGCCACGCTCCGGCCGGACCTGATCCCGCTGCCCGACCGCCGGACGCGGGAAGGGGACCGGGAGCGGGTCGAGCAGCGGCCGCCGTACGAGCGCGATGAGGGCCACGAGCCCGCCGAGTCGGAGCTGCCGTACGCGTGGTTCGGCGCGGCGGGTCAGAGCAACGGGCGGCGGTCGCGATGAGACTGATGAGCAGGCTCAGGCCCGAGCACGACCAGCAGCCCGGTGCTCCGGCCCGCCGGCCGGCCTCGGCCGGACGACGCAGGCCGCGCACATCCGCGGGGCTGACGCCGTTCCGCCACGGCCTGCTGCTCGGTGGCTGTGTCGGGATGACGTTCGCCCTGGCCATCGGGGTGGTCGGCTTCCTCGTCACCCGGCCGACGGCGCCGTCGGCGCCGGTCGCCGGCCCGGCGGCCGGTGTGCCACCGGCGGCTCTGGGAGCGGCCGCGGCCCGGTCGGCGGCCGCGATCGACGTGACCGCCACCCACCTCGGTGACCTCCAGGTACGGATCGAGGCCCAGGTGAGTGCGCCGCGCACCTACGACCCGATCACCAGGGCGCAGGTCGTCGCCTGGACGGACATGGTCGCCATGCCGATGGCCCACAAGGAGGGGCCCATCGTCATGACCGAGGTGCCCGGGCGACCCGGCACCTACCAGGCGCTCACGAAGGTGGCGATGGTCGGGGAGTACAACATCACCGTTGAGACGCGCCAGCCGATGGCGTCCAAGGCCGACAAGCGGCTGGACGTGCAGGAGGTCAGCAAGGGCTGAGGCCCGCACTTGCCGAACGCGCCGTGGCCGGTTCCACGCGGAGCCGGCCACCGCGCCTTTCTGTTCTGGCCTGTTCTCGGCGGACGCCGGGCCGGTCCGGGCGCGGCGAGGTCAGCGCAACGTGACGGCGGCGACGCGCCAGGGGGCGCAGCGCCGGTCGCGGTGCAGGGCGACGAACGCCGTCATGGTGAGCGGCCGGCCACGCCAGCCGTCGGCGCCGATCGGGGTGACGGCGAGCTGCCACTGGCGGTAGGCGTGGGTCGCGGTGTCGGGTGGCCGCGTGTCACGACCTGCCGTCAGGGTCGGCCGCGTGCGCGCGCGGTGGGCGGCCCACGTGGTCCAGGCGGCATCCGTGCCGACCCGCGGGGCGGTCCGCAGGTCCGCCAGGTAGTCCGGGCTCAGCCAGCCGGCGGCGCGCAGGACGGCATCGCGCTGGTCGCGGTCGGCGGTGGTGTCGATGCTCCACATGGTGGTCAGGACGGCGGTGCTGACGGCGTCGGCGTCGCGCTGGTCGATCGTGCCGGGATCCGGGGCGGCCGGGTCCGGGGCGGCGGTGGTGGCCGCGTGGCCGGGCGCCGCCGAGGGCTGCCGAGTCGGTGTCACCCGTACGAGGGCGGGCCCGGTGGCGACGCATCCGGCGAGCGTGAGGGTCGTGGCGGCGACGACGGCCGTGACGGTGGGCGGTACGGCGTTTCGGGGCCGCGGGCTCATGCGTACCTCCGGATGGTCCAGGCGGCTGAGGCGAAGGCGCTCAAGGGGGCGATGCGGACGACGTCGCCGGGGCGGGGCGCATGGATCACCTGGCCACGGCCCATGTAGATGACGATGTGGCTGATGCCGCCGCCGTCGCGGTGGTCGATGCCGATGACGTCGCCGGGCAACAACTGGTCGCGGGGGACCGGGGTGCCGTACTCGGTCGCCTGGGCGGCGGCCAGGTGGGGGAGCTGGACGCGACCGCCGGAGGCGGCCCAGACGGCATGGAGGACGAGGCCGCTGCAGTCGAAGCCGACGATGCCGCTGCCACCGCCGATGCCGGGGGTCGGACCGCCTGGGCCGCCGCCGCCCCAGGCGTAGGGGGTGCCCAGCCAGCGCTCGGCGGTGGCCACCACGGCGGCGCCGAAGCGGGTGGCGCCGATCGCCGTGGTCGACGTGTCGGTGTAGTGCGCGACGCGGGCGAGGACGCGGCGGACGTACTCCTGGGTCTCCGGATAGTGCGGGATGCCCTGGTGGCGCAGCACCGCGGCGGGGCCGGCGTTGTAGGCGGCGAGCATGTTGGAGGTCACGTCCCCGGGCAGCCGCGCGAGGGTGCGGGCGAGGGCGCAGTCGTACCGCGCCATGGCCATGATCGCGTCCTCGGGGTCGTCGGGGCTGGTGACGCCGTCGCCGTCGGCGTCCCGGCCGTAGCCGGTCCAGGTGGCGGGCATGAACTGCGCCATGCCCTGCGCGCCCACGCTGGACCGGGCCGTGGGCCGCCAGCCGCTCTCGGCCTCCACCTGGGCGGCGATGAGCGGTGGGCTGACCTGCGGGCACAACCGGCCGGCCCGGCTGATCCACGCCTGGTAGGCGGCGGGGACGGTGCCGGGACGCAGCGAGGCCGCCGGGCCCGGCCCCTGCGGACGACCGCTCAGAAGGATCACCAAGCCGATCAGGAGAGCCAGGAACGCGGCCGTCGCCACGATGGCCAGTTTTCCACCCTTATTCATGACGAACGCGCCCCGATGCCTCTTCTCGCCGCCATTTCAATTTCGTCAACGCGGGCTACCGGCCATTGTGGATGTCGCATCGAGAAAGGTGTCGCTCATGGCCGACCGTGATCCCGCGCAGTAAGGTTTTACCTGGTCAACGGCCCGTGTGGCCGGTTATTCGGATGGTCGGCCGCTGCGGGCGCCCCAGTTTTGGGAGAAATAGGGCGGGGCTTGGTCACTTCTCTACGAGCATGCACTCTGGGACACGGTCATGGGGCCGGCGAATTGCACCAGATCATCGCATCCGATCACACCGGAGGACCTTCATGACGCATGTGCTGTCCGATCTGCTCCTGCTCACCGGCGTTCCGGACCCGGGCGTGGGGACGCCGCCACCCGGATCGGAGAAACTCCTGACGGCGCTGGGCTGGGCGGCGTGGATCGTGACCGGGGTGTGCGTGGCCGGCGTGATGGGCGTGGCCGCCCGGATGGCCCTGGTCCACCACCGCGGCGAGGGCGGCCGGCACGCGGCGGGGCTGGCGTGGGTGATGGCCGCCTGCGTGCTCCTCGGCTCGGCCTCCGGCCTGGTGGGCGCCCTGCTGTCATGACCACGACCAGCCGACGATCCTCCGAGCCGCCCGATCTCTCCACCCCGGCGTCTCCGCGCGTCCCGCGCGGTGCGGCGTTCTGGGCGGCAACCGTTTTCGTGGCCCTGCTGGCGGTGCCGACCGTGATCGTGCTCGCGCTGCCCGACCGCGACTCCACCGCCGACCGGCAGCCGCCGCCCGCTCCGTCCGGCTCGACCGGACCGGCGTCGGCGGCCGCCCCGCCGCCCATGCCCTCCACGTCGTCCATGCCGTCCACGCCGTCCATGCCGTCCACGCCGTCCGCCACGGGGCCGGGCCGGTGCCCGGCCACCCCCGTCTCCCGGACGTTGCCGACGCGGCCGCCCGACGACGTCGTGTGGACGGTGTTCCACGGGGTCGCCGAACCCGCCTCACGCGAGCACGGCCCGCACCGCAGGGAGGGCGACGTGAGCCGCTGCTACACCCGTACGCCGACCGGCGCGCTGATCGCCGCCTGGCAGATCGCCACGAGGTTCGTCCTGGCCGACGACTGGCGGCGCGTCGTCAGGCTGCAGGTGATGCCGGGCTCCGGCCGGGACGCCTACGTCGCTCAGCGAAGCCGGGTGCGTACCGACACCGGCCGGGCCGCCGGCGGCTACGGGCAGCTGGCCGCCTTCGCGATCGCCTCTTACACCCCTGAGGTGGCCACCGTCCAACTGGTCTCCCGCTTCGCGGCCACGGGGCATCTGCAGGTCAACACCGTCACCGTGGTGTGGAGCGGCGACGACTGGCGGTTGCGGCTGCAGCCCGACGGGTCGATCAGCCCGAGCCTGCAGGCGGTGACCTCGCTGGCGGGGTTCGTGCCCTGGGGAGGGGTGTGATCGCGATGAGGTCCGTGCCGTCGCTCGCCCCGGACCCTGGCCTGTGCGACCTGCCCGGGGCCGATGCGGTCTGCGCGGGGATCGGCGGCGCCGGCGAGGGCGGCGCCGGCGGCGGCGCGATCGAGGAGCTCGCCGCTGCGCTGCAGGAGGCCCAGGTCAAGGTCCTGAGCATGATGGCCGACTTCTCCGCGAGCACCGCCCCGGGGCCGCCCCTGTCCGACAGCGTCGGTCCGGTGGCCTGGCTGCAGGAGCGTACGCACTGGTACGTCGCCCTGCTGGCGGTGCTGGGTCTGATCATCGCCGCGGGCCGGCTCGCCCTGTGGCGGCGGGCCGAGCCCGCGGTGCGGGCCATGGCGGGCCTGCTGACCCTGACGGTGGTCACCGGCTGCGGGACGGCGGTGATGTCGCTGCTGGTCGAGGCCGGGGACGCCTACTCCGGTTGGATCATCGGCCAGGCGCTGTCCGGCGCCGATTTCTCCGCCGCGATCACTCGGCTGGCGAGTTTCCAGAGCCTGACACTGCCCCCAGGTCTGATGATCATCCTGGCCTTCGTCTCGATCATCTCCTGCGTCCTGCAGATCATGCTGATGCTGGCGCGCGTCGTCGTGCTCGGGCTGCTGGCCGGGATGTTGCCGACGGCGGCCGCCCTGAGCGGCACCCAGGCGGGGCGCGTCTGGCTGACCCGCATCGCGGTCTGGGCGCTCGCCTTCGCCCTGTACAAGCCCGCCGCCGCGACGGTCTACGGCTATGCCTTCCTGGCCATGGGGACTCCGGCCTCCGAGCTGGCGCAGCTGTCCGGGATGTTGGTGATCATCCTGGCGGTCGTGACGCTGCCGGCGCTGATGCGGCTGCTGTCCCCGGCGATCAGCGCGGTCGGCTCCGGAGTCGGCGGTTCCGGCGCCGCCATGACCGTCTGGGGCGTCGCCACCGGAGCCCGGGTCCTGCCCGCGCTCGGCAGGAACCACTCCGCCGGCTCCGGCGTGGACGCGGACAGGGCCGCCCGCCCCGCCGGGCCGTGCGGCGCACGCGCGACCGGACCCGCGACGGACCCCCTGGGCAACGCCCCGAGCGCCGCCGTGGCCACGAAGAGCACCCAGCCAGCCCCACGAGAAGGAGGACCGGATGGCGACCACTGACTCCGAGCGCACCTACGGCAACTGGCGTCGCCCCGCCAGCCCGGGGATCGGCGAGCTGGGACTGATGGGCACCCTGCTGCTCCTCGGCGGCCTGGTCGCCTGCCTGATCACCATGATGGTCTCGCTGCGGGCCGCGCTGGTCCTCGCGGCGGCCATCGCCTTCGTCCTGGCGCCGATGTTGCTGGTGCGCGATCGGCATGGCCGTACCGGCCTGCAGATCGCGGTCGCCCGCCTGTCCTGGCTGCGCGGTCGCGGGCGCGGCCGGCACCTGTACCGATCGGGACCGCTCGGCTTCACCCACGCCGGCGCCTTCCAGCTGCCCGGCCTGGCCGCCTGCTCGCACGTCGTGGACGCCACCGACTCCCGCGGCCGCGACTTCGGCCTGATCGTCGTGCCGACGACCGGTCATTACACGGCGGTGTTCGAGGCATCCGTGGACGGGGCCGCGCTGGTCGACGGCGACCAGGTCGACACCTGGGTGGCGCACTGGGGCCAGTGGCTGGCGGGCCTCGCCTACGAGCCGTCCCTCGTGGCGGCCACCGTCACCATCGAGACCGCGCCCGACCTCGGCACCCGGCTCCGGCGCGAGGTCGCCGACAACCTCTCACCCGACGCCCCGGCACTGGCGGCGGCCGTCCTGAACGACGTCGTACGGACCTACCCCGCCGGATCCGCGCAGGTCTCCACCCGGATAGCCGTCACCTACGCCGCGAACCCGCGCGGCGGCCGACTCCGCACCACCGAGGCCATGACCCGCGAGATCGCCACCCGCCTGCCCGGCCTGACCGCCGGGCTCAGCATGGCAGGCGCGGGCGCCGCCCGGCCCATGACCAGCGCCGAGATCGCCGAGGCGATCCGGATCGCCTACGACCCCGCGAGCCACCCGCTGCTGGACGCGGCCCGCTCCGGCGGCGAGCCGCTCGCGCAGCCCTGGGACCAGATCGGCCCGGCCGCCGCCCAGGAGGCCTGGGACCACTATCGGCACGACTCCGGGGTCTCCGTCACCTGGGGGATGAGCGAAGCCCCCCGGGGCGAGGTGCTCTCGCCGGTGCTCACCGATCTGCTCGCCCCGCACCGCGACATCACCCGCAAGCGGGTCTCCCTGCTGTACCGGCCTTACGACCCGGGCAGCGCCGCCCGCCTGGTCGAGCGCGACCGCAAGGACGCCCGCTTCCGCCTCGGCGGCGCCAACGCCGCCGCCCGCGACACGGTGGCGGTGGCCGCCGCCGACCAGAGCGCCCGCGAGGAGGCCAAGGGGGCGGGCGTGGTGCGCTTCGCCATGCTCGTCACCGCCACCGTCCCGCGGCCGGAGGACCTGCCCGCGGCCGCCGCCGCGATCGACACACTCGCCCCGTCGGCGCGGGTAAGGCTGCGCCGCATGTACGGCGCCCAAGCCGCCTGTTTCGCCGCCGCGCTGCCCCTCGGCCTGGTCCTGCCCGACCACCTGCGGGTCCCCACCTTCGTCCGGGAGGCGATGTGACCTCCTCTGAGATGCCAGGTAGGAATCGCACCTCCCCGCCTTTCGGCCGACGGCCCGGCGCGCGCGGGTACGGCGGGCGCGGCGGTGGCCGCGTGCCGTACGTGGAGGCGCCACCGGAATGGCGCGGCACCACCGTCCAGGTGTGCGGGCTGTGGCCGTTCGGGGTCGGGTCCAGCACACCGGCGATCGGCGTGCCGCTCGGGCGTGAGCTGACCGGCGGCGCGACCCTGTGCTGTGACCCGATCTCGTGGTTCGCCCGCGCCGGGCTGATCCACAACCCCTCCGAGCTCGTCCTCGGCAAGCCGGGCCTGGGCAAGTCGACCCTGGTCCGCCGCCAGGTCGTCGGCCTGGCCGGCTACGGCGTGATCCCCCTGGTGCTGGGCGATCTCAAGCCCGACTACACCGATCTCATCGCCGCCATGGGCGGGCAGATCATCAAGCTCGGCCGCGGACTCGGCGCGCTCAACGTGCTCGATCCCGGCGAGATCGGCGCCGCCGCCGCGCGGCTGTCCGGCCTGGACCGCGAACGGCTGCTGGCCGACGCGCACGGCCGGCGTCTCAACGCCGTGGCCGCCCTGATCACCATCGTGCGCGGCCGGCCCGTGGCCGACACCGAACGCACCATTCTCTCGGCGGCGCTGCGGGTGCTGGACGAGCGCCACCACGGCGTGCCGATCCTGCCCGACCTGATCCACGTCATCGACGTCGGCCCCGACCCGGTACGCGCGGTCACCCTGGCCCGCGGCAGCGACGAGCGCTATCGGCACGTCGTCGACCCCCTGCACGCCTCCCTGCTCGGACTGCTGGACGGGCCGCTCGGCGACGCCTTCGCCCGGGCCACCACCACCCCCATCCGGCTGGACACCCCGGCCGGGATCTGCATCGACATCTCCGGGATCGACGAAGCCGATCAGGAGCTGCAGGCCGCGGTGCTGCTGGCCTGCTGGTCGGAGGGGTTCGGCGCGATCGAGGCAGCGAACGCCCTGGCCGATGCCCAGCTGGCGCCGCAGCGTCGCTTCTGGGTGGTGCTGGACGAGTTGTGGCGCGTGCTGCGGGCCGGGCGCGGCCTGGTCGACCGGGTCGACGCGCTCACCCGCCTGAACCGGCAACGAGGCGTCGGCCAGGCGATGATCACGCACACCATGAGCGACCTGCTGGCCCTCACGGAGGAGGCCGACCGGCTCAAGGCCCGGGGCTTCGCCGAACGCGCCGGCCTGATCATCTGTGGCGGGCTGCCCGAGGCCGAGATGGCCTCGCTCACCCAGGTCGTGCGGATGTCCGCGCACGAGCAACGCATGATCGTCGACTGGTCCACCCCGCCCAGCTGGGACAGCGCCCGCGATCGCGACGGCGAGCCCCCGGGCCGGGGGAAGTTCCTCGTCAAGGTCGGCGGCAGGCCCGGCATCCCGGTCCACATCGACCTCACCCCGGCCGAGCTGGCGGTCAACGACACCAACAAACGCTGGGCACTCTCCACCACCCGCCAGGTGTGAACGTCGCAGAAGATGTGGTGCTAGGTACAGTGACCGGGAATGTCCGGTTACCGCAGACTGGAGAGCATGCTTCGAAGGTTCGGCCGGCTCGCGGTCCTGCTCGCGCTCGCCGGCGTCCAGGTGCCGGCGGTGGCCCTGGCCGCCGTCATGTTGCTGCTGTCGTTCGCGCTGGGCATGGTCTTCCTGTTCCCGCCGCAGGTGCGGATGGTCAGGCGGGTCGCCCAGCTGCACCGGCGGCTCGTGGCCCGCTGGACGGGCCTGGCCATCGAGCCTCCCTACCTGCCCGCGCCGCCGCCTCCCGTGCCGCAGGCCGACGGGATGTACCGCTCCGACCGTACGCTCTACAAGACGCCGCGCGTGCCGGCCTGGAACGACCGGTTCAAATGGCTGCTCACCGACCCGGCGACCTGGCGCGACGAGGTCTGGCTGCTGTTCGACCCGCTGGTGAAGGTCGCGCTGGTGCCGCTGTTCCTGGTGATGCCCGGACGCGGCATGCGCGTCTACGCGCTCTGGGCCGACCTGCTGCTCGGCGCGACCGCGGCCAGCCGCCTGGCCGGCCAGGTCAGCCACCTGAGGCGGACGCGCAACCTCGCCGCCGACTCCCAGGCCGCCGAGATGCGCCGCATCGAACGCGACCTCCACGACGGCACCCAGGCCAGGCTCGTGGCGATCGGCATGACCCTCGGCGCCGTCGAGCAGCTGGTCGACACCGACCCGGACGCCGCCAAGGCGCTGCTGGCCAAGGCCCGCGACGCCTCCTCCGAGACCCTCACCGAGCTGCGCCGGGTCATCCGCGGCATCCACCCCCCGGTGCTGGCCGAGCGCGGCCTGCCCGACGCCGTACGCGCCCTCGCCATCGACAGCCCGCTGCAGGTCACGGTGAACGTCGACCTGCCGCACCGGCCCGACGCGCCCGTGGAGGCCGCGGTCTACTTCGCCGTCAGCGAGCTGCTGTCCAACGCCGCCCGCCACGGGGACGCCCGTACCGCGACCGTCGACATCAGCGCCCACGGCGGCGCGCTGCGCGTCACCGTCACCGACGACGGCATGGGAGGCGCCGACCCGTCGAAGGGCAGCGGACTGGCCGGCATCGAGCGCCGGCTGGCCGCCTTCGACGGCGTGCTCGCCCTGCACAGCCCTCCCGGGGGCCCCACCACGGTGACCATGGAACTGCCGCGGGTGCTGCCCGAGTATTGGTTCGGCGAGCTGCCCGAGATGCCGCGCTGGAAGTCGGCCCTGGTCATCGGGTTGTGGGCGACGGCCTGGTGCCCGACCTTCCCGCAGGGCCTCGTGGCCGGCGGCCACAAACTCCTCGGGTACGACGGCGACAACCCGAGCTGGTTCCTCGCCCTGCACCTGCCCGAGCCGCTGCAGTGGCCGGCGATTCTCGGAATGACCGCGGTCGGTGTCATCATGCATGCCATGGCCGTCCGCATCCCCGCCAGACACAACCGCGACCCCTGGCTCGGGCAGCTGCTCCCGCGGCCCATCTGCTGATGAGCCGCGTACTCGTCGCCGAAGACCTCTACCTGCTCCGCGACGGCCTGGTGCACCTGCTCCAGGCCCACGGCTTCACGGTCGTGGGCGCCGTGGAGAGCGGCCCCGAGCTGCTGAAGGGTCTGCTGGAGCTGCGCCCCGACGTCTCCATCGTCGACGTGCGCCTGCCGCCCACGTTCACCGACGAGGGCCTGCAGGCCGCGCTCGCGGCCAGGAAGCAGGTGCCCGGCCTGCCCGTGCTCGTGCTGTCCCAGCACGTCGAGCAGCTCTACGCCCGCGAGCTGCTGGCCGACGGCTCGGGCGGGATCGGCTATCTGCTCAAGGACCGCGTCTTCAACGCCGAGCAGTTCGTCGACGCCGTACGCCGCGTGGCCGCGGGCGGCACCGCCATGGACCCGGAGGTGATCGCCAAACTCCTGGCCAGCAACGCCCGCAACGAACCGCTGGCCGCGCTCACGCCCCGCGAGCGCGAGGTCCTGGAGACGATGGCCGAGGGCCGCTCCAACGCCGCCATCTCCCAGCGGCTCTACCTGAGCGAGAGCGCCGTCGCCAAGCACACGGCCTCCATCTTCGCCAAGCTGGGCCTGGCCCCTTCGGAAGACGACAACCGCCGCGTCCTCGCCGTCCTCGCCTACCTCAACAACCGCTGACCGCCGGCAGCCGCCTCGCCAAGCACCCCCTCGAACCCCCGGCAGACGCCCACCCATCTCCTGCGGACGGCCGGGAGTTGTCGGTGGCACCGGCTATTTTCATAGAGCACGGCGCGCGACGAAGAGGTGGTATCAGGTGAAAATCCGGGTTAACCGCGATGTTCTGGCTGATGCGGTGGCATGGGCCGCCCGCGTCCTGCCGAGCCGCCCCGTCGTCCCCGTTCTCTCCGGGTTGCTGCTGGAGGCGGGCGACGAGCTGACCCTGTCCGCTTTCGACTACGACGTCTCCGCGCGGGCTGCGGTCGACGCCGACGTGGCCGAGGAGGGCAGGGTGCTGATCCCCGGCCGGCTGCTGGCCGAGATCAGCCGCAGCCTGCCCGACGACGACGTCGAGATCGTCACCGATGGCCAGGAGGCGGTGCTGACCTGCGGGAGCGCGGAGTTCGGCCTGATCACGATGCCGGTCGAGGACTTCCCGACGCTGCCCGCGATGCCGCCGGTCGTCGGCGCCGTCGGCGGCGGGGTGTTCGCCTCCGCGGTGGGCCAGGTCGCCCCCGCGGCCAGCCGCGACGACACGCTGCCGATGCTCACCGGCATCCGCATCGACATCGAGGGCGAGTCGGTGGCGATGGCGGCGACCGACCGCTACCGCATCGCCGCCCGCGACTTCACCTGGCGCCCGGCGGCTCCCGACGTCGCCGTCTCGGCCATGGTCCCGGCGAAGGTGCTGGTCGAGGTGGCCAAGTCACTGCGCGGCGGCGAGGTGGCGGTCGCGATGGGCGACGGCGTGGCGGGCTTCGAGAGCGTCGGGCGCAGCACGACCGTGCGCCTGCTCGACGAGCAGTTCATCGACTACCGCTCGCGGCTGACGTCCGACTGGTCGATCCGGGCCGATGTGGCGGTGGCGCCGTTCGTGGGCGCGATCAAGCGCGTCGCGCTGGTGGCCGAGCGCAACACCGCGATCCGCCTGTCGTTCAGCCAGGGCCAGGTGCTCATCCAGGCGGGCGGCGGCGACGTCGGCCGCGGCGCCGAGACGGTGCCGTGCGAGCTGCGCGGCGACGACATCCAGATCGCCTTCCAGTCGCAGTTCCTGCTCGACGGACTGACCGGCATCGAGACCGAGCTGGCCCGCATCAACCTCGAGTCTCCCACCAGGCCCGCCCTCATCCAGGACGTCCCGGGCGACGCCCAGCCGGCCTTCCGCTATCTCGTCATGTCTCTGCGTCAGAGCTGAGCCCCGTCTGGCGCTCGGCGACCAGCCGGAAGACCCTCTTGAACTCCGCGTACGCCTCCTCGCCCACGGCCCGGGCGTGCTCCGCCTCGATGGCGGCGAGGACGGCGTCCGTCGCGGCCGTCAGTTCGCGCCCTCTCGCGGTGGGCACGACCAGCTTGGCCCGCCGGTCGTCGGGGTCGGGCCTGCGTTCGACGTACCCCAGGGCGGCCAGCTCGTCGACGAGGGTGCCGATCACCTGCTTGTGCTGCCCCGACTGCGCGGCCAGGTAGGTGGCCCGGCTGCCGGCGTCGTCCAGATAGGCGAGCACCGCGCCGTGCCGTGGCCGCAGCCCGGGAAAGCCCAGCTCGGAGATCTTGGTGAACAACTCCCGCTGCAGGCTGAACAGCGTCCGGCTGGACAGGATGCCGAGATCGGGGTCCTGTCGCTTACGCCGGCTCCTGCCCACGGGCGGGGGTCAGGACTCGGTGAGGGCGATGAGGATGTGCTCCATGCAGGCGTGGCCGGCCCGCTCGGCCGCCGCCGCGTCGCCGGCCGCGATGGCCCGGGCGATCGCGTCGTGCGGGATGTAGCTCTTGTTCAGCGACGTGCCGGCCGCGGTGATGCTGGCCCGCAGCGCCGCCGAGAAGTCTTCGTACAGGTCGATCAGCACGAGGTTGTGCGTGGCGTGCGCGACCGCCATGTGGAAGGCCAGGTCGGCCTCGACGAAGCAGTCGGGGTCGTCGAGGTCCCAAGCCCGCTCCCGCTCGGCCAGCGCCTCCTCGATGCGGCGGATGTCCTCGTCGGTGCGTCGCGTGGCCGCCAGCCGCGCGGCCTCGACCTCGAGCGCACGGCGCACTTCGAGGATCTCGAGCTGCTCGGCCTGACGCAGCCGGCGCAACATCGCGCCGGACAGCTCACTCGTCGCCCGGACGTACGTGCCGTCGCCCTGACGGCACTCCAGCAGCCCGGCGTGTGTGAGCGCGCGCACGGCCTCGCGAACGGTGTTACGCCCCACTCCCAGCTGCTCCGCGAGCACCGTCTCCGTGGGGATCTTGCCGTTCATGTGCCAGGATCCTGATGTGATCTGCTCCTTGAGCTGATCGATCACCTGGTCGACGAGCGAAGCCCGCTGCGCCGTACGCAGACTCACAGTCCGCCTCCTCCGGGAAAGCCAATCATCCTATGAGTCAATGACTGGGGGACTCCCATTATTCCAGACTCAATAGGCGCAAACCTGGAGCTCCCGGAGGTTAGCGAGAAACTACGGCGTCGGTCGTCACCCCGGCCATGGCCGAGCGCACTCCGGCAGCTTCGAGCGCCTTACGATATGCCGCCGTCTGCTCTGCTCGGTACGCGGTCCTGCCGTACAGGTCGCCGAGCTCGCGCCAGCAGCGCGCGGCCGGACGGTCGGAGCCGAAGACCGGGCGGTCGAGCGAGTCGAGCAGCTGCTGCGCGCTGCGCAGGTGGTCGAGGGCTTCGCCGTCCTGGTCGAGCGCCACGGTGGCCAGCACGAGGTGGGCCTCGGCCGCGGTCGTGCCCGAGTGGTCGGGGGTGAGCCCCAGCGCCGCAACGGCCAGCTCGCCGGCGCCCACCGGGTCACCGGCCCGCAGCCTGACCCGCGCGTGGACGACCAGGCTCTCGCCGTGCTCGCGCGTGGTCGCGGGGAACGCCGCGAACACCCGCGCCGCCGCGCCGACGAGCCGCTCGGCCTCGTCGATCTCGACCGTGGCTCCTCTGGCCCAGTGCATCGCCGTACGGGCGAGCCGCAACGCGATCCGGGACTCCCGCCCCGCCATGATCGCGTCGTCGGCCAGCCGCACGGCCAGCGCGGAGTCGTCGCCCGCGGCGGCGGCGGAACTCGCCTGCCACAGCGCGGTGATCTCCGCGGAACGGTCCATAACCACGGGCACACCGGTGACGCCGAGCACCTGCCGGACGTAGGCACTGGCGGGGGAGTCGCCCTCGCGCTCGCTGCGCGCCTCGACGAGCGCCGCGGCCAGGTCGACGGCGATCTCGCCGTGCGTGATCGACAGCCGCTCGGCCTGCACCAGCGCGGCGGCGGCCAGGTCGCGGGCGCGCAGCCGGTCGCCGGCCTGCTGGTAGCAGCGGCTCAGCGCGATCGTGAGCGGCAGGTCGGCCAGCCGCTCGGGGTGGGCCGCGGCCTCGCGGCGCAGTCGTTCGAACGCCTCCACCGCCTGCCCGAGCCGGCCCTGGGCCTCCAGCGCGCGCGCCCGGCCGAACCGCGCCTGCGCGGTCAGCATGGCGTTCTCCTCGTCGGCCACCTTCACGATCTCGCTGAAGCGGTCGGCGGCGACGGCGGGATCGCCGTGGTGCAGCTCAAGCTCGGCGTGACGCAACCCGAGCTCGGTGTCGATGCGCTGCCGAGGCTCGATCCCGTGAAGGAGGAACTCGGTGGTGCATCCGAGCCGCTCGGCCAGGAGCCGTGCGACTACCGGAGTGGGCGTGCGCTTGCCGGACTCGATCAGCGAGACATAACTGTCCGACAGGTCGGGTCCGGCCAGCTGGGCCTGGGACATCCGCCTGTTCAGCCGCAGTCCGCGGACGCGGTCACCGATGGTTCCCTGACTCGGCATCTCATCTCTCAAGGCGGGGAAGGGTCAACAACAGGCAATGATTGCATGAAGTAGCCGAATCTGGTATCCCCACATGAAGAATTTGCCACGGGGAGATTAATCGTCGCCGTCGTCCTTGCCAGGGAAAAGCATCTGGCAGACCTCGAGATACAAGGTCTCCGGATACGGAATGTATTCGACCGTTGACAGAGCCTGGTCTTGACCGGCTGACTCGAGGATGAACTCACCGTAACCGAGCATGCGCCCAAGTAGCGATCTTTGGAAGCTCATGTCGGTGACCTTCGCCAGGGGCATCATCGCGACCTTGCGCGTGATCAGCCCGGTGGTCAGCAACATGCGCTTGGAAGTCACCACAAAGTAATCGACCGACCACTCGGCGACTTTCCATACAAAGCGGATCAACAGCAGCAGCCAGAGCCACCACACGACCACGAGAGCCGTGCCGCCGCCTTCGTTGCTGCCGAAGAACCTGCTGAGCAGCCCGGCGATGATCAGGCCGCCGAGCACCTCGGCGACGGGACGGAGCAGGATGGCCGGGTGCCGGCGCACCATGATGACCGATTGTTCGTGGGGGAGGAGGTAGCGGTTGACCGACGATGGAGCGGAGTCCCCGTGGGTCACCAGTCTCATGAGAGGTTGTTCACGAATTGAGCCAGCGAGTCGGCTGCGTTGACCACCGTGTCGAACGCCCCTCTCACCGCGTCCGCGGCATCAGCTGGTCGCGCGAACAGGTAGTACGCCACAAATGCGATACCACCGTATGTGAGGACTTTTTTGACCTGCACCGTCGCCTCCGTGCCACTTGCCCACTCCACCCGCCAACTACATTACCCAGCTGCAAGCCCGGGTAAAGGTAACTTGGCAGGTTAGTTCTGATCTTGCTTAGCCACGTTCGCTGGCCACCAGAGCCAGGACGTGAAGGTGCTTGCGCGCGATGCGCTCCACCAGGCTGGGATGCGCGTAGCCGGTGACCTCCAGCGCTCCGTAGTGCGCTGCTTCCACGCAGCGCGTCACGGTGGTCGCCGAGTGAATGCCGGCGAACTCATCGCACAGCACCGCCTCGATCTCCGCGTACGGAGTCGGATCCGGCTGTGTGTGATCGCTCATCGTCGCCCCCTGCGCGCGTGCGGAAGTTGCCTTCCGGGTCTGTTCGTACCCACTCAACCACAGTATGTAACGAAGCGGTGACCCCATGTGACGGGAAAGGGGCTTTTCCTGTCAATCGGCCGGGTCAGACGACGCCGTAGAGGCGGTCACCCGCGTCGCCCAGGCCGGGCACGATGTAGCCGTTCTCGTTGAGGCGTTCGTCGAGGGCGGCGGTGACCACGCGGATGGGCTTGCCGGAGTTGGCGAACACCTTGTCCATGTACGCCAGGCCCTCGGGCGCGGCGAGCAGGCAGATGGCCGTGACGTCGACCGCTCCCCGGTCGAAGAGAAACTGCACGGCCGCCGCGAGCGTGCCGCCGGTGGCGAGCATCGGGTCGACGACGTAGCACTGCCGGCCGGACAGGTCGTCGGGCAGGCGGGTGGCGTACGTCTCGGCCTGGAGGGTGGACTCGTTGCGGATCATGCCGAGGAACCCGACCTCGGCCGTGGGCAGCAGCCGGGTCATGCCGTCGAGCATGCCGAGCCCGGCGCGCAGGATGGGCACCACCAGCGGGTACGGCTTCGCCATCCGCACCCCGCGGGCGGTGGCGACGGGCGTGTCGACGGTGACCTCGGCGACCCGGACGTCGCGCGTGGCCTCGTACGCGAGCAGCGTCACCAGCTCGTCGGCGAGCCTGCGGAACGTCGGCGAGTCGGTGCGGACATCGCGCAGCGTGGTGAGCTTGTGGGCCACGAGCGGATGGTCGACGACGAGGGTTTCCATGGAGGTCAACGGTATCTTGTGCCGCCCTTTGGTCGCACCCCCGCCTACCTGCGCGAAATGCGAAATGTGACGTGCCGTACGTTGGGCGGGGTGAGGCCTGGGAAGGGGCCGTGCGGCTCACGCCATGGGTTTTGATCACAATTTGGTCGGAGAGGCACACGCCGGGTGGCGGGTTCTGGAACGATTGGGTGCTGGTGATATCTGTCGTGTCAGAGGTCGGGTGGGGATGGCGATGACAGACGAAGACGCTCTCGACTTCGCCATCGTGGTTTATCGCGAGGACGACCGCTGGGATGCGGAGATGCTTCCTGTCGCGCTCACGTCCGACCTGAAGGGGCTGATCCACGCCCTGAAGCAGCAGCCGAGCGAAAGCGGCACGATCGGTCTGGTCGCGGTGGGTGACGAGTTCTTCGTGGCGCTGCGGGTGCTGGGCGAGCGGGTCGACGTGTTCCTGTCCGACATCGCCGCCTCGTGGGACTTCCCGCTGGCGCGGGAGGTGCTCGAATACCTCGACGTCCCCGTGCCGGACGAGGAGGAGCTCGACGAGATCCTCCAGGACGAGGAGACCGTGCTCCCGGCGGGAGATCTGTCGATCTTCGCCGATCTCGGGTTGGACGAGATGGAGCTGGGCATCCTCTCCGGCGACATTGATCTGCTGCCCGAAGACGTGTTGTCCAGCATCGCCGCGCGGCTCGGCTTCTCCGAGCCGTTCGAGCGGGCCATCGAATCGGTCTTCGGCTGACCCCCCTGGAGCACGGACATGGCGTCCAACACCTTCTCTGCGGCGTTCGTCAGGACCACCGACGGCTGGAGCGGCGCCGAAGTCGATCTGGCGGACGCCGAGATCGTCGACGATTTCGGTGACGCGGTCATGGAGACGCTGGGGCTCACAGGCGACGAGCTGGCCTTGCTCTGCGTCGAGGTCGAGGACGAATGGTTCGCCATCGTCCGCTACCGGGGCGACGACGAGCCGCGGGTCTTCCTGTCGGACGCCCACGCGGTGCCGTCCGACCGTCTGGGCGAGTTGTTCGCCGAGTTCGCCGGCGTGGTGCCCGACAAGGAGGCCAACGAGCTCGGCGTGCGTCCCGCGGGCGACTTCGAGCTGCTCAGCGACCTCGGGGTGAGCAACGAGGAGCTGCTGGAGCTCAGCATGGAGGAGGGCGTGCTGCCGGCCGACATCCTGTCGGTGATCGCCGAGCGGCTGTCGTTCGCCGACGAGCTCGACCGGCTCAGGTGACCCACGAGGAGGCCATGCGCCTGGCCCTGGCGCAGGCCGCCGCGGCCGGCGACAGGGGTGAGATCCCCGTGGGGGCGGTCGTGCTCGGCCCTGACGGCGAGGTGCTGGCCGCCGCGGGCAACGACCGCGAGTCCGCCGCCGACCCGACCGCCCACGCCGAGGTCCTCGCGCTGCGCCGGGCCGCCGCGCGGCGCGGCGGGTGGCGCCTGAACGGCTGCACGCTCGTGGTGACCCTGGAGCCCTGCACGATGTGCGCGGGAGCGGCCGTGCTGGCCAGGGTCGACCGCGTCGTGTACGGCGCCGTCGACGACAAGGGCGGCGCCGTGGGCTCGCTCTGGGACGTCGTGCGCGACCGCCGGCTCAACCATCGGCCCGAGGTCGTGATGGGCGTTCTGGCCGAGGAATGCGGTGACGTACTCAAGCGGTTCTTTGCCACTCGCAGGATCCGGTAAGCTCGTGCGCGGTGGTGTCGCCTAGTGGCCGAGGGCGCACGCCTCGAAAGCGTGTGATGGGGCAACTCATCCGTGGGTTCAAATCCCACCACCACCGCCACAGCCGAAAGGGCCCCCGAGATCTCGGGGGCCCTTTCGCTTTCCTTGCTCAGGCGGGCAGGTCGAGGACCCTCGCGTGCAGGATCGAACGCTGGTGCAGGGCGGCGCGCAGGGCGCGGTGCAGGCCGTCCTCGAGGTAGAGCTCGCCCTGCCACTGCACGACATGGGGGAACAGGTCGCCGTAGAAGGTGGAGTCGGCGGCCAGGAGAGAGTGCAGGTCCAGCATGGCCTTCGTGGTGATCAACGAGTCGAGCCGGACCTGCCGTGGCGGGATCTGAGCCCACTCCTTGGGGGTCAGACCGTGGTCGGGATAAGGGCGTCCGTCGCCGACAAGCTTGAAGATCACCCCCCCGATTTTAGGAGAGAATCCGATGACTTGCGTTGTCCGGCGCCATCAGCCCAGGTCATCGAGGGCGCATTCACCTGGGGAGCCGTTCTCGTAGCCGCGCTCGAACGCTTCGACGCGTTGCGCGGAGCTGCCGTGGGTGAACGATTCCGGGTCGACCCTGCCCATGGTGCGCTGCTGGATCCTGTCGTCGCCCACGGCCGCCGCGGCGTCGAGGGCCTGGGCGATCTCCGTCCGGGTGAAGGGCTTGGCGTAGAAGCCGGTCGAGGTCGCGTTGTGCGCCCAGACGCCGGCATAGCAGTCGGCCTGCAGCTCGACGGGGACGGAGCTGCCCGCGTCGAGCGCGCCGAGCAGGTTCTGCACGTGGTGGCCGTACTCGTGGGCGATCACGTACGCCTGGGCGAAGGGGCCGCCCTGGGCGCCGAACTGGCGGTGGAGCTGGTCGAAGAAGCTCAGGTCGAGGTAGACGCGGCGGTCGCCGGGGCAGTAGAACGGACCGGCGGAGGAGTCGGCGGAGCCGCAGGCGGTGCGGACCTGGCCGGTGTACAGAACGGTCTTCGCCACCCGATATTCGGATATTTCCTGCTTCCAGTAGTCCTGGATGCTGTTGACCACGCCCACCACCCGGCACCGCTCCGACTGGTCGGCGTCCTTGCCGGTCCGGCACTGCTGCGACAGGTCGGACGGAGGCCGCTGCTGGGCGGGCTCGGCGCCGCCGCCCATGTTGTTGAGGACCATCACGAGCACGAACACGATCAGGCTGACGATGCCGCCGCCGCCGATGATCATGCCGCCCGGTGGGCCCGAGAAACCGCCGCCACTGCCGCCCGCGTCCTCGACCTGGGAGGGGTCGAGGTCGGCCTGGTCCCTGAAGTCCATGCTGACGTCCCTTCTGGGTCATCGTCGCAAGGACGACTTCCCAGAAAAGCCGCGAAATGACGTCAGATGCGGCCGCTGAAGGTGTCGCAGCGCGTCGGGTCGCCGGTGTCGTACCCGACGCCGAACCACCTCGTGCGCTGCTCGGAGGTGCCGTGCGTGAAGGCGTCGGGGGTCACGCGGCCCTGCGAGCGGCGCTGGATGCTGTCGTCGCCGACCGCCGCGGCGGCGCTCAGCGCCTGGTCGATGTCGGCCTGCGTGAACGGCGCCTCGTAGAAGCCGGTCTTGACCGCGTTGTGCGCCCAGACGCCGGCGTAGCAGTCGGCCTGGAGCTCGAGGCGCACCGACGGGCTGCCGGCGCCGGGGCGGTTGTCGTTGCCGACCCGGTTCATGGTGCCGAGCAGGTTCTGGACGTGGTGGCCGTACTCGTGGGCGACGACGTACGCCTGGGCGAACGGGCCGCCCTCGGCCCCGAAGTCCCGCTGGAGCATGTTGAAGAACGACAGGTCCAGGTAGACCTTGCGGTCGGCCGGACAGTAGAACGGGCCCACGGACGAGTCGGCCACGCCGCAGGCCGTCTCGACCGCCTGCGAGAACAGCACGGTCCTGGCCGGCGTGTACGTCCGGCCCTGTTCGGCGAACGCCTGCCGCCAGTACGACTGGATGCTGTTGACCGTGCCGACGATGCGGCAGTCCTCCGACTGGTCGGCGTCGGCGCCCGTCCGGCAGCGTTCGGCGAGGTTGCCGGTGGGGGAGGGCTCAGAGGTCGGCGGCGGGCTCGGCATCCGGCCGCCGCCCTGCTGCCCGTCCTCCTCGCCGGGGAACGGCGAGGGCACCACCCCGAACAACAACATCCCGACGGCCGCGAGGATCAGCAGGAGGCAGCCGCCGCAGCCGCCCCGGCGGCCGATGGGCAGCATGCAGCCGCCGGGCATCCCGCCGGGGCCGCCACGGGGCGACGGACCGGAGGCCCTGGCGTCCTCGACCTGCGAGGGGTCGAGCCGCGCGTCGTCGTCGAACTGCATTCCGCGGTTCTTCCCCGTAACGGGACGAATACGCAGAGCGAGAACGTCGCCGCGCTGGTCAGCGGTCGAACCACGTCGCCGACGACTGCCGGCACAGCAGCCCGAACACCGCCCCGGCCGTGAGCACGCCCAGCAGGTTGCCGACGGTCACGTCGCCCACGAGCTGCCAGAGACCCAGCAGGGTCATCAGCAGCTCCACCACCAGCCCCGCCGTACGGACCCAGCCGCGCCGCGAACGCATCCGCAACGCCAGGAACGCGATCAGCAGCAGCGTCGCCAGCGGGACGGCCAGCCCCGCCACCAGCAGGCCGGCCTGCGCGACGGGGAGCGCGCCGCCCAGCAGGGCGACCAGCAGCGACACCCCGACCAGCCCCAGGATCGCCTGCGCCCACATGCAGAACCGGGCCACGGCGACGGACGGCGGCATCACCTCGACGTCATACGACTCGGACATCTCGCCTCCTCCCTCGGGATCGTGAACGGGAGTGACGAGGGCGGCAAATGCGCACTGGGTATGTGCCGACGTCAGGGCACGGTCGCATAACGGGCCGGCATCAGGGCCCGGAGCTTTCACCGGAAAAGGCTCCGGGGAAAAGCGTCACAGGGCGATGAGGCCCGCGTTCGTCGGCCGGAACCCGCAGGCGCCGAAGTAGAAGTCCTTCAGCTCGTCGTCGAAGTCGACGTGCAGCCACTCGCAGCCGGCCTCCCGGGCGTTCGCGGCGGCGACGGCGACGAGCCGCGTACCGACGCCGGCCCGCCGCAGCCCGCGCGACACGAGCGTGTCGAGGACGAACGCGTGCACGCCGCCGTCCCAGGCCACGTTGACGAAGCCGGCCAGCCTGCCGGACTCGGTCGCGCACACCCACCCGAGGCTGTGCCGGTTGACCTGACCCCACCAGTCGTCGTCCAGCGGCTCATGGCCGAATCCTTCGGCGTGCAGCGCGTTGAGCGCCGCGTTCTCGAACCGGCCCCGCCAGGTGTACTCCACCGTCATCCGGCGACCGTAGGCACCGCCCGGCCGCGTCCGCAAGGGATTTCAGGATGGAGCGGTGCGGGACGGCCACGACATCAGCGTGCGGATGCGGGCGATCTCCTCCTCGTTCACCCAGGAGAGCAGGCCGTCGCCGACCGGATTGTCGGGCGCGCTCGTCCGAGGAGGTGCCGCTGCGGACCAGGTCGAACTTCTTCGGCGTGCACGCGCTTCCGGTCGCCTGGTAGGAGGCCGATCCCGGGGGCGCTGTCAGGGGGCGTTCAGGGACGTCCCGGACGCCGTGCCTGCCCGGTTCCGGGAGACTCGTGCGCATGAGGAGCTTCGGTGTGGTCGCAGGTTCGGTGGCGCTCGCGGCGCTGGTGTCGGGGTGCGGCCTCGCCGGCGCGCTCGAGAAGGACACGGTGTCGTACGACGTCACCGACAAGGTGAGCGCGATCCGGATCGAGGCCGACGCGGGCGGCATCGAGGTCGTCGAGTCGGACCGGCAGGGCGTCCACGTGACCGAGCGCCTCAGCTGGCGCAGGAGCAAGCCCGAGGCCACGCACGAGACGCAGGGTGACACGCTGGTGCTCGGGTTCGGCTGCCCCGGCGGCGGCTGGCTGGGCGGCGGGAGCTGCGACGTCGGCTACGAGGTCGAGATCCCCAAGGGCCTGCGTGTCACCGCCGTCAGCGACTCCGGGAACGTGACGCTGCGCGACCTGTCCGGCGACCTGGACGTCACCAGCGACTCGGGCTCGATCGAGGGCAGCGGACTGGCCTCCCGCCAGGTCGTCATGGAGAGCGACTCGGGCGCCATCACGCTCGCCTTCGCCGCTCAGCCGGACAAGGTCGAGACGTCGGCCGACTCCGGGAGCACGGAGGTGCGCGTGCCGGGCGGGCCGTACAACATCGTCACGACGACCGACTCGGGCCGCAAGGAGATCGGCACCCCGCACGACGCCTCGGCCCCGCGCTCGCTCACCCTGTCCAGCGACTCCGGCGCCATCAAGATCACTGGAGCCTCCTGACCGGAGCCCCCTTCGGGTGGTCGGAAGATTTGACACAGCCATGTCACGATCGTCGTAACTATTGGTTGCCGCGTCCTCATCCTCTGTTATGGTCCCCACTTGTCCCCAATTGGGGTGGCCTTTACTCCTTAGGAGGAACATGAGGAACGCAAAGAAGATGGCTGTTCTGGCCGCTGCCGTGGCGACCGCCACCGCGCCCCTGCTGGGCCTCGCCTCGCCGGCGATGGCCGCGCAGCCCGCCACGGCCGCTCAGACCGCGCAGAAGCCGCTGGACTGGCTCTCCCTCGACGCGCTCAGCGGCTCGAAGCTGATCCAGCGCATCAAGGAGCTCCGGAGCAAGGGTTACGTTCCCACGGCACTGAACGTGACGAACGCGGCCAATCCGCAGTACATGTCCCTGTGGACCAGGGACACCACCCGCAAGGTGAACGTCCTGCAGGGCCTGTCGGCCACGGACCTGCCCAAGCGCATCCAGGAGCAGGCGGCGGCGGGCTTCCAGCCCAAGCTGATCACCGCTACCGGTGCCGGCGTGGGCGCGGTCTTCGCGGTGGTCTTCGAGAAGACCACTCAGCTGGTCAAGTCGCAGCTGAGCATGAGCAGAGAGACCTTCACGAAGGTCAACGCCGAGCTCGGCGCCGCCGGTTACAGTCTCGCGTCGCTGGACGTGTACGGCACGGTCGAAAGGCCCCTCTACGCCGCCGTCTGGGTGACCGGCGCCGTCGCGGGCACCGTCCAGGTGACGCTCGGCCAGACCGTGGAGCAGCGCGGCCAGGAACTGCTGGCGAAGGCGAAGCAGGGCCTGCGCCCGGTCCTCATGGCCGTCGAGCCCGGCAAGCTGTACACCACCGTGTGGAGCAAGGGCGGCTCGACGGGCCTGAAGGAGCACCTGAGCCTGTCCAAGGTGACCTACGCGGCCAAGTCGGCCCAGATGAAGGCGCTCGGCTACCAGCCGCAGATCCTGAGCTCCGAGGACGGCGTCATCGCCGCGATCTGGAGCAAGAGCTAGAAACCGGCCGAACTCCGTGAACGCCCGCGTTCTCTTGGGCTGAGTCCGGCACAGGATCAGTGTGCCGGACTCGGCTCAACGGTAGCGCAGGCCGGAGGGAGCTCCGCCGACCTGCTCAGGGGTGCGCCGTCACCACGGCGCACCCCTTTCGTACTGGACAGCCGGGACGCTCAAATCCAGAGGTACAGGCCGTGACCGGCGCGGACGACCGGATCCAGCCAGTCGAAGAACTCCTCCACCCAGGTGTCCCGCGGCGGTTCCTCCAGGGACGGCGACGGACATGGGCGGCGTTTGAAGGCGCCCGGCACCGTACGACTGAACTCACGCGCGGCCAGGTTTCCTCGGCGCAGAGCACCCGGGCGGCCTCGTGGAATTCGGCGTCGCGGACGTCGTGACGCCCGTCCTCCGCGCTGAGTATCGTCACGATGCCCGAGGCGAGGACTCGGCCGCCGTGGAGGTCGCGGACGTGCACGATCCTGCCCGTCAGAAGGTTGCCGTCCTCCGGCTCGCCGTCGGCGGTCTCCCTCTCCCAGCGCCACATCCGGCAGGTGCCGCCCGGTCGCTTGTCACGGAGGTCGAGCTCCTGCGAGGAGATCCGGAAGGTGGGCGCGTGATCGGGGTTCAACGCTCGGGAGACCGAATCCTCACGATGCACGTTGAACGTGCGGGCGACCGGGTCCGCGCCGTTGCTCGAAGAGGGGAGGGCCGATCAGGAAGTCGTGGCCGCCGTCTTCCACCACGCCCATCTGGATCACTCCGGTGACGGCCGTGAATTCCGTCCGCTCGATCGGCCTCCAGTCGGCCCCGAGCTCCGGCGGCTCGGTGTCCCACGCCTCCAGGTGGACGGTGACGTACGCGTGGTAGCTCTCCGACACGTTGTCGCGGAACTCCAGGCAGTCGTCGGTGACACCGTAGAGGCAGAGGCTTCCGTACTGCGCGTAGAGCTCTTCGTCGAGGTGGCGGAGCATGCGGGTCACTGATGTCCTTCGTGTCGTGGGGGTGCCTGGAGGCAGCATGCTCTACGACACCCGCCGGTCGTACGCTCGCGTCGCGCTCACTCTACGAACAGGGAGCACCGACATGAGATTCGACGATCACCGCGTGGTCATCACCGCCGCCGGCCGCGACTTCGGACGCACTCTGGCCATCCGTCTCGCGGACCTCGGCGCCGAGGTCTTCCTCTCCGCGCGCACTCTCGCCGCCGCTGAACGTGTCCGCGACGAGATTCGCGGCCGAGGGCACCAGCAGGTCCACGCCTTCGCCTGCGACCTGACGGTCCCGGCCTCGATCCGCGACTTCGCCGCCGGCGTCGCCCGGCACACCGACCGCATCGACGTACTGATCAACAACGGCTCCCGCTACCTCTCAGGACCGGCCCTGCAGTCCGCCTCCGACGCCGACGTCGTCGACACCATCGCGTCCGGCGCCACCGGCACCGTCCTGACCGTGAAGAACTTCCTCCCTCTCCTCCTCAACTCGGACAAGCCGGACGTGGTGACCATGGTCTCCGCCTGCGGAACGGCCGGTCACCACCGCTCGGACGCGCACGACGCCTTCTACGCGGCCAAGAGCGCCCAGGCGGGGTTCACCGAGATCCTTTCCAAGCGCCTGCGGCCCCAGGGGGTCCGGGTGATCTCCCTCTACCCGCCCGACTTCGACAACCCTGACCCGCTCTCCGAGAAGTGGGAAAGCACGCCACGCGACGCCAAGAGCGCCCTCACCGCACAGTCACTCGTGGACTGCATCCTCTTCGCCGTGGCCCAGCCCCGCGACTGCTTCATCAAGGCGTTCCACTTCGAACAGGTCTGACGCTTTGCCGGAACGGGGGGCGTCAGGCGAGCGGCGCGAGCCGCCCTATCCGGCCGAGAAGTGCATCGTCCAGATTCCCCGCGAGCACCCCGTTGCTCACCGACGGGCGGCAATGGGGAATGATCCGCACCCAGGCCGGAGGTCCCTCCTCATAACCGAAGTGCAGAGTGAGCATCTCCCCTCGGCCACCACCGACTCCCCGGCACGTGTTCCCGCCGGGTTCGGTGTCCAGCGAGTTCAGGTCCGCCGCCAGCTCACGCGCCTGCTGCTCTCCATGCTCCAGCCCGCGGGACGGGCGGGGGGTGGAGGTCCCGCCTGGTTCGTCTCGGCAGACCAGCACCGTGATCGGCTCATCGGGCACTATTTCCGCGTCCTGCCCTCGCCGTCCGGTCGCCGGGTCGCAAGGGTCCTCGGGCTGGGGAAGTCTCCAGGTTCCGGTGCGGTAGGCGGCGGTGATGCCGGGCCCGACGTAGGAATCGCTGACGATCGTGCCGTTGGTGGTCGTCACGCAGGAGTTGACCTCTTCGGCGCTGCCCACCCACAGCGCCTGGCCGTCGGGGTAGGCGAACCGGATGAGGTAGTTCGTCATCTGCCCGCCCATCAACGTGCACGCCTTCTCGACGCGATCGGTGGTGACCGGAAGGTATCCCAGGTCGTAGGCCATCGACCTGGCCTGGTCGGTCAAGGTGCGTGATCCGGCGAGCGACTCCCCGCCCGGAGCCGAGTTCTGCCCGGGGTAGGCGCAGATCAACGCGCTTGTCGGCGTACCGGGCACAAGTGATTCCTCGACCCCGTCGAGATCGGCGGCGGCCGGCACCCAGTGGCCGATCTCGTCGCTGTCCCATCGTTGTGGACACGAGGCCGGTACCGATCGCGCAGGCTCGCCGACCGTGGCCGGAACCAGGACGACCGCCGTGAGAAGGAGAATCGCCGCCGTGACCACGCTGATCCAATGGATGGGTTTCACGCCGCTATGACGTCGTTCGCCCGCCACCGGTTCACCGAGCGGAAGTGCGGGTTCTGAAGCAGCGCCGACTGAGCCTGGAAAGCCGGAAGGGGTGTGCCGCGACTGCGGCACACCCCTTCCGAGCTGGCGGAGGATGGGGGATTTGAACCCCGATAGGTTGCCCCATACACGCTTTCCAAGTCTGTGGACCTTCGTCCACCGCCGGTCATCAGCGTCTCCAGCTGCGGTCACGGCTTTCACACTGACCTCGGTGAACGCCTCCGTACGGGGACGAACTGAGGCTGAGATTGAGACTGCCTGGCGATAGATCTGCTGTAACACTGGGGGCTGTGGTCACCGGGCCTGGCATGACCCGCTGAAGACAAGGGTTGTCGCTACGACCCGCCACACTTTCTCTGTGACCAGAGACCGGCCCGGACGTATCAGCCCCGGCGATATCTACGAAGACTGCTCTTTCCACCCCGTACTCTGCACCTTCAACGATGACGATCAGATCGAGGGGATTTCCCTGATCGACGCCTCCATGCCGCGCGCCTGCTCCGTCGGCTTCTGCGGAGTGATCAAACTTTCCATCGATGACGTCATCGCTGCGCGCACCGACTGGCCTGCCTACCTCGCTCGACGCAAGGCCGAGTTCGAGCAGGAATCTGGCTCAGAAGCTTGACGAAGCCGTCCAGTGTTACAGCAGACCTTGCGCGCGTAGCACGTCGGAAAGAGTTCGCGAAGCGCCATTCTGGTTCTGCATCGAGCTGCCGCTCAACCCTCCAAGGGGTTCCGCGCCGAGGAACCGCAGGCTCCGCAGGTCCGTCGAAAACGAGAGACCGGTGATGCTGCTCGCCAAGGCGAACGAACTCTCCATCGGGTGGTCGATCCCCGGTCCATCGATGTCGTGGTCGGGATCCAGCCCGACCTCCCGCATCTTTGCGACGAAGCGGTCTGGATCACTGCCCGATCGCTCTTCTGGATACATCGGGTCGAACCAGACGACCGGTGTGCCGTCGACGATGTAGGCGAAGGTGTCCTGGGCGTAGTTGTGGCGGCAGACCGACACGACCTCGGTTCCTCGTGAGACCGGGGCGTAGGTGTTGTCGTCGACGGCGATCTGCCATCCCCCTGGTTCGATGACCACGGTCCAGTCGCCGACTCGTGCGGCTCCGATGTAACCGGCCGCGTCGTCCCTCATGCTCTCCACCGAGCGATAGTCCAGCTCGTCGAATGCCACCTCTTCCAGGCTCTCCTCGTCCACGCCGAACCGGCGGAGGACTTTCTCTGGAGAGAGATCGCGGACGAAGGACACGCAGTAGATCTCACCTAATGTCTCGTAGCCGGGGAAACAGGGGAGTTCTTCGTGGGCCTCTGCCATGGTCGCTCCTTGATTGCGTCAGCGGCATGATCGCAGCAATCGCCGACAAAACGGCTTCGGAAGTCTAGGTAGACGGCCTGCTTGGCGCTTGACGAAAGGAGACCCTCCCCTCTGTCCAGGGGCAGCAGGAACACCGCTGACTGTTGGCTGTCCCTCCTGGGCCACTCGTGTTGGTGCCGGTCGAAGCATGCTCAGGGACGCCGGGGACAGCAGGGACACTTCTCTGCCCAGCTTGTTGAACCCCCGGCCAGGGGGCGCACGGGCGTGTGGCGGAGCCCTGACCGGGGGCGTACAAGGGGCGGGATCGAGTGTCAAGGCGGCCTGCCACAGCGCGGTGACGAACTCCCGCCGGGTGTTGTCCGGAAGTACACCGCGGGGTCGTTGACGAACAGCCACCAGTAGCGGCCATCGAGGCGCTGGCATGAGCTGCTGCACACCATGCACAGGTGCTGCCGCATCATGACGCGGGTGCGTGGCGTGTTGATCGCTTCCACCGGAACTTGCCCGTCCGGTCATGCCGAAGAGGCCAACTGAGACTGAAACTGAGACTGGACACGACGAAGGGGCCGACTGGGTATGGTCGGCCCCTTCGTGTTACTGCCTCAACCAGGCGCGGAGGATGGGGGATTTGAACCCCCGATAGGTTGCCCTATACACGCTTTCCAAGCGTGCGCCCTCGGCCACTAGGCGAATCCTCCGCCGACGAGCTTACCGGACTTCCCGGGGTGTGCGGACCACGATTTCCCGCGGCTTCAGGGTGGAGCGAGCACTGCGCCGTCCGGCTAGACTGTCACTGGACCCCTCGCGCGGCGTCATCCTGTGAACCTCCCCAGGGCCGGAAGGCAGCAAGGATAAGCGGGCTCTGGCGGGTGTGCGGGGGGTCTCTTCGTTGGGAGCCCCCTCGCAGGCGGGATGGTCGTATGAGCCTTGCGCTTTACCGCAAGTACCGACCCGGGACCTTCGCCGAGGTCAAGGGTCAGGAACACGTCACTGACCCGCTCCGGCAGGCGCTGCGTACGGGCCGGATCAACCACGCCTACCTGTTCAGCGGTCCCCGCGGATGCGGCAAGACGTCCAGCGCCCGCATCCTGGCGCGTTCGCTCAACTGCGAGCAGGGTCCCACGCCCGATCCGTGCGGTGTGTGCGAGTCGTGTGTCGCGCTCGCCCCGACCGGGCCCGGCCACCTCGACGTCATAGAGATCGACGCCGCCTCCCACGGTGGTGTCGACGACGCGCGCGACCTGCGTGAGCGGGCCTTCTTCGCCCCCGTGTCCGCGCGCTACAAGATCTACATCATCGACGAGGCGCACATGGTGACCCGCGAGGGTTTCAACGCGCTGCTCAAGCTCGTCGAGGAGCCCCCGCCGCACCTGAAGTTCATCTTCGCGACGACGGAGCCGGAAAAGGTCATCGGCACCATCAAGTCGCGTACGCACCACTATCCGTTCCGGCTGATGCCGCCGGCGACGCTCCGGGCGCTGATGGAGGAGATCCTCACCTCCGAGGACGTGCCGTACGAGCCGAGCGCGCTGCCCCTCGTCGTGCGCGCCGGGGCCGGCTCGGCCCGTGACTCGTTGTCCATCCTCGACCAGCTCCTCGCCGGGGCCGACGACGACGGCATCACGTACGCCAAGGCCGTCTCGCTGCTCGGCTACACCGACGGCGATCTGCTCGACGAGGTCGTCAACGCGTTCGCTGCGCGCGACGGCGCGCGGGTGTTCCACACGGTCAACCGGGTGATCGAGGGCGGCCACGATCCCCGCCGTTTCGCCGCCGACCTGCTCGAACGCTTCCGTGACCTGGTGATCCTGGCGAACGTCCCCGAGGCGGCCTCCAGCGGGCTGCTAGACCGTCCCGCCGACGAGCTGGAGCGCCTGGTGCAGCAGGCCGCCTCGATGGGGCCGGCCGAGCTGACCCGAGCGGCCGAGGTGTTCAACGCCGGGCTGACCGAGATGCGCGGCGCGACCTCGCCGCGTCTGCTGCTGGAGCTGATGTGCGCGCGTGTCCTGCTGCCGGGGGCGGCTCAGGGTGAGGCGGCGCTGCTCACCCGTATCGAGCGTCTCGAACGCGGCGGCGCCGTCGCCCAGATGGCCGCCCGCGCGACCCCGTCCCAGGCCCCTCCGCCGCCCGCGCCCGGCGCCCCTGTCGTGAACGGCACGCCTCAGACCGGTCAACCGGCCTCTGGTGGGGTCGCTTCCGGCACGGCGTCCACTGGAGGCGGTGAGGTGGACGGCGGTGGTGTCGCCGCGCCGCAGCCCGCCGCTGCCGCAGCGTCGGACGACTGGCCGGAGCCGGTCCGTCCGGGGAGCCCGGCACCGAGTGCTGCTCCTGTCCCGTCGCCTCAGAGCGGCCCCCTTCAGGGGGCTCCGACGTCGTCCGGTACGGGCGCCGTGCAGGCCCAGTGGCCCGCCGTGCTGGCCGCGCTCAAGCAGCGCAGCATCGTCGTCTGGGCCAACGTGAGCACCAACGCCCAGGTGGTGGGCGTGGAAGGCAACATCGTGACGCTCGGCTTCACGCAGGTCGGCGCCATGAAGAACTTCACCGGCGGTGGCAAGGACGCCGTGGTGGCCGGGGTGCTGGGCGACGTGCTCGGCGGCACCTGGAAGGTGGAGGCCGTCGTGGGCGGCTCGCCGGTGCCGTCCGCGTCGCGGGGCCCCGTACGCCCTCCGTCGCACGGAGGCGCGCCGGGAGGCCCGGTGCCCGGTGCCCAGACGGCCCCGCCGGCCGCGGGGCAGGGCACACCGGGGTCTCAGGGGCGTACGGCGTCGCACGGCGCGCCGCACGACGACAGGGGCGGTGAGGAGGCCGCGCAGCCGCCGGCCCCTCCGCCGGGACGCCCGACCACGGACGAGTCCTGGCCCGAGGCCCCCGACGATCCCGGGCCTGCCGCACCGCCCGGCCCCGACCCGACCCGAACCGTCGCCGCCGCTCCGGCGGGAGGCGGGGGGCAGGGGCGGGCCGCCGCGCGTTCGGCGGCGCAGGCGGCCGCCCAGGCGGGCCCGCGCGTGCCGGCCGCCCGAGGGGGCGCCTCCGCCTGGCCGGAGTCGATCCCGGGACGCAACAAGAGCGCCGACGTGGACGACGTCGACCCCCTCAACGACGCCGACGCCGACGTTGACGCCGTCTCCGGCATGGCCCTGCTCGAACGCGAGCTGGACGCCCAGGTCATCGGCGAGATCGATCACACCTGACCCACCCGCTCCGACCACACCTGACGCACGCTGAGCGCCGAGCACCGCCGGCGCTTCCGGATAAGGGCGCGCGACGGGGCCTCCCATGGTGGCCGCACAGAGGCTCCACCACCGTCGCGCCACCGCGCCCCGCCCCCTACGCGCGCCGGCGGCACCACATCCACTGTGCAAGCTGCCGTCCCCGTGCACGCCACCGGCCCGGCCGCTCTTGCGCGCACCTGGGACGTCACCGCCCTGTGACACGCGTTCCTCAGCCTGCGCGGTGGGTCAGCCGAGGACTCGGGCTGGGAGGCCGGCGATTGGTGGGCCCGTGGCGTTATGGGCGCGGGTGTGGGTGG
>NZ_POUD01000099.1 GCF_003236395.1 Nonomuraea aridisoli | reverse complement strand
GGCTGGGGGAGGGTGGGGCCGGCGAGCGGCTCTTTCCGATGAACCACGATCCCAAGAACTGATCGTCAGCCCTTCACAGAGCCGGCGAAGGTGAAGGAGCCGGCGAGGTACTTGTTGACGGCCACGTACAGGGCCACGGCGGGGGCCGTGTAGAGGATGGAGAAGGCGGCCAGCTGACCGTAGGCGACCTGGCCGTACTGGGAGAAGAAGGTGTAGATGGTGACGGCGGCCGGTTGTTTCTCGGGGGTGTCGAGCAGGACGAAGGGCGCGAAGAAGTTGCCCCACTGACCGACGAACACGAAGATCGCCACCACCGCGATCCCGGGCGCCATCAGCGGCCCCACCACCGTGCGCAGCGACCGCACCCAGCCGGCGCCGTCCACCCAGGCGGCCTCCTCCAGGCTCACCGGCACCCCGTCCATGAAGTTCTTCATCATCCAGATCGAGAACGGCAACGAGCTGGCCGTCAGGAACAACACCATCGCCGGCACCGAGCCGTACAGGTTGAAGCGGAAGAACATCGCGTAGACCGGGACGAGGATGGCCGTCACCGGCAGGCCGGTCGTGAACAGCAGGGTCAGCATGAACGGCCGGCGGAAGCGCAGCCGGTAGCGCGACAGCGGGTACGCCGCCAGCCCCGCCACCACCACGGTCAGCAGCGCCGTGGAGCCGGAGATGATGATCGAGTTGATGAGCGGCAGGACGATCGTCTCCCAGGTCAGCACGGCGCGGAAGTTGTCCAGGGAGAAGGTGAGCGTCGGCGCGGCGGCCAGCGTGGCCTCCGGCTGCACCGAGGCGATCAGCACCCACAGGAACGGCCCGGCGAACGCCACGGCGACGAGCAGGAGGGCGAGCCCGGCGGCGGTCCGCGCGGCGAGCCGGGTCATGCGTCCTCCACCTTGATCAGGCGCAGGTAGACCAGCGAGAACAGCGCGCCGATCACCAGCAGCACCAGCGCGATGGCCGAGCCGTAGCCGATCTCGAAATAGCGGAACGCCTGCTCGTACATGTAGAGGGGGGTCGTCTGGCTGGCCGTGCCGGGCCCGCCGCCGGTCAGCGCGTAGATGAGGCCGAACGCGGCGAGCGTCTGCAGGGTGATCAGCATCAGGTTCGCCATGATCGAGCGGCGGATCAGCGGGAGTGTGATGTGCACGAGGCGGCGTACCGGACCGGCGCCGTCCACGGCGGCGGCCTCCACCAGGTCGGCGGGCACCTCCGACAACGCCGCCGAGTACACCAGCATCGAGAACGCCGTGCCGCGCCAGACGTTGGCCAGGATGACCGCGACCATCGGCGCGGTGTACAGCCACTCCTGGGAGACGCCGAGCACCGTGTTGAGCGTGCCGTCCTCGGCCAGGAACGAGAACCAGCAGGCCGCTGCCACGATCTCCGGCATCACCCAGGCGGCGATGACCACGCCGTTGACCACGCTGCGCGTCACCCGGCCGCGCCCGCGCTGGAGCAGCGCGATGACCAGGCCCAGGGTGTTCTGGCCGATGACGGCCGAGCCGATCACGAAGACGAAGGTGAGCAGGAAGGAGTTGAGGAAGTTCGGGTCGCCGAAGAGCCGGATGAAGTTCGCGAATCCCACGAACTGCGAGTTCACCGAGGCGGAGCCGGTCAGCGTCTCGTTGGTGAAGGCGATGTAGACGCTCCACAGGATGGGACCCGCGAGGAAGATCGCCAGCAGGACGAGGGAGGGCGCGAGGGGCAGCAGCCAGCGCAGCACCCCGCGCCGCGACGGGCCGCCCGGGGGCGCTCCTGTCGCGGCGGGGGACCGCGCCGTGGCGACCGTCATCGGGCGACGACCCGCTCGGCGCCGCCGACGGCCGCGGGCAGCGCCCGTGCGTACGCCGCCGTGGCCTCCTCGGGCGTCCTCGCGCCCGTCGTGACGGCCTCCATGGCCTCCTGGATCTGCGCCGAGACCTTCGGGTACGCCTCGTACGCCGGCCGGTAGTGCGTCACCGCGGCCAGGTCGGTGAAGAACTTCACGCTCGGGTTGTCGGCGCTGTACGCCGGGTCGGCGGCGACGTCCCTGCGGGGGGCCAGGTCGCCCGTGCCGACGGAGTAGGCCAGGGAGTTCTCCTTGTTCGTGGCCACGGCGATGAAGCCGAACGCCTCCTTCTTGTGCGGCGTGTAGGCGCTCATCGCCATGACCCAGCCGCCCGACATGCTGACCGAGCCGGGCTCCTGGCCGTTCTGCGTGGGCATGGCCGTCCAGCCGATCTTCTGCGTCCATTCGGGCCACGGCTTGGTGCTGGTCGGCTTCCAGGCGGCGGCCGTCCACGCGCCGTCGAGCGAGATGCCGAGCCGGCCGGCCGGGAACCATTCGAGGTTCATCTTGTCGGCGAGCTTGGCGTTGTGCGCGTCGGCCAGCCGGGGGCCGAGCTCCTCGCGGTGGATCGTGTTGACGAACGACAGCGCGTCGGTGAAGTTCTTGCCGCCCGCCACCCACTTGTCCTGCGCGTCGTCGTAGAGCGTGCCGCCGGGGGTGCCGTACAGGAGCATCTCGAAGCCCTGCATGGTGGTGGCCTCGCCGTGGATCTTCGTGGAGTACATGCTGAACGGGATGACGCCGGGCACCCGCTGCTTGATCGTGCGGGCCGCCGTCAGCACGTCGTTCCAGGTCTTCGGCTCCCACGGGACCGGCAGGCCCGCCTTGGTGAAGACCTCCTTGTGGTACCACAGGCCGCGGGTGTCCGTGCTGATCGGGACGCCGTAGATCTTGCCGTCGCCGCCCCTGGCGGCCTGCTTGACGGAGTCGGGGAACTGCGTCTCCCAGTCGGGCCAGGCGGCGAGGTGCTCGTCGAGCGGGGCCAGCTTGCCCGCCGCGACGTCCGCGTTCACCTGGAAGGTGTCGTGGTAGTAGAGGTCGGGCGCCGAGCCGGGGGAGCGGTTGAGCAGCGCCAGCTTGGTGTAGTACGCCTCGGGGGTGCCCTGCACCGGGGTCAGCTTGATCGTCACGCCGGGGTGGGCGGCCTCGTACTGCTTCTTCGCGTTGGCGAGCATCTTCTCCAGATGCGGCCACGTCACATCCACCCTGTAGAGGACTTCGAGCTCCTTGCCGCCGGGGTTCTCCTGTGAGGCGCCGGAGCCGCAGCCGGCCACCGCCGCCACCAGCAGGAGGGAACCGGCCAGCCTGCGCATCATCACGGCCTCCCCTTCTGTGGGTTAAGGCGACCGTAAATCCGCCGATCAACCGGGTCAACGGGTCACAGGCTCGACTGGTCGAGCTCCGCCTGGGCGAGCAGGTCGCGCATGGCCGCCTCTGCCGTGTCCGGATCGCCCGCGCGTACGGCGTCGAGCACGGCGCGGTGGGTCGCGGCGAACCCAGGGCGCTCGCCCGTCGCGTGCACCAGCCGGTAGCGGGCCGACAGCGCCGCCGCGATCATCACCTCCAGGCACTCCAGCAGCTCGTTGTGCGAGGCGGCCAGCAGCAGCAGGTGGAAGACGACGTCGGCCTCGGTGTGCGCCACCGGGTCGGCCGACGTGGCCGCCATGCGCTCGAACGCCGCCTCCAGCGCGGCGACGTCCTCCTCGGTGCGCCGCGCGTCCACCAGCCCCTTGGCCGCGTTCCGGGGGCGGGAGGCGCTGTTCAACGTCGTGCTGGCCGGGGTGCTGCTGCCGATGACGGCGCTCGGCCTGCCGTTGTTCCTGCTGATGTCGGAGCTGGGGCTGGCCAACACCTACTGGGCGGTCCTGCTGTCCAGCCTGGTGAGCCCGTTCGGGGTGTACCTGTCACGGGTGTACGCCGCCACCGTGCCGGACGACGTGCTGGACGCCGCCCGCTCCGACGGGGCGGGGGAGTGGCGGATCTTCCTGCGGATCGTGCCGCGGATCATGTCGCCGGCGCTGGTGACGATCTTCCTGTTCCAGTTCGTGGCCATCTGGAACAACTCCTTCCTGCCGCTGGTGATGCTCTCCGACAACAGCCTGTACCCGATCACGCTGGGGCTGACGAGCTGGCAGGGCTTCGCCGACCGGCAGCCGATCCTGCAGACGCTGACCGTGGTGGGCTCGATGGTGGCGGTGATCCCGCTGATCGTGCTCTCGGGCGCGCTCAAGCGGTTCTGGCGGGCGGGCCTCACCGAGGGCAGCGTGCGCGAGTAGCCCGCGGTTGTCAGGACGTCAGCAGGTCGTGCAGGGACTGGGCGAACTCGGAAGGGCTGCGGAGGTAGCCGACGTGGTCGCCGGGCAGCTCCACCGCGGCCGTGCCGAGGTGCTCGGCGACGGCGAGGGTGGTGCGGTGGAGGGGGCGGCCTCGGGTGCGGGAGCCGTAGGCGAGGACGACCGGCGCCCCCCGCAGCGCCTCCGCGTCGGGGACGAACGCGCTGAACGGGCGCAGCTCGTGCAGCACGCTCGTCTCCAGGTTGGCGGCCATGCGGGTGAGCATGGCGCGCACCCACGACGGCAGCCCCGGGTCGGGCTCCGGCGGCGGTGGCACGCCGGTCTCCTCGCCGAGCTTGCGCAGCGCCGGGCCGATGCCCTCGCGCGCGTGGAGGTCGACGAGCTCCTCCGCCAGGCGCCGCCAGCGCGCGGCGTCGGGCAGCAGGCCGAAGACGGGCGGCTCGTGCGCCACCAGCCGCCGCACCCGGCCGGGGTGACGGGCCAGCAGGTCGAGGGCGATCATCGCACCCGAGTGGGTGGCGAACACGTACGCCGGGTCGGGGCCCGCGGCGTCCAGGAGCCGGAGCGCGTCGCAGGCGTGCTCCTCGACCCGCTGCTGCGCGGGCGGGCCCGTCAGTGGGCTGCGGGTGGCGCCGCGGCGGTCGTAGGTGATCACGGTGTAGCGGGTGGACAGCGCCTCGGCCAGCGGCGCCGCCATCGCCGCGTCGGAGCCGCCGCCGATGATCGTGAGCAGCGCCGGGCCCGAGCCGCGTACCTCGAAATAGAGCCGCGCGCCGGGGACGTCGAGCACTCCAGAGTCCATGGACCGCTCACTGTAGACGCCGCACGACCGGACGCCAACCCATGCCATTTCCGTGATTTCGTGAAATGGCCCGTGTCGGGAATTTCACCGACGGGCGTTTCCGACTTTGCGGCGCGGGCCCCTGACGGCCGCGTACGGTGACGTGCCGTGTCCGGTCTGTGCGGGGATTCGTGCTGGTCGCCGCGGATGACGGCGTGGCGGACTTACGACAAGTCGGGATTTGGCCACATGAATCTCATAGACACCCCAGATCAGGATGACTAGGAATTCGGTAGTTCTGATTACCGATTTTCTGGAGGTCGTCCATGCTGCGTGGCTTGGGCCGGCCGGGCCGATGGCGGCGAAGGACGGTGATGGCCGTCTCGGGGGCCATGGCGGCCTCGCTGCTCACGGTGCCCGGCGCGTACGCGAGCACCGCACCCCCCGTGACGTTCACGGGCGGAGCGGTCAGCGACGAGATCACGTTGATCACCGGTGACCGGGTGCGGGTGCGAGCCGTGGACGGCGAGCACAGCACCGTCTCGGTCACCCCCGCGCCGAGGCCGGACGGCAGCGTGCCGTCCTTCCAGGTGCTGGAGACCGAAGGGGGCACGACCGTCATCCCCGACGACGTCGCCGCCCTGGTGCCCGAGCGGCTCGACACGGAGTTGTTCAACGTCTCGGCGCTGGCCGAGCAGGGTGTCGGCGCCGCGATCCCGCTCATCTTCACCTACGCGGGCAACGCCACCAAGGCCGCCGTCCCGGGGGTGAAGCAGGTCCGCACCCTGGAGAGCATCGGCGGCGCCGGCGTGTCGCTGGCCGCCGCCGACGCGGCCGGGTTCGGCGCCGAGCTGGCCAAGCTGGCCGCCCCGTCGCCGCGGACACGGGCCGCAGGCCCGCTGGCGGGCGTGTCGAAGATCTGGCTCGACCGCGAGGTGAAGGCGGATCTGACCGAGAGCGTCCCGCAGATCGGCGCGCCCGAGGCGTGGGCCGCCGGGTATGACGGCGCCGGCACCACCGTGGCCGTGCTAGACACCGGCGTGGACGCCGCGCACCCCGACCTCGCGGGCAAGGTCGCCGACCAGCGCGACTTCACCGGTGAGAACACCACCGGCGACGCCCACGGCCACGGCACCCACGTGGCGAGCACGATCGCGGGCACCGGCGCGGACGGCGGCAAGGGCGTGGCCCCCGGCGCGACCGTGCTCAACGGCCGCGTGCTCGGCGGTGACGGCCAGGGCCGGCTGTCGTGGGTGATCGACGGCATGGAGTGGGCGGCCGCCGAGAAGCGCGCCGACATCGTCAACATGAGCCTGGGCGGCTCCGAGGCGGGCGGTCCGCTCACCGAGGCCGTCGGCAGGCTGACCGGCCAGTACGGGACGCTGTTCGTGGTGGCCGCCGGCAACGACGGTTGCGACACGTGCGTGTACTCCCCCGGCGACGCCCCCGAGGCGCTCACCGTCGGCGCGGTCGACAGGCAGGACGGGCTCGCCGAGTTCTCCAGCAGGGGCCCGATCGTCGCCGACCAGAGCGTCAAGCCCGACGTCACCGCCCCCGGCGTGGGCATCACCGCCGCCAGGACGGGCGGCGGCCAGGTGGCGATGTCCGGCACCTCGATGGCCACCCCGCACGTCGCGGGCGCCGCGGCGCTGCTGCGCCAGGCCCGTCCCGGGATCACCGGAGGCGAGCTGAAGTCGCTGCTCATGGCCACCGCCCGGCCCGGCGCCGACATTCCCGTGGACGCGCAGGGCGCGGGCCGCATCGACGTGCCGGCCGCGCTCAGGAGCACGGTCGTGGCCTCGGCGGGCTCCCTGAACTTCGGCCGGGTCACCGTCGGCGAGGAGAAGACCCTCGCCATCGGCTACCGCAACCTCGGCCAGGCGCCCGCCGAGCTGGAGCTGTCCGGCGGCGACGGGTTCACCGTCGAGCCCACCCGGCTCACCGTGCCCGCGGGCGGGATCGCCGAGGCGAAGGTCACCGTCAAGGCCGGCGAGGAGGGGACGCTGCGGCAGGAGCTGACGGCGTCGGGCGTGCGCACGCTGCTGACCGCCGCCGTCGAGGAGAAGCGCGTCGAGCTGCGCGTACGCGGCATCGCCCGCGACGGCCGCACCGCCCGCGGCGGCTTCACCGTGCTCAACCTGGACGAGGGCACCCTCGTCGGCCGCCAGCTGCCCGGCGACCCTGCCCAGCCCTGCAGCTACGACAGGTTCGGCCCCGGCACCTGCCTGATGGTCAAGCCCGGCACCTACTCGGTGCTCGGCCACATCTTCACCATGCCGGCCACGCAGGACAGCACCGCCTCCGGCAAGCCGCTGCACGAGAGCCTCGTCGGCGACCCCGAGATGGAGATCACCGAGAACACCGAGGTCGTGCTGGACGCCCGCAAGGCCGTCGAGGTCGAGGTGGAGACGCCCGACCACAAGACCAAGCGGAACACCGGGGCGGCCGCCGCCATCCGGTGGTACCGCGCCGGCGACGGCGACCAGGGCATGGCGCTGAGCGGCGGCACCCACATCTCGCCCGGCGGGCAGATCGAGGAGCGGCTGTTCGTCCAGCCGACGGAGCAGGTCACCAAGGGCACGTTCGTGGTCTCCACCCGCTGGCGGCTGACGGCTCCCGAGATCACCCTCACCACGGCGGGCCTGCGCCTGGACCCGCAGTACGTGGACCCGGTCCAGTTCAGCGACTACGCCACCGAGTACCCGCGCCTGGACGGCACCCGGCTGCTGCTCGCGGTGGACGCCGGCCGGGGCACCCCGCAGGAGATCAAGGCCAGGAACCTGCGCGGCAGGCTGGCCGTCATCCGCCGCACCGACGGCGTGCCCGTCTCCACGCAGTCGAACGCCGCCGCGGCGGCCGGGGCGGCGATGGTGGCCGTCTACAGCGACAAGCCCGGCGCCGACGTCACCACCGGAGGCAACGGCGTCAAGCTGCGGGTCCCCACCGTGCGGCTGACCCACGAGGAAGGACTGAAGCTGGTCGAGCGGCTGCGCCGCCTGCCCGTGCCGATCGTGGCCAAGGGCATCGTGGCCAGCCCGTACGTCTACGACCTGTACCTGCGCGAGCAGGGCCGGGTGCGCGACTCCCTGAAGTACGTCGTCCGCAGCGCGCCGCAGGCCAGGATCGAGACCGGCTTCCACAGCCAGCTGGCCGACGACGTGATGGTCAACGAGGCCCGTTTCGTCTTCGAGCCCTGGGACGAGTTGTCGATCTCGACGAACCACCCCATGGCCAAGGCGCCGCGCACCCGGGTCGACTACGTCACCCCCGGCCCGGACCTGCGGTGGACGTCGTCGGCCGGGGCGCCGGAGCGGCACTACAACACCCTGTGGCCGCACACCCCGACGCCGCTGGTGGAGCTGTCGTCGCCGGAGCTGCGGCCGTACGAGAAGGGGGAGCGGATCAGCCGCACGGCGTTCAAGCAGCCGCTGCTGCCGGGCATCAACCCGCGTGACCCGCTGCGCCGGGAGGGCGACCTGCTGCTGCTGTCGATGCAGGGCTTCGTGGACGCCCAGGGCAACGTCGGCTCCGCGTACAGCAGCGACTTCGACAACGGCATGAAGACCGACCTCCGGCTCTACCAGGGCGACACCCTGCTGTGGCAGACGAACTACCTGCCCGCGGGCGCGGGCGAGCTGACGCCGGAGAAGGACACGTACCGGATCGAGTACGAGCTCGCCAACGAGGCCGTGTGGGCGAAGATGTCCACCCGCACCAAGGGCGTGTGGACGTTCGCCTCGGAGCACGCCGAGGGCACGACGGTGATCCCGCTGCTGCTGGCCGCCTTCGACGCGCCGGTGGACCTGAGGAACCGGGCCGGGTCCCGCAGGCTCGGCCTGTCCCTGCGCCACCAGGAGGGCGCGGAGCAGAGTGCGATCGAGGACGTCTCGCTGGAGGTGTCGTACGACGACGGCGCCACCTGGAAGGCCGCCCGCCTGCGGGACAAGGGCGAGCGGTCGTGGGAGACGACGCTGAGCGGCCGGTCGCCGTCGGGGTTCGTCTCGCTGCGGCTGAACGCCTCCGACGTCAACGGCAACACCCTGTCGCAGGAGGTGATCCGCGCCTACGCGCTGCGCTGACCAGCGGCACACGAGACGCGCCGGCCGCGAGGGGTTCCTCGCGGACGGCGCGTCGCCGTCACGGAGCTCATGCCCAGCGCGGCCCGGTCAGAGGGGCCCCGGTCACAGGGTCCTCGTGCGCGGTGGCGGGGAACGCGGCGCGGGTGAGCAGGGCCTGCGACACGGTCGCCTTCAGCAGCGCGGCGCCGCGGACGACCGGCACCAGCGTCAGGGCGAACAGCACCCCGACCAGGGTGTTGAAGCCGACGAACACCAGGTCGCCGTCTCCCAGCCCGAGCAGCTCCGGCAGCCCGCCGTCGACGCCGGGAATGGCGGCGATGACCCAGCCGTACAGGGGGAAGAGCAGGCCCGCGATCGCGCCCACCCACCACACGAGGGCGACCACCGCGGCGGCCAGCGCGACCGGGAAGGCGACGATGCCGTGCAGCAGGTCCAGCCACGCCTGCCCGCTGGTCAGCGGGTTCATCACGCGGCGGAACCAACTCGCCCCGGCGGGGACGGGCCGGTACGGAGGGCGGTCCACGGGGTGGCCGAGCACGCCCGGGAGCGCGACGCGTTCGACGTCGGCGAGGTTTCTGGCCATGGCGGCGGTCCCGGCCAGGATGGGCAGGCCGGCGAAGACGACGGCGGTGCCCACCCCGGCCGAGACGCCGGCGACGACGCCGGTGAAGCCGATCACGGCGGTCGGCAGGCCCAGCAGGACGTAGCGGGTGTCGGTGGCGAGGCGGCGCTGGAGGGTTCTCATGCCGAAGACGCTACGGACCCGCCGCGCCCCGATCGATCCTGCGCACGGCCCACCCGAGGGTAGGGACAGCCCTACCGGAAGCCGCGCTCCGCCCGGTCGCTGCGGAACGCCTCCAGCCGCGCGAAGTCGAGGTCGTGGGCCGAGACCGGCGCGTCGGGCGGGCCGGTGAAGAAGCCGGAGTGCGTCGTCGGGCACGGGTCGGCCAGCCCGGTGACGCCCGCGCACGGATGCCCGTGGTAGGTGGTCTCGTGGTGCCAGTCGCTCACCGCCACGTACGTCATGAACTCGTACGCGCGGGCCACGCTCATGTGCTGCCACAGCTCGCGGGCCGGGGCGGGGCCGTCCCAGCGGGTGACCGAGAAGGCGGGCACGAGCACCGCGTCGAGGCCGTCGCGGCCGGCCAGGCTCGCCGAGTACCACAGGTCGGCGCAGAGCAGCACGTGCAGGCGGCGCCCGTTCAGCTCGAAGCCGGGGCCGGGTCGGCCCGGCCGCACGCCGGAACGCAGCTCCAGCCCGTACGGGTGCGCCTTGTCGTACTCGGCGAGCAGGGAGCCGTCCGCGGCGAACACCGCGCCCCGGTTGACCCGGCCGTCGCCGGAGGAGTCGTCGTAGTGCGAGCCGCCCACCACGGCCATGCCCGAGCCCGTGGCGAGCTCGCGCACCCGCGCGAGGTAGTCGGCCCGGGGCAGCGTCGAGCCCGCCAGCTCGGGCAGCAGCATCACGTCGCCCGAGGCCGAGCCGGCGAGCTCCTCGACGGCGTCGAAGTTGGCGTGACCGTCCGGGGACCAATGAGGGGGCTGAACCAGGAGGATCTTCACGATTACTGTGGTACCGCGCGGCCCGGGATGGCGGCCAGCAATTCCCGGGTGTACTCGTCCTGAGGGTGGTCGAAGATCTCCTCCGCCGTGCCGCTCTCCACGATCCGGCCGTCGCGCATGACGTGCACCGCGTGCGAGATCATCCGCACCACGGCCAGGTCGTGGCTGATGAACAGGTAGCTGAGCCCCAGCTCCCGCTGCAGCTCGGCCAGCAGGTCGAGGATCTGCGCCTGCACCAGCACGTCGAGGGCGGAGACGGCCTCGTCCAGCACCACCAGGTCGGGGGAGAGCGCGAGGGCCCGCGCGATCGCCACCCGCTGGCGCTGGCCGCCGGACAGCTCGTGCGGCAGCCGCTCGCCCAGCGACGCCGGCAGCGACACCTTCTCCAGCAGCTCGGCCGCCTTCCTCTTCCGCTCGGCGGGCGTGCCGACGCGGTGCACCCGCAGCGGCTCGGCGATCGACTTCTCGACCGTGTAGCGGGGGTCGAGCGAGGCGTACGGGTTCTGGAAGACCGGCTGCACCCGCCGGCGGAACGCGAACAGCTCCCGCCGGCCCAGCGCCGCCACGTCGGTGCCGTCGAACCGGATGGCGCCCGAGGTGGGCTCGTCCAGGCCGAGCAGCAGGTTGGCGGTGGTCGACTTGCCCGAGCCGGACTCGCCGACGATGGAGACGGTGTGCCCGCGCGGGATGGCGAACGACACCCCGTCCACCGCGGTGAACTCCTCGCCCGTGCCCCGGACCGGGAACACCTTGCGCAGGCCCTCCACCACGACCAGGTCGGGCGCGTCACGGGGCGGCTCGGGCACGCGTACGGACGCCAGGCTCGGCACCGCCTTCAGCAGCCGCCGGGTGTAGTCGTGGCCGGGGTCGGCGAGGATGCCCGCCGCCGGGCCCGTCTCCACGATCTCGCCCTGGTACATGACGGCGACCACGTCGGCCCGCTCGGCCGCCAGCGCCAGGTCGTGCGTGATGAGGAAGACGGCCGTGCCCATCTCCGCGGTGAGCTGTTCGAGCTGGTCGAGGATGCGCCGCTGCACGGTCACGTCGAGTGCGGAGGTCGGTTCGTCGGCGATGAGCAGCTTCGGCCGGCAGGCCAGGCCCATGGCGATCAGCGCCCGCTGCCGCATGCCGCCGGAGAACTCGTGCGGGTACTGGGCCACGCGCCGCGCCGGGTCGGGGATGCCCACCATGTCGAGCAGCTCGATCACGCGGGCGCGGGCGGCCCTGCCGTGGGCGACGCCGTGCACCTCCAGCGCCTCGGCGATCTGGTCGCCGATGCGCATGAGCGGGTTGAGGTTCGACATCGGGTCCTGCGGCACCAGGCCGATGCCGGCGCCGCGGATCGCGGTCATCTCGCGCTCGCTCGCGGTGGCGAGGTCGCGGCCGTCGAACAGCACCTGCCCGCCGGTGATGCGGCCGTTGTCGGGCAGCAGCCGGTTGACCGCCGCGGCCGTGGTCGACTTGCCGGAGCCCGACTCGCCCACCACGGCGACGGTCTGGCCCGGCAGGATCTCCATCGAGACGTTCCTGACGACGGTCACGTCCTGCTTGCGGGTGCGGAAGGCGACCGAGAGGTCGCGGATCTCCAGGAGCGGGGTCATGCGGTCCTCGATCGTTGTGCGGTGGCCTGCAGCAGGTCGTGCCAGAGGTCGTCGGTGGGCGTCGGCTGCCCCTCGACGAGGAGGCGGTTGGAGGCCAGGGCGAGGGCGATGTCGCGGCCCGGCACGAAGCCGACCGCGCAGCCCACGTAACCGGGGTGGCCGAGCACGGTCACGGTCTCGCCGGGCAGCTCCAGCGCGTAGCGGCGGAAGCCGAGCGCCTGCTCGGGGTCGGGGCCGGGGGTGAGGAACTCCCTGACCACCTCGGGCCGCCACAGGTGGTCGTACTCCTCGTACCGGGACATCACCAGGCCGTAGCGCAGCAGGTCGGGCACCGTCGAGAACACGCCCGCGTGCCCGGCGACGCCGCCGAAGGCGTGGTGGGCGTTGCCGTCGGCGACCTCCCCGAGCACCGGCCCGCGCCGCCAGCCCGCGAAGTCCGAGCTGCGGTACGGCACCGGGTACGGCCTGCCGGTGTCGAGCATGGTCATCTCGACCCGGTCGTCCGGCATGCTCATCGCGACCTCCGCGCCCGCGGGCCCCGCGTACGTGGTGGAGGTCAGGCCGAGCGGCCGGGCGACCAGCTCGGCCAGCGCCCGGTCCAGCCGCAGCCCGGTCACCGCCGAGACGATCTGCCCGAGCAGGACGAAGCCCAGGTCGGAGTAGTGCCGGGCGCGGCCGGGCCGGTAGCGGGGCGGCGGCAGCGACGGCTGGATGTACAGCGGCCACCACTCCCACAGCCCGCCCCGGTGCAGCAGCAGCTCCCGCACGGTGATCGCCTCGTACGACCGCGGCAGGTACGCGCTGAGCGGCGCGTCCAGGTCCACCAGCCGCTCCGACACCAGCCGGATGAGCATGGTGGTGGTCGCGACGACCTTCGTCACCGAGGCGAGGTCGTGGTAGGTGTCCACGGTCATCGGCGCGAGCCCGGCGGGCTCGCCGTCCTCCCAGGTGAGCGTGCGGTGGCCGGTGCACTCGGTGAGGTCGAACCACGGCGTGCGCGCCGCCATGACCAGGCCGGGCGGCGCGTTCATCGGGTGAGCACCAGCGATCGGGGCGGCTCGGCGACCGGCTCGGGCAGTACCAGCGGCCCGGAGCCCGGCGTCAGCGTGCCGAGGATCCGGGGGCCGCGGGCGCCCGTCCCGCCGGCGACGGTGCCCGGCAGGCCGTGCGCGCTCAGCCAGCCGATGAGGGCGAACGCGATCGCCTCCTTGTCGTCGGAGGGCGCGCCGTAGTCGTCGGACGGCCCCACCTCGACGCCGGGCAGCGCCCTGCGCAGCCCGTCCATGATGACCGGGTTGCGGCAGCCGCCGCCCGACACGACCAGCGCGGCCACCCCGGCGGCCCGGACGCCGTCCGCGACCGTGCGCACGGTCAGCTCGGTCAGCGTCGCCACCAGGTCGGCGTCGGACGGCCGCACCCCCGCCGTGGCGAGGGCCTGCTCGACGTAGGCGAGGTGGAACAGCTCCTTGCCGGTGCTCTTCGGCGGCGCCAGCCGGTAGTACGGCTCCTCCAGCAGCGTCTCCAGCAGCCGCTCGTCGACCCGGCCGGAGGCGGCGACGCGGCCGTCCTCGTCGAAGCCGCGCGGGTGCAGCCCCCGGCTCGTCACCACGGCGTCGATGAGGGCGTTGGCGGGGCCGAGGTCGTAGGCGTACAGCTCGCCGTCGCGCACGACGGTCATGTTGGAGATTCCGCCCAGGTTGAGCGCGCCCGCCCCGCCCCTGCCGTCTTCCGAGCGCCCGCCGAGCAGCAGCCCGTCCAGCACCGACACCAGCGGCGCGCCGTGGCCGCCGGCGGTGATGTCCCTGATCCGCACGTCGGACAGCACCGGCGTGCCCGTGCGCTCCGCGATCCAGGCGGGCTGGCCGATCTGCAGGGTGCCGAGCGCGTGCGCGCCCTCCACCCAGTGGTAGACGGTCTGCCCGTGCGAGACCACCAGGTCGACCGGTCCGCCCGCGGCGATCGCGGCGGCGGCCGCCTCGGCGAAGGTCTGGCCGATGAGCGTGTCCAGCTCGCACATCTCCGCCAGCGTCGTCGGCGCTGGCGGCAGCGCGGCGATCAGCCGCGAGCGCAGCGCGTCCGGGTACGGCGTGCTCGCCGTGTGGCCGACGCGGCCCTCGAGCGTGCTCCCGACCAGCTCGAAGTCCACCACGGCCACGTCGATCCCGTCGTGCGACGTGCCGGAGATCATCCCGAGGACCCTCATGCCCGCTCCCTGTCCGCCTCGCCGAGTGCCTCCCGCAGCCGCCCGCCGGCCAGGGCCAGGCGGGCCGCCGCCTCCCGCGGCGCCAGGCCGAAGCGCAGCGCCACCACCGCCTGCTTGACGCCGAACCCGTTGGCCTCCAGCGAGGCCAGCGCCTCCTCGCGGCCGGCCCCGGTGATCGTCGTGACCATGCGCACGGCCCGCTCGCGCAGCTTGCCGTTGCTGGCCTTCACGTCGACCATGAGGTTGCCGTACGTCTTGCCGAGCCGCACCATCACGATCGTCGAGAACATGTTGAGCACGAGCTTCTGCGCGGTGCCCGCCTTCAGCCGGGTCGAGCCGCTGATCACCTCGGGCCCGACCAGCACCTCGATCGCGTGCTCGGCCGCCGCGCTGAGCGGCGTGCCCGGGTTGCACGACAGCCCCACGGTCAGCGCCCCCCGCTCGCGCGCCCGCCGCACCGCGGCCAGCACGTACGGCGTCCGCCCGCTGGAGGCGATGCCCACCACGGTGTCCAGCGGCCCGATGGCGGCCTCGTCCACGGCGGCGGTGCCCGCCTCCTCGTCGTCCTCGGCGCCCTCGCAGGGCGCCACGATCGCGCTCTGGCCGCCCGCGATGATCGCGAAGACCTGCTCGGGCGGCGTGGAGAAGGTCGGCGGGCACTCGGAGGCGTCCAGCACCCCGAGCCGGCCCGGCGTGCCGGCGCCCACGTAGACCAGCCGGCCCCCGCGCGCCACGCGCTCGGCCGCGGCCTCGATCGCCGCCGTGATCCGCGGCAGCGCCCTGGCCACCGCGCCGGGCACCGAGGCGTCGGCCGCGTTCATGGTCGCCGCCAGCTCCGCCACGCTCATCGTGTCGATGCCGGCGAAGCGCGGATCGGCCGCTTCGGTCGTCAGTTCTGAGAGTTTCACCGCTTCCCTCGGTTTCGCGGGTCGAGTGTGTCACGCAGGCCGTCGCCGAGCAGGTTGAGCCCCACCACCAGCGCGACGACCACCGCGCCGGGCGCGATGAGCGTCCAGGGGGCGATGAACACGAGGCTGCGCGCCTCGAAGATCATGGAGCCGAGCGACGGCGCCGGCGGCGGGGTGCCGAGGCCCAGGAAGCTCAGCGACGCCTCGGTCAGCACCGCCCACGACAGGGACAGCGCGACCTGGATGACGATGATGGAGGTGATGTTCGGCAGCACGTGGCGGAACATGATCTGCCAGCGGCTCTGGCCCGTCGAGACGGCCGCCTTGACGTACTCGATCTCCCGCAGCGACAGCACGGGGCCGCGCGTGACGCGGATGAAGATCGGCACGTACACGATGGCGATGGCCACCGCGACGGTGAACCAGTTCCGCTCCAGCACCGAGGCCAGCGACAACGCCAGCAGCAACGGCGGGAACGCGAACAGCACGTTCGTCACCCCGCCGATCGCGCCGTCGGCGAAGCCCCGGTAGAAGCCCGACACCAGGCCGCCCAGCGTGCCGACCAGGGTCGAGAACGCCACCGCGACCACCGCGATGAGCGCCGAGTTGCCGACCCCGGCCGCCACCCGGGAGAAGACGTCCCGGCCGAACTGGTCGGTGCCGAACAGGTGCTCGCCCGACGGCGCGAGGAACCGCGACGGCGGGTTCTGCGCGATCGGGTCGTACGGCAGCAGCCCCAGGAACGACAGCAGCGCCACCATGGCCAGCACCACGAGGATCACGACGCCCGCGAGCCCGGCCGGGCTGCGGCGCAGCAGAGCCGTCATGAGGCCCTCACCCGCGGGTCGATGATCCGGTAGAGCACGTCGGTCAGCAGGTTCACGATGACGAAGGCCAGCGCGATCACCAGCACCGTGCTCTGCACCACGGCGTACTCCTTCTGCTGGATGCCGAGCAGCACCTGACGCCCGATGCCGGGCACGGAGAAGATCTGCTCGACCACCACGGCACCGCCCAGCAGGTAGCCGAACTGCAGGCCGGTCATCGTGACGATGGGTACGAGCGCGTTGCCGAGCACGTGCCTGACCTGCAGCCGCCGCTCCGGCACGCCCTTGGCGCGGGCGGTGCGCACGAAGTCGTTCGAGCGCACCTCCAGCACCGCGGTGCGGGTCGTGCGCAGGATCGGCGCCGCGATGCCGAAGCCCAGCACCAGCGAGGGCAGCAGCATCTGCTGCAGGTTGAGCAGCGGGTCCGCGAAGAACGGGACGAAGCCCTGCCCGTTGGGGTTGAACCCGAACGACGCGGCGAACACCGTCAGCAGCGTCGTGGCCAGCAGGAACGCCGGGATGGACAGCCCCGCCAGGCTCACCACCTGACCGGCGGCGTCACGCACGGAGTTGGTCCTGGAGGCCGCCAGCATGCCCAGCGGCACCCCGATCAGCAGCGCCAGCACGATCGAGAACACCGCCAGCTCGAACGTCACCGGCAGCGACTGCAGCGTCAGGTCCAGCACACTCTGCTGCGCTCGCGCCGAGTAGCCGAAGTTGCCGGTGAACATGTTGCCCAGCCACGAGAAGAACTGCGTGACGAGCGGCTGGTCCAGCCCGTAGTAACGCTCCAGCGCCTGCTGCTGGGCCGGCGTGAGCGCGGCGGCCTCGGTGCCGAGGTTCGCCGTGATCTGGTTGCCCGGGATCGCCCGGAGCATGACGAAGACGAACACGGCCACCCCGAACAGGGTGCCCACCGTCCCCGCCACGCGCCGGACGACGCGGTTGCGTACGAGTGCCCGCATGTCAGCCGACGGACGTCGTCCGCAGGTACTGCAGCGAACCGCTGGCCATCGGGACGAAGCCCTGCACGTTCGCCGCCGTCGCGGTGTAGGTGTAGCCGGAGAACAGCCAGATCCAGGGGGCGTTGTTCTCCAGCTCGGCCGCGACCTGGTCGTAGATCGCCTTGCGCGCCGCCTGGTCGGTGGTCGCCTTGCCCTCGGCGAAGAGCTCGTCCAGCTTGGGCGAGCTGTAGCCGGCGACCTTGTTGAGGTTGCCGTCGCTGGTGAAGTAGCGGGCGTAGGAGCCGTCCGGCTCGGGACGGCCGCCGTTCAGCGCCACGGCCGCGTCGAAGTCGGCCGCCACCCAGCGGTCCACGAACGCGCCCGACTCCAGCACCTCCAGGTCCAGGTTGATCTTGGCCTCGGCGAGCTGTGCCTTGAGGTTCTGGGCCTCGTTGACCGAGGTGGCGTACTCGCCCTGGGAGACGATCGTCTTCACCGTCACGCCGCCGGACTTGCCGGCCTTGGCCAGGTAGTCGGCCGCCTTGGCGAGGTCACGGGTGGGGCAGGGCCGCTTGTTCGGGTCCGACTTGTAGGCCGGGGCGGTGATCGGCCCGACCACCTCGCCCTCGCCGAGCGCCGCGGTGTCGAGCACCTGCTTGCGGTCGATCGCGCACTGGATGGCCAGGCGCACGTTGACGTCCTTGAGGTCGCCGCGCTGGGCGTTCAGCTGCAGCACGTGGTAGTTGAGCTGCGGCGTCTTGGCCACGTTCACCGTGCCGCCCTGCGCGGTCTGGGCCACCAGCGGGTCGTTGAAGACGGCGAGCTGGACGTTGCCCGACTGCATGGCCGAGACGATCGACGACTCGTCGGGGATCACCCGGAACTCGACCGAGGCGACCTTCGCCTTCTCGTTCCAGTACTTGTCGTTCCTGGTCAAGGTGAGCGACTGGTTGGCCACCCGCTTGCCCAGCGTGAACGGCCCGGTGCCGTTGGGCTTGGCGTTGAGCTCCTCCTCGGTGTCGTCGGAGGAGAGCATGGCCATGTTGACCGTGGCCAGGTTGGCAGGCAGCGCGGAGTCGGGGCCGGACAGCTCCAGCACCACGGTGTTCGGGTCGGGGGCCTCGACCGACTCGACCGACGACAGCGACGCGGCCGCCACGGCCGCCGTCTTCTCGTCCTTGATCTTCTCCAGGGACGCCTTCACGTCCGCGGAGTCGAACGCGCTGCCGTCGGCGAACGTCACGCCCTGGCGCAGCTTGAACGTGAGCGTCTTGCCGTCCTCGGAGGCCTGCCACGACTCGGCCAGACCGGGCACGACGTTCAGGTCCTTGTCGAACTCGGTGAGCGTGCCGTACAGGTTCTGCAGCACGTTGACGGTGGTGAACTGGGTGGCCTTCCAGGGGAAGAGCGTGTCGGGGTCGGAGGTCACGCCGACGACCAGCGTGCCGCCGCCCTGGGCGGACCCGGCGGCGCTCGGTGCGGACCCCGAGGATGACGAGCAGCTGGTGAGGGCAAGGGACAACGCAGCGGCGATGCCGACCGCGGAGAGGGCGCCACGGGGCATGTAGTCTCCTCAGGGTCAGTAGGTCATAAAATTACGCAGACCTTACCATCAAGGTACTTATTTTCCTCCACGGGGTGACCATGGGCGAGGACGCCGAGACTCTCCTGATCCGCATCCGGGCGGCCATGCCGGCTCTGCGGCCGTCGGAGCGGCGCATCGCCCACGAGTTCGTCACCGACCCGGCGGCCGCGGCCAACCTGTCCATCGCCGCGCTGGCCGCCCGCTGCGAGACCTCGACCACCTCGGTGGTGCGCTTCTACCAGCGCATGGGCTACGCCCACTACAAGGACTTCCGGATCGATCTGACCAGGGCCGTCGCCCGGGAGGAGCTGGCCACCTCGACCCTGCCGGAGGTGTCGGGCGACATCGACCGGCACGACAGCCTGGAGGGCATCGTCTCCAAGGTCGCGATGAACGAGACCATGTCCATCGCCGACACGGCCCGCTCCCTCGACATGGAGGCGCTCGCCGAGGCCGTGCGGCTGCTGCTGGCGGCCCGCAGGATCGACAGCTTCGGCGTGGGCGCGAGCGCGCTCGTCGGCCTCGACCTGCATCAGAAGCTCTCCCGCATCGGCCGTACGGCGATCAACTGGCACGACGCGCACTCGGCCTGGACCTCGGCGGCCACGCTCACCCCCGGCTGCGTGGCCGTCGCCGTCTCGCACACCGGCGCCACCGTGGACACCGTCGAGTTCCTGTCGATCGCCCGCAAGTCGGGCGCCGCCACCGTGGCCATCACCAACTTCGGCGACTCGCCGCTGGCCGGCGCGGCCGACGTGACGCTCACCACGGCCGCGCGCGAGACCAAGTTCCGCTCCGGCGCCCTCGGCAGCCGCATCGCCCAGCTCATGGTCGTGGACTGCCTGTTCACGGGCGTCGCCCAGGCCTCCTACGACGCCTCCATGGAGGCGCTGCGCAACACCTACGAGGTCGTGCACGACCGGGTGGTCCGCAAGCGGTCCTAGGCGTGCACGCCGCTCGCCCCCTTCTTCACAGCGGCCATTCACCTGGGGTTCACTGGCCACCCCTACCTTGGACGCCCATGAGCTGGAGGTACCGTGCCAACGCCACCCTTGAGGGGCTGACGGGATACACACTGACGCGACGGGTACAGAAGCAGGCGCCCAAGGCGGCGCCCCCGCCGAAGACCCCGCTGGAGTGGCAGCGGCTTCCCGGAGACAAGGTGCGCCCGCCGGTCGACCCCGTGCACGACCGGCTGCTGCGCGAGCCGGTCTTCATCCTGTCGTCCGTGCGGTCCGGCTCCACGCTGCTGCGCGTCATGATGGACAGCCACTCCAAGGTGCACTCGCCCATCGAGACGCACTTCCGCCGGATGACCGTGGGGCTCGGCACCGACCCCGTACGGCAGGCCATGGAGCTGCTCGGCCACACCCACAGCGACATCGAGCACATCGTCTGGGACCGCGTCCTGCACCGTGAGCTGGCCCGCAGCGGAAAGCCGATCCTGGCCGAGAAGACGCCCAGCAACGTGTTCGCCTGGCGGCGCATCGCGACCTGCTGGCCGGACGCCCGGTTCGTCTTCCTGCTGCGCCACCCCATGTCGATCGTGCAGTCCTGGCACGAGGCCGACCCGGCCAAGCGGCCGATGAAGAACGCCGTGCCGCGCACGCTGGCGTACATGACGCATGTGGAGGAGGCCCGCACCCACCTGGAGGGCCTGACCGTGCGCTACGAGGAGCTGACCGCCGACCCCGAGGGTCAGCTGCGCCGGCTCTGCCTGTTCCTGGGCATCGAGTTCGAGCCGTCGATGCTCGACTACGGCAAGCAGGACCACGGCGCCTTCGTCAAGGGCATCGGCGACTGGCGCGACAAGATCCGCGCCGGCACGGTCGTGCAGGGCCGCCCCCTGCCCACGCCCGACGAGATCCCCGCCGAGCTCCACGACATCTGCCGGACGTGGGACTACCTGTCGTGAGACGGATCTCACTGCCGAAGTGGCCAGGCTGTGACAGACTTCGCTCGCAATTCGTCCGCCATTCGCCTGGGGCTCCGATATGTTGCCCTTCGTGATCAACGGGCCTTCTCGCCGAGCTTTACTCGCCGGCACTCTCGCCGGCCTCGCCCTGCCCGCGGCGGTGCCCGCGGGCGCCGAGGCCTCCGCGCGTGGCAGTCTTCCCGCGCGGCCGAACATCCTGCTGATCCTCGCCGACGACCTCGGCTGGGGAGAGATCGGCAGTCAGGGGCAGCGCAAGATCCGCACACCGAACCTGGACCGGCTGGCGGCCGAGGGTGTGCGGTTCGAGACGGCGTACTCGGGGGCGCCGCTGTGCGCGCCCTCCCGCTGTTCGCTGCTGACCGGCCTGCACGCGGGCCACAGCACCGTCCGGGAGAACCCGGAGGGCGGTGAGCAGCACGCGCTCACCGGCGCCGACCTGACCTTCGCGGAGCTGCTGCAGCTGTCCGGCTACCGCACGGCCCTGTTCGGCAAGTGGGGCTTCGGCCCCGAGGAGCCCGGCCAGGAGTCCCACCCGAACGCGCGCGGCTTCGGGGAGTTCTTCGGCTACATCACGCACAAGCACGCCCACCACTACTACCCCGAGTACCTGTGGCACAACGGCGACAAGGTGCAGCTCGGCGGCAAGTCGTACGCGCCCGACCTCTTCCGTGAGCGGGCGATCGACTTCATCAAGAAGGGCGGGGACGACCCGTTCCTGCTCTACTTCGCCAGCAACCTGCCGCACTCGCCGAGCGTCGTCCCCGGCGACGCTGGACCGTACCAGGACAAGCCCTGGACGATCCAGAACCGCAAGCACGCCGAGCAGGTGGCCCGCCTCGACCGCGACGTCGCCGCGCTCGTCGAGGCACTGCGCGAGGCCGGGGTGGCCAAACGCACGCTCGTGCTGTTCACCAGCGACAACGGCCCCCACCGGGAGAAGGGCGTGACGCCCTGGCTGTTCAACTCCAACGGCCCCTTCCGCGGCGACAAACGCGACCTGTACGAGGGCGGCATCCGCGTCCCGCTGATCGCCTGGTCGCCCGGACTGGAGCACCGCGTGGAGTCGCAGCCCGTGACGTTCTGGGACGTGCTGCCGACGATGGCCGACCTGGCCGGGGTGCCGGTGCCCGCGCACCTCGACGGTCGCTCGTTCCGCGGCCTGCTGACCGGCCGTGACGTCCGGGAGCACAAGCACCTGGTGTGGAACCGCCCGCACAAGGCCCAGGCCATCCGCCGCGGGCGGTGGAAGGTGGTCAGGTTCGACCCGCACATCTCCGGCGCCGGGCCCGAGGGCCGCGTCGAGCTGTACGACCTGCGGACCGACCCGCGCGAACGCCACGACCTCGCCGCCGCCAAGCCCGATCTGGCCCTGGAGCTGAGCGAGGAGCTCGACAACGCGATCGGTTCCGACCCGCGCATCCCGTACGGGCTGCGCGCGGAGGTCACCGCCGACCAGGTCGTCGTGACGCTGCACAACGGCTCGTCGGTGCCGTGGCGCAACGTCCGGCTGGGCCTCGACGGGCGGCGCAAGAGACGCGCGCACACCGTGCCCGTGGTCGTCCCGGGGACGGCGATCTCGGTCGGCTTCCCGGTGCCGTCCGGGAAGATCACGGCCCGCGCCGACTTCGACGCGAAGGGCCGCTCGCACGTCTTCCGCCAGCGGCGCCTGGGCGGGACCGCCCCGGACCCGCTGGAGCTGACCTCCACCGGCTGAGCGACCGGCCGGGGCGCCGCTCGCGCCCCGGCCGTGATGTCGTCGCACGTCAGAGGAGCTGGGAGGGAACCGTCACCAAGACGGCACCCCACTCTAGTGACGAAGAGTAATGACATCGCTACGATCCGTCGCCATCCTGGTAGTCCGGAGCTTTCTACCAGGAGACGAACGTATGAATCTGGTCACCCGCGCGGAGTGGCGCGCGAAGAAGCCGACCAGCGCCTACACCCGCCTGTCGAGCACCCGCGGCGTCAAGATCCACTACACCGGCGGCAAGGTGCCCGCCGACCTCGCCGAGCCCGGCAACCACGACCGCTGCGCCGACCTGGTGCGCGACATCCAGCGCATGCACATGTCCGGCGGCCGCGGTGAGCGCTACATCGACCTGGGCTACACCATGGTGTGCTGCCCCCACCGCGCCACGTTCATGGGCCGCGGCCCGCACGCCCTGCCGGCCGCCAACGGCGCCGGCCTCAACTCCCGCCACTACGCGGTGCTCGCCCTCGTCGGCAGCTCCGGGTTCACCCGGCCCAACGACGACCTGCTGCACGCCCTGGTCGACGCCATCGAATACCTGCGCGAGCACGGCGACGCCGGCCGCGAGGTCAAGGGCCACCGCGACGGCTACCCGACGAGCTGCCCGGGCGATCCGCTCTACCGCTGGGTGCGCGCGGGCGCCGAGCGGCCCGCGCCGCTCATGTGAGACGGCCCACGTGGGCCAGCGCCTGCTTCAGCAGCACGCCCTGCCCGCCGGTCATCTCCTGCTGCACCGCAGGCGAGGCCGCCTCCTCCGGCGTGAACCACACCAGGTCGAGGGCGTCCTGCCGGGGCCGGCAGTCACCGGCGACGGGCACGATGTAGGCCAGCGAGACCGCGTGCTGGCGCGGGTCGTGATACGGCGTCACGCCCGGCGTGGGGAAGTACTCCGCCACCGTGAACGGCTGCGGCGACGGCGGGACGCGGGGCAGCGCCACCGGGCCGAGGTCCTTCTCCAGGTGGCGCATCAGGGCGTCGCGGATGCGCTCGTGGTGCAGCACCCGCCCCGAAACCAGCGCCCGGCTGACACTCCCGTCGGCGTCCATCCGCAACAACAGGCCGACCCGGGTGACCACCCCGGCGTCGTCGACCCGAACCGGCACGGCGTCGATGTACAGGATCGGCATCCGGCCGCGGACCGACTCGAGTTCTTCGGGGGAGAGCCAGGCGGGCGTGGTTTCGGTCTTTTCGGTCATCTGCTGATGGTACGGCCCGGGGACTCAGCGGCGTACCGGAGTCCTGACAAGTGACGGCCGGCCGGCGAGCGAGGACCGGCCGGCCAGCCAGGAGGTCGTGCAGATGACGGCCACGATGCCGAGGAACGGCAGATATTCCACGACTTTCCCGACATTTCGCTTCATGCGAGCTCACGCTCCGCTCTCTTCTTGGCCAGCCGCCTGCGCTGCGGCTGGACGGTGTACTTGGGATCGTTCGCCGACTCCATCCCCGCGTGGAAGATCCCGAAGCGGGTGCAGGCGGAGCCCGCCAGCAGGGCGGCCCCCGCCGCCATCGCCGCGACCCGGCTGCGCCGGGCCACGGTCACCCCGGCCAGCGCGCCGGCCAGCGACAGCGCCTCGCCCAGGCGCAGCAGCCTGCTGCGCCGCAGCGGCTCGCCCACCGGGCCGAGCCGCCGCTCCATCCGGCTGGCCGCCACGCACTCCACGGCCGTGCCCAGCAACGCCGCCCGCCTGGCCGGCGCCGCCTCGGCCAGCGGCGCGGCCAGCATGCCGAGCCCACCCGCCGACGCCGCCGCCGACCCGGCGAACAGGAACGGCATCTCCCGGTAGGCCTCGTGCCAGACGGGCACCGCCGTGTCGCTGATCAGCGCCGCGGTGTACGTGGCCAGCGCCGTCCCGGCCAGCCCGGCCCCCACCGTGGCGGCCCGGCCGAGGCCGGGGAACAGCCCCGTCATGTCGGTCGCCGCCGCGGCCCCGGCCTGGGGGCCGTAGCCGGTGAGGATCCAGGTGCCGACGCTCATCGGCGAGGTCACCTTGAACACCCGCAACATGTTGAGGAAGCGCTCCGGCCGGCCCAGGTCGTGGATCAGGCAGTAGAGCGAGCCGCCCAGCGCGCCCAGCGCGCCGACCTTGCTCGCCCGGGCCAGGCCGGGCCGCCCGGTGAGCTCCGCGGCGGCGGCCAGCGTGGACGACGCCCCCGCCAGGCCGCCCAGGAAGAGGTAGGCGGCGATGTCGTGGTCCTTCCACGTCGGCTCGTTCAGCACCGGCCGCCCGTAGTAGGAGTCGGCCCGCTCGCGATGCGTCACGAGCCGCTCGCGCCTGCCTCCCGCCGAGCCGGGGGTCGCCTCCCGGTCGGCCCGCGTCTCGGCCGAGCCGTCCATCCGTACGTCGGTCTGGCTCATCCGTGCCTTCCCCTCAGTCCCGTGTCCCCTCGCGGCACGTTCACCGCCTCCTCCACGCCGTCACCGCGATGCCGGCGAGCAGGCCGGCGGCCGCCATGCCCACGTGCCGCCACATCGACGGCAGGTCCCTGGTCGTCACCACCGGGTCGGGCGGCAGCCCGTACACCTCGGGCTCGTCCAGCAGCAGGAAGAACGCGCCCATGCCGCCCACGCCGTCGTCCGGGTCGCGGCCGTACAGGCGGGCGGAGGTCATCCCGGCCTCCTGCACCTGCCGCAGCCTGCGGTCGGCGCGCTCGCGCAGCTCGTCGAGGTCGCCGAACTGGATGGAGTCCGTCGGGCACGTCTTGGCGCAGGCCGGCTCCTCCCCGGCGGGCAGGCGGTCGTAGCACATCGTGCACTTGGCCGCGACGCCCGTGGTCTCCCGCTTGCCGATCACCCCGAACGGGCAGGCGGGCACGCAGTAGCCGCAGCCGTTGCAGACGTCCTCCTGCACCACGACGGTGCCGTACTCGGTGCGGAACAGCGACCCCGTCGGGCAGACGTCGAGGCAGGCCGCGTGCGTGCAGTGCTTGCACACGTCCGACGACATCAGCCAGCGGAAGTCCATGTCGCCGACGCCGGGCTCTTGGCGCCCCATGGGCGTGCGCTGCTCGACGAAGGCGACGTGCCGCCAGGTGTCGGCGCTCAACCCCACGGTGTTGTCGTACGACATGCCGGTGAAGTCCAGGCCGTCCTCGGGAACGTGGTTCCACTCCTTGCAGGCCACCTCGCACGCCTTGCACCCGATGCAGATGCTGGTGTCGGTGAAGAACCCGACCCGGTTCCCGTTCAGGTGCTCGTCCAGGTCGAAGGCCATGTCCTCACGTCTCCATTCCGGTCTCGGCGGTCACGCCCGCCCGCCGCTGGTAGGACCTGACCAGCTCGGGCAGGTCGGGGCCGCGCGGGCGCCGGCCCGGCCTGATGTCGGCGGCCAGGGCCTTGACCTCCTGGATGTGCGAGTTCGGGTCCAGCGAGATCGAGGCCAGCTCGTTGGCCGCGTCGCCCTTGGCCATGCCGTTGGGCCCGTAGTGGAAGGGCAGTCCGATCTGGTGCAGGACGCGGCCGTTCAGGTGCAGCGACGGCATCCGGTCGGTCACCATCACCCGCGCCTCGATCGCGTTGCGCGCGGTGATGATGGTCGCCCACTCGCCGTGCACGAGCCCCCGCTCGGCGGCCAGCTCCGGCGAGACCTCGCAGAACATCTCCGGCTGCAGCTCCGACAGGTACGGCGTGAACCGACTCATCCCGCCCGCGGTGAAGTGCTCGGTCAGCCGGTACGTCGTCACCACGTACGGGTAGACCGTCGAGCCCGGCTCGTCGCCGCTCGGCTGGTAACGGTTGTGCTCGTGCTCGTAGACCTTGCGCGACGGGTTGCGCTGGTGGCCGTAGAGCGGGTTGGCGACCGGCGAGTCCTGCGGCTCGTAGTGCGTCGGCAACGGCCCGTCCACCACCCCGGCGGGCGCGAACAACCAGCCCTTGCCGTCGGCCTGCATGATGAACGGGTCGATGCCCGACAGCGCGTCGGGACCCTGCGCGTCCGGCGGCGGCCGGTAGCCGGGGCTCTTGCCCGCCTCGAAGTCGGGCACGTCGTGACCGGTCCACCGGCCGGCGGCCTCGTCCCACCAGACGAGCCGCTTGCGCTCGCTCCACGGGCTGCCGTCGGGCCGGGCCGAGGCCCGGTTGTACAGGATGCGCCGGTTGGCCGGCCAGGCCCACGCCCACTCGGCGGCGATCCAGTCCTGCTCGGTGTGCGGCTTGCGGCGGGCGGCCTGGTTGACGCCGTCGGCGTACACGCCGCAGTAGATCCAGCAGCCGCACGTGGTGGAGCCGTCCTCCTTGAGCGCGTGGTAGCCCGGCAGCGGCCGTCCCTGCCCGTCCCAGCCGTTGATCTCGGCCAGCACCGCCTCCGCCGAGGGCTCGGCGGTCTCGCCGGTCACCGGGTAGTCCCAGGTGAGGTTGAGGACCGGCGCGTCGATCGGGTCCTGGGAGCCGGCCAGCTTCTCGCGGATGATGCGGCCCAGGTGGTACATGAACCACAGGTCGCTGCGCGCGTCGCCCTGCGGCTCGACCGCCTGGTGATGCCACTGCAGCCAGCGGTTGGTGTTGGTGAAGCTGCCGTTCTTCTCGGTGTGCGAGGCCGCGGGGAGGAAGAACACCTCCGTGCCGATGTCGGCCGTCTTCAGCTCGCCCGTCTCGATCTCCGGGCCGTCCTTCCACCAGGTGGCGCTCTCGATGAGGTTGAAGTCGCGCACCACCAGCCAGTCCAGGTTGGCCATGCCCAGGCGCTGCATCTTGGCGTTGGCCGAGCCGACCGCCGGGTTCTCGCCCAGCAGGATGTAGCCCTTGCAGACGCCCTTCAGCTGCTCCAGCACGGTGTCGTACGTGCTGTGCGAGCCGGTCAGCCGGGGCAGCCAGCCGAAGCGGTAGTCGTTGTCCGGCTGCGCCGCGTCGCCCCACCACGCCTTGAGCAGGCTGATCAGGTAGGCGGGCATGTTGGCCCAGAAGCCCTTGCGCGGCGCGTCGGCCTGGAGGAACTCGTGCAGCCCCTCGTGCTCGTGCGCGTACGGCATCGGGATGTAGCCCGGCAGCAGGTTGAACAGCGTCGGGATGTCGCTCGATCCCTGGATGCTGGCGTGACCGCGCAGCGCCTGGATGCCGCCGCCGGGGCGGCCGATGTTGCCCAGCAGCAGCTGCAGGATGCAGGCCGCGCGGATGAACTGCGAGCCGTCGCTGTGCTGGGTCCAGCCGACCGCGTAGACGAACTCGGAGGTCTTGTCGGGCCCCGAGTTCTCCGTCAGGTGGCGGCAGACCTGCTCGAACAGGTGCCGCGGCACCCCGCACACCCGCTCCACCATCTCCGGCGTGTAGCGGGCGAAGTGGCGGCGCAGGATCTGCATGACGCAGCGCGGGTGGCGCAGCGTCTCGTCGCGCTGCGGGCTGCCCTCCATCGGGGCGCCGGCGCTCCCGTGCGTCTCGGGGCGGCCCGGCGGGACGTGGCCCGCGCGCTCGTCGTACTGCTGGTCGCGCTGGCCCGAGGCGGGCACGGCCTCCATCCCGACGTACTGCCAGGACTGCGTGTCGTACTCGCGGGTCTCCGGGTCGAAGCCGGAGAAGACGCCGTTCAGGTCCTCGGCGTCGCGGTAGTCCTCGCGCAGGATGGTGGCGGCGTTGGTGTAGTTGAGCACGTACTCGCGGAAGTACAGCTCGTTCTCCAGGACGTAGTTGATGAGCCCGCCGACGAAGGCGACGTCGGCGCCGGCCCGGATGGGCACGTGCAGGTCGGCCAGCGCGCTGGTGCGGGTGAAGCGCGGGTCGACGTGGATGATGACCGCGCCGCGCGCCTTGGCCTCCATCACCCACTGGAAGCCCACCGGGTGCGCCTCGGCGAAGTTCGAGCCCTGGATGATCACGCAGTCGGAGTGCTGCAGGTCCTGCATGAACGTGGTCGCCCCGCCC
>NZ_POUD01000098.1 GCF_003236395.1 Nonomuraea aridisoli | reverse complement strand
ACCTCCCGCCGCGTCACCTTCACCGCCCCGCCCGGCGCGTACGCCTTCCACGACGAGATCACCTTCACCCCCGCCACCTCCGGCACCCTCACGGTGCGCTGAAGCCCTGGCGGGGGGCCGTCAGCCGAAGCTCAGGACCAGGGTCGTGTGGCGCTTCTCGATCACCACCGGCCTTCCCCGCACCAGGCCCCGGTGGGCCTCGACGCGCAGGTCGCCCACGCCCGGGCGGCCGGCCGCGTCCCACGCCCGGACGTGCGCGGCCAGGTCGGCCGCCAGCCGGTCGCCGCCGGGGCCGTGGCCGCGGGCGAGCAGGGCGCCGTCCTCCAGGGCGAGCAGCGCGACGGCGTCGCCCTCGACGATCCCGGCCGTGCCGCCGTACCCGCGCCCGAGCTTGCCGGCCACGGTGCACCAGCGCGGCTCGTGCACCGCCAGCCACAGCGACACCCCCACGTGCAGGTCGTACACCGAGCCGTGCTCCTCCTCGCGGACGACGATCACGCGCGGCTCGGCGTCGATCGCCGCCGCCACGTCACCGATCTCGCGCTCCGTGGGCAGCACCAGCGACAGGTACGGCTCCTCGCGCACCATCTTGACCACCTCGGGCCCGGCCGCCGCCCCGCGCATCCGCATGAACCCGCACGGCGTCACCGACCGGCTGACCCAGTGGTCGTCCGCCCGCTCCATGGCCGCCGACACCTGCACGCCGCGCAGGTCGAGCGGCACCACCAGCCGCCCCTCGGGGCGGAGCTGGTCCAGCCACGCCGGCTCCAGGTCCCACACCCCGACCGTGGCGATCAGCCGGTCGTACGGCGCCCCGGCCGGGTGGCCCCCGGCCCCGTCGGCGCAGACCACCTCCACCTGGGCGCACCCGGCGGCCGAGAGATGCCGCCTGGCCTGCTCCACGGTGTCGGCGTCGATGTCGAGGCTCACCACGTGGCCGCCGGGCCCGGTGAGGTGGGCCAGCAGCGCCGCGTTGTAGCCGGTGCCGGCGCCGATCTCCAGCACCCGGTGGCCCGGCTCGACGCCGAGCTGGTCGAGCATGACGGCCATGATCAGCGGCTGCGAGGACGAGCTGACCGGCAGGCCGGCGGCGTCGCGCTTGGTGACGATGGGCTGGTCACGGTAGGCGTGCTCGGGATCGACACCCGGCACGAAGAGGTGACGCGGCACGGCGAGCATGGCCTCGGCCACGGGCTCGCTGACGGCGTGGCGTTCGCGCAGCGCGGCCACCATGGCCCGCCGCCGCGCCGTGAGGTCCATGACTCCATTGTCCACGCCGGATTCTTCCGTGAAGGGTCGGTAAAGAAACGGTCAAGAAGGATTGAGGGGAGGACGGGCGGGCATGGCAGGCAACTCATGTACTCGAACGCGAGGAGGAGCCGTAGTGCTCACCCTGACAGCTAACGCCGCTCAGGCGATCCGTGACCTGACCGCGACGGCGCCCGAGCCTTCCCAGAGCGGGATTCGCATCTCGTCTCAGGGGGAGGGCGCCAACTCGCTCACCCTGACCCTCGCGACCGCCCCGGAGCCGGCGGACGCAGTGGTCGAGGCCGAAGGCGCGCGGGTCTACCTGGACCCCGTGGCCGCGACCGTTCTGGAGGACAAGTCTCTGGACGCCGGAGCCGACGCGCAGGGCAGCGTGTCGTTCCTGGTGACCGAGAAGAACGCGTGATGAGGCGCCGTCGTGCCGGGGTCGCCGCTCCGGCACGACGGCGACCCTCGCCCGACTCTCAGCCGAGCAGCTTGCGCAGGTAGCGCAACTGCTCCTCCGCCTGGTACCCGCCGCCGCCCTCGTGGTTGTTCCAGGGCCACACGGTGATCTCCTTGGGACCCTGCCAGTGGTTGTACGCGGCGAACACCGTCGACGGCGGGCAGATGTCGTCCATCAGCGCCACCGAGTAGAGCGCGGGCACGCGCCCGCGGGCGGCGAAGTTCAGCCCGTCGAAGTACGACAACGTGCGGAAGACCTGCTCGGCGCTGTCACGCCGGGAGGCCAGGAACCGGACCAGCTCCTGGTACGGGTCGCGCCCGGTGATCTCGACGGCCCGCCGGAAGTGCGACAGGAACGGCACGTCGATGAGCGCCGCCCGCACGCCCGGGTGCAGCGCGGCCGTCGCCTGTGAGATGGCGCCGCCCTGGCTGCCGCCCGACACCACCACGCGGGAGGCGTCCACCGCCGGATGCGCCGCCGCCGCGTCGACCGCCCGCACCGCGTCGGTGAAGACCCGCCGGTAGTAGTAGTCGGCCGGGTCGAGGATGCCGCGGGTCATCATGCCGGGCGCCTGCGGGCCCGAGCTGCCGTGCGGGTCTCCGGTGGCCCCGGGGCTGCCGACACTGGCACCGCCGTGGCCGCGCGTCTCCATCACGAACACCGCGTACCCCGCGGCCGGCCACATCAGGTGGTCCTTCGGGAAACCGCGCCCGCCGCCGTAACCGATGTAGTGCATCACGCACGGCACCGGGTCCTGCGCGCCGCGCGGCAGCAGGAACCAGCCGTTGATCCGGTGACCGCCCCATCCGGCGAACGACACGTCGAACACGTCCACACTGGCGAAGGGCAGGTCGTACGGCACGTACTCGGCCGCCAGGTCGAACTCCCGGGCCTCGGCCAGGGTCGCGGACCAGAACGCGTCGAAGTCGGCGGGCTCGTCGCGCTCGGGGCGGTAGCCGCGGAGTTCCTCCAACGGCAGGTCGAACAGGGGCACGGGGGTCTCCAACCTGTAGAAACGATGCTGATATTTCACATCATCGGGATGGAAAGCGCTATCTCGCCCCACTTTCCCCGGTGATGCCGGGCCTGCTGGGTAGACGACCCACCGTGAGCGAACTCCTGGTCGAAGTCCCCTACTCCCACCTCCACCCCGGTCTCCTCCTGGACGCCCCCGCGGACACCGCCGACTTCCTCGTGGTCTTCGGCGACGAGTCCGAGGCGCGCGCCCAGGTGCTGCGGGACCACGCGGGCCGTCCGCTGCTGAGGGTGGGCGGCTACATGACCGCCAATGGCACGGTGATCGGCGAACGGGTCTGGACCGTCCGCGAGGTCGTCCGCCATGGCGACCGCGTCCGCCTCCGCCTGGGCAGTGCACTTCCCTGACCCCGTTTTCCGCATGTAATACCGCAAAACGCTCTTTTGTTGTAGGCAGGGCAGTTGACGCAAAACTGCCCTGCTTCTGTGTGCCGGTATAGCGATCTGGGGTATTCGTCCCTTTTGAACCAGGACGAACACATTCAGGGGGATCGTCGTGGCCATGCAAACAGAGATCCGTAACCTGCTCGACTGCCATGTGGTGGGGTCGGACGGACAACCGATCGGCAAGGTGGGACAGGTCTATCTCAACGACCGAACGGGCGAGCCGGAATGGGTGACCGTACGCACGGGGTTCTTCGGGATGAAGCAGACCTTCGTGCCTCTGGCCAGCGCTCGACGCTCGGGTGGGGAGATCCGAGTCCCCTACGACAAAGAGATGATCAAGGGGGCGCCCAACATCGACGTGGACGACCGCCTGAACCTCGACGAGGAGGCCGATCTCTACCGCTACTACGGCATGCAGCCGTCGACCATCCCGCGCCAGCGCGTCGGCGAACAGGGCGCCCCTGGCGCCACGGCGGAGACCACCGGGACGACCGGCGCCGCCGGGACGACCGCCGGGACGACCGCGGGAACGACCGCCGGGCGGCTCACCGAGAAGCCGGGGGAGAGGCCGTACGAGCCCACCGGCAAGGGTGTGGCCGGCGAGACGCGCCAGGGCTTCGCCGAGGACCGCGACATCGAGATGATCCGGTCGGAGGAGCAGCTCCACATCGGCAAGGAGAGCCGCGAGAAGGGCCGCGTGCGGCTGCACAAGTACGTCGAGACCGAGAGCGTTCAGGAAAGAGTCCCGCTCTCCCACGAGGAGATCGTGATCGAGCGCGAGCCGATCCGCGAGGGCGAGGTCACCGGGACGTACGAGATCGGCGAGGAGGACCGCCAGCTCATCCTGCACGAGGAGCGCCCGGTCGTCGGCAAGGAGACCCGGCCGGTCGAGCGCGTGCACGTCCGCAAGCAGGAGATCCGGCACGAGGAGACCGTCGAGGGCCAGGTCCGCAAGGAGCGGCTGGAGATCGACGAGGAGGGCGAGACCAGAGCCGAGACCAGAGGCGACAAGAAGTTGTTCGGCCGCGGCAAGGAGCCTCCGCCGAGACGGTGAGGCTCGCGCCGGGAGCGCGAACGCGTCGCGCGGGGGTGCCGGGGAGGACCTCCGCGGACGCATGCGATTCCCGTCCGAACGATTTACACTCTGCACGCGCGACGCGAATGAGACGTTGAATGACATTCGCCGACGCGCGCGGGCCGCATATGCCTTTTCCAGGCGCCGGCCGCGAAATCTCAGGAATACAACTCGACCTCGTTCAGCATGCTGCACGACGCGCCGATTTCCGGGTCGCAGTCGCGCGTCGGCTCGGTGACGATTCTGACGTGCCGGGCGGTGCGCCCGATGGCGTCGTAGCGCATCGCGTGGTCGGTCCTTTCGTGGATCGTGACGACCGGCTCGCCCCAGGAGCGCCCGTCGGCGGAGACGTACACCCGGGCCCCCGCCGGATGCCCGGGACGCAGGCTCAGCCCGATGCGGCTCAGCCGGTACGGCCGCCTGAAGTGCAGCTCGTAACGCCCGCGCCCGGCGGCCACGGCGCTCGACCAGTAGGCGGTGCTGCCGTCGATCGCGCCCGCCGGGTTCGTGCGCGCGCGGTACGGGCTCGACCAGCGCATCGTCGTCGAGATCCGCAGGTCGCCGCTGCGGCGCAGCGCGGCGAGGTCGATCCGGTGGCCGGGCGTGGCGACGGTGAACAGCAGGCGCTTGATCGCGTACCAGCCGCCGTGCTCGAACCTGCCGTGCGCCGGGCAGGCCGTCTCGTTGAGCGTCCCGTCGGCGCCGACCCCCGGCAGCTTGCAGTTGTCGACCACCTGGATCAGCCGGTGCGGGCCGACCGCGGCCAGGCCGGTGTAGCCGGACGAGCCGTGCGTGTCCCAGATCCCGTCGCGGTTGTGGTACGTCACCCGCGGCTCCGTCCACTCCTCGCCGAGCCCGTCGGGGGAGACGGCCAGCCAGTTGTCGGGCCGCCCCGCGCTCAGCACGAGCAGGCCGCCCGGCGTCAGCAGCAGCCGCGGCGCGACGCCGCGCACCACGCAGTCCATGCCGGCGAAGCGCACCTCGCGCACCGGCGACCAGGTGCGCCCGCCGTCGCGCGAGCGGCTCTGGTGCAGCGTCGAATACCGGCCGCCGTCGCGCCGCAGCACCGCGAGCAGGCTGCCGTCCAGCGCCTGCTCGACGCTCGCCTCCGTGAACCAGAACCCGTCGCTGGGCCGGGCGATCACCCCGCGCCGGTGGAAAGTGGCGCCGCCGTCCTCGCTGGCGTACACCTCGGCCTGGTACGTGCCGGTGTCGGTGTAGCGGGCGTAGAGGGTGACGAGGATCGCGCCGTCGGCGAGCTGGATCGGTGCGCCGTACGCGGCCCCGCCGGGCAGCAGGTCGCCGGGGGTGTGCAGGGTGGCCTCCGAGCGCAGCCAGCTCTCGCCGTCCTGCAGCGCGGAGGAGGTCAGCACGCCCAGCCGCGCGGTGTGCGGGCCGGTGCGGGCCGGATAGTACTCGGTGGCGAAGAACCGGCCGTCGTGCAGCTCGATCGGCGACTCGCGCAGCGGCGTCGCGCCCGGCGGGCCGAAGGTGACGCCGCCGTCGCCGGAGACCGCCGCCGCGTTGGTGAGGGTGACGACCTGGTCGACGTTGGTGGCGTAGGTGGTGATCACCTTCTGGGCGGGCCTGCCGCCCGGGCCGGCCACGTCGAGGACCGAGACGTTGGGGAACCCGGCGAAGTCGAGCCGCTCGGAGGCCGTCGGCTCCCGCCCGGCGGGCGCGGGGTGGGGATGGATCCACTCGAGTGAGGAAGCAGTGTCGATGAGGTAAGACCCGTCTGCCGCGGCCGGCGTGAAGTCCTCGGCGAGCACGCAGTACGGAGCCCCGGCCGGCGCGGGATCCGGCGGCGTGAAAGGTCCCGCGACCATCGACATGGCCGTGACCACGGCTCCGGCCACCCGCACGGGCTCGCTCCTCGACTGTCGTACGCCACCGTCAACGCCGTTCGGAACTCTAGATCACCTACGCGCCGTAACACGGGATTCACGCGGGTGAAGTCGCCGGTTCACTACCCCGGGCCGGGCCGGGCCACGCGATCCATACTGGATTCGTTAAGTGACAGTTGACAGATCTGCCGCGTCTGACGACGATCAGGACGGGCACTATTAAGTGTCAATTTACGAACAGCGACAGGACCCGCGGGTCTGGAGGTGGCCCAGATGAGCATCGAGCCAAGGGCGCAAGTGGCCCCCGAGCGGGTGCTGCCGGCCCCGGTGCCCATGGCGCCGGAGACCGCCGCACAGCAGCGGGTCGTCCACCGCATCTGCGCCAGAGTCGCGCCGCCCGGCACCGACGTCGGCGTCGCCGAGCTGCCCCCGGGCGGCCTGCAGGTGTGGATCGACACCCCGGCGCCGGTAGGGGGGCCCGAGTCATGGGTGCTCCACCACCGCATGGCCCGCGAAGTGGCGCTGGTCGGCTGGCACTGCGAGGCCGACGCCGACCGCCTGCTGGTGCTGGGCTGGAGCGCCGCCTGCCTGCACAACCGGGTGCGCCTGCTGCAGAGCGGGCTGCGCCGGCTCGCCGACTTCGACCCGACCGCGCAGCGCGCCGTGCAGCTCGACGGCCGCGGCCCCGAGGACCTGGCCGCGCTGTCCATCGGCCAGGTCGTCGCCGACGTCTGCGCCTCGATCGAGCGGCGGCTGCGCTGGCCCGCGCGGCTGGCCGAGCTCGACGGGTTCGAGCGCAGCTCGGGCCTGGCGCACCTGCAGCTGCTCCTCGCCCAGGTCATCGGCCTGGAGGCGAAGGTCGCGGCCGCCTGCGAAGAGCACCTCGTCATGGCGCGGGTGCTCGCCGGCGCCGTCTGCGAACACTACGCGCGGCACTCCGACCTGCGCCGCGCCCAGCGCGAGGTGCTGGCGGAATCGCGCCACTGGGTGCACGCCAGCTCCCTCATCCGCAGCTCGGCCGCCGCACGGCCGGGCTCCACCGGTGCCGGCCGTCCCCACATGGGGCTGGCGGAGCGCCGCATCGCCGCGAGCGTCATCAACCACGGCGGGCCGCGGGTGATCCCCGCGACCGTCGCTCCCCGGGCCGGGCACGCCGGCCTCGGAGAGGGCGCGCGCTGACCCACGGCCGCTCAACGGCGAGCGGTACCCCGGAAAACCCCACCATCCGGTAGGAGAGCCCCGTCATGCGAACCCCCCCGCACCTGCCCGCCCGTCCCGGGCGCGAGCACCGAGACACCGAACACCCCCGGCGGCACCCGTACGTGCTGCACGAGCTTCCCGCGCGGCACGACCTCGCGGCGCACGACGCGTCCGACCCGTTCGCCGAGCAGCGGCTGCTGGGCATCCGCGAGTTGTCCAACCAGGCCATCGGCTCGATCGACGACCTTCTGCAGCACACCGCCTGACGTGTGCCCCGGCGGCTCCGGAACGGGAGCCGGAAAAAGCGAGACCGCACCCTTTGAGGAGAATCATGCAGGGACTGTCGCGAGTGGAGCTGAGGTCGCGTGACGTCGGGGGTCACCAGCCGCGCTCCGTGGCGGGCATAGAGACACCGCATACCCTGGACGAGGTCCGCGCCCTCGTCCGCCAGGCCGCGGCGGCCAAGCGCCGCCTGTACCCGGTCAGCACCGGCAGGAACTGGGGCATGGGCTCGGCCATGCCGGTGACCGACGACAACGTGGTCGTGGACCTCGGCGGCATGAACCGCATCCGCAGCCTCGACCTGGAGGCCGGCTACGCCGTCATCGAGCCGGGCGTCACCCAGGCCCAGCTCGCCGCCGTGCTGCGCGACACCCCGTGGATGCTGAACGTCACCGCCTCGTGCGCCGACACGTCGGTCATCGGCAACGCGCTCGACCGCGGCGACGGCTGCGTACGCTCCCGCGTCCACGACGTGGCCGGGCTGGAGGCCGTGCTGGCCGACGGCAGCGTGGTCACCACCGGCGGGCTCGACTCCGCGGGCCGCTACCACGGCCGGGTCGCCGGGCCCGACCTGACGCAGGCGTTCGTCCAGCACAACCTGGGCGTCGTCACCGCCATGGCCGTCTCGCTGGTGCCCCGCCCGCAGACCGTCGGCCTCGTGCACGGCCGCCTGCCCCGCGGGCAGGCCGGCGCCGCGCTCGGCGCCGTCACCGGCTTCCTGCGCGGCGGCAACCCCGCCGACGGCCTGATGCGCATCCGCGAGCTGTCGCTCGCCCCCGCCCACGGCGACTGGACGCTGCCGGCCGGCGTCGACCCGAGCCTGTTCACCGTCCTCGGCACCCTGCTCGGCAGCGACGCCACCGTGGAGCTCGCCGAGGAACTGCTGCGCAAGTCGCTGGTCGGCGTCGAGGGCGCCGAGGCGCTGCGCGTGGTCGACGCGGCCGAGGTCGGCCCGGACGACCCGATGTACCCCCGGGCGCTCATGGCGCAGGGCGTGCCGACCTGCCTCGGCGTGCACCACGCGCTGGGCGTGACCTCCTGCGACCAGATCGACGAGGGCGCGATGGGCTTCCTGGCGCTGCTGCCGCTGATGCCCATGGACGCCGCCAAGACCGACCAGATCATCGCCGCGCTCCAGACCGCCGTCGACGCCCACACCACCGCCCTCATGGTCGAGTGGAACCTCGTCGGCAGGCACCTGGCCAACGGCGTCATCCAGATCTTCTTCGACCGCGGCACGCCGTACGGCGCCCACCGCGCGCACCAGCTCCGCAGCGATGGCAGCGCCCTGCTGCGCGGCCACGGCTGCGCCATCTACCGCTCCGACATCGACCACGCCGCCGCCGCCGTCTGGTCCGAGACCAGCACCGCCGGCCTCGGCATGCTGCACCGGATCAAGACGGCGCTCGACCCCGACGGCCTGATCTCGCCCGGCCGTTACGGCGCCTGACCCGACCACTCGCCCCCGCTCCGCCGCCCGGCGGAGGCCACTTTCCAAGGAGGACCCACGTGCGTTCGTCACCAGCGGCCGCCGGCGCGGCGGGAACGGCCGGCCTCAACCGGCGTCACGGAGTGATGCTGCGCCTGGTCGGCGCGGGCGTCATGCTGACGGTGATGGCCGACACCACGGCCACCACCCTGGCCGTCGGCGTGCTGCGCTACACGCCCGCCGGCGCCGGCATGCCGCTCGGTGACCTCGTCTGGCTGACCAGCGCGGCGTTCATCCCCATCGCGGCCCTGCTGGCCACGGCGGGCCGCTGGGCCGACCTGTTCGGCCGCCGCCGGGTGCTGGCGGTCGGGCTCGTGGTCTTCGTGCTGGGCGGGATCGCCACGGTCACCGTCGAATCCTGGTCGTTCGTGCTCGCCGCACGGGCCGTCCAGGGCGCCGGCGCCGCGGCCATGATCCCGGCCAGCCTCGGGCTGCTGCTCGGCGAGCTGCCGGAGTCGCAGCGCCGCGGCGCGATCGCGCTGTGGAGCTCCGCCTCCGGCCTCGGCTGCCTGCTCATGCAGGCGGGCGGCGGCTGGCTCGCCGCCACCGTCGGCTGGCGGGCGCTGTTCATCCCCGACGTCGTCATCGGCGTCGCGCTGCTCGTCGCCTGCGCCGCGCTCCCGCCGGGCCGGCGCACCCAGGCCAAGGGCCGGCCGGACGTGCTCGGCGCCTGGCTGCTGGCCGCCGGCATCGCGGTCATCGTCCTGGCCATCTCCAAGGCGATGGACTGGGGCATGGACGTGCTCTGGCTGGCCGTCGCGGCGCTGGCCCTGCTCGGCGGCGCGTTCGCGCAGGCCAGGCACCACCGGCTGCCCGCGATCGACCTGGCCCTGTGGCGGCGGCCCAGGTTCGTCTGGGGCTGGCTGGCCACCTGGGGCTTCGGCGCCCTGTCGTACGGGCTGCTGACCGTGCAGCCGCTCTACCTGCTGCACCTCGGCTACCCGATGCTGGAGGTCGCCATGTGGCTGACCCCCACCTCGGTGGCCGTCGTCGTCACCAGCGTGCTCGCCGGGCGCCTGATCAAGCGGGTCGGCCCGTACGGGCTGATCTACGCCGGCTCGCTGCTGTGCGGCGGAGCGTGCGTGCTCGTGCTGGTGCAGACCGGGCCGACGGTGTGGGGCCTGATCGCCAGCGTCGTGGTCGGCATGGGGGTCGGGGCGCTCGCGCCCGGCACCTCCGTCGCCACCACCCTGGCCGCCCGCCCCCACCAGTACGCCTCCGCCGTCGGCGCGGCCACCATGGCGCGCATGGTCGGCGGCGCCGTGGGCGTCGCGGTCGTGTCGGTGGTGATCGACCACCCGTTCTTCATGACCGGCCCCTTCGCCGGCCTGGCCGGAGCGATCGCGCTGTGCGTGGCGATCTCCGTGCTCATCGGCGCGCTGGCCCTGACCAAGATCACGAAGACGCGGCCGGACCCCGACGACGTGATGGTCAAGGTGCCCCGCCGCCTGCTGCTCGAACTGCGCATGACGCTCGCCACCGTGGCGGCCGAGGCCGACGCGCTCCTGCCGGCCGAAACGCGCACCCCGGTCACCGACCCCCGTACGGCGCCGGACCCGCGTACGGCCGTCGAACCCCGGACGGACCGCGTACCGCGACCGCGCGCGGCCGAACCCGGGCCTCTCGCCGGGACCCGCGGGCACACGAACTAGTTGAACCATTCAGAAGGGCTCTCGTCATGGCAACCACATCGTGCGACGTAGCCGTCGTCGGCGCCGGGCTCGGAGGCTGCTTCCTGGCCTTACTCCTCAGCCGCCGCGGCAGGCGCGTCGTCGTCATCGAGCAGGGGCCTTCGGTCCCCAGCGCGGGCGCCGACTTCCTCAAACCCCCGGGGCTGCGCGTGCTGGCCCGGCACGGCCTGGCTGACCTCGCCGGACGCCACGGCCTGCGGCGCGACACCATCCGCTACTACCACGACGGCGACCCCATCCAGGAGTGCCGCTTCCCCGACGGCGGCTACCTCATCCGCCCCTACCGTGACCTCGTCGAGCTCATCTACGCCTCGTGCGCGATGGAGGGCGTCGAGTTCTGGTTCGACGCCAGCGTCGCCGGCATCGCCACCGACGGCGACCAGGTCGAGGAGCTGACCCTCACCGACGGGCGGCGGCTGCGGCCCGGCGTCGTGGTCGGCGCCGACGGCGCCCGGTCCGCCGTGCGCGAGGCCCTCGGCGTCGATCAGGTCATGACGCCGTACGAGCGGCTCATCATGCGCGTCGCCACCGTGCCGCTCACGGCCGGCGTCGCCCGGCTCAACCGGCTCTACTTCAGCTCCGAGGGCTGGCTCGCCTACCTGTACCCGCTCAACCGCGACGAGGCCCGCGTGTTCGTCGGCCTGCCGCCGGAGGACGACCGGGCCATCTTCGAGGACGGCATCCCCGTCCTGCTGGACCAGCTCAAGAAGTTCGTCACCGACAGCTCCGACGCCTTCGACACGCTCCAGCCGGCGCACTGGCAGCGGATCAAGGTCTCGTCGCTGCGGGTGGGGGCCTACCACCGCGGCAACGCCGCCCTGCTCGGCTCGGCCGCGTTCGCCTGCCACCCGATGACCGGCATGGGCATGAGCTACACGCTGCGCGACGCCGAGATCCTGGCCGACGCCATCGGCGACGCCGCCGGCGACCCCGTGCTGCTCGACCGGCTGCTGCACGCCCGCTACGAGCCCCGCCGCGACGCCCACCGGCAGCTCATCGACTACGGCGACGCGCTCGCCGCCACGTTCCACGACCGGGCGGCGTACCTCGCGGCCTTCCGCGCGGACCTGCACATCTTCGGTGAGAGCGAGGTGCCGGTCCTGCAGCCCGCCTGAGGCGGGCCGTCCCCGAGCCGCGCCCCCGCCGCTCGCCATTCCCCACCTGGTGAGGTCGTCCGGTGCCCCACGCTGAGTCCGGCCCAGCCCCAGGCGGCGGGGGCGCCACAAGGTAGGGCACTCCCTGCGTACCAGAAGGTAGGGCACTCCCTGCGTACCAGAAGGTAGGGCACTCCCTACCGTGAGGACGGGTGACAGCGGGGGTCCGCCGGCGCCCGCCGCTCGCGATGCTGAGGAGCGATCACTGAACCCTCGGCATCGGAGACAACGTGACTGTGGCAGATACGTCCCCCGCCCCGGCGGCGGCGCGACGGGGAAGCGACTACGCGGGGCTGTCGCGCCGCATCGCCCAGGCCGGGCTGCTGGAACGGCGGCCCGGCTACTACGCCGTCCGGATCGGCCTGGTGGCCGCCCTCTTCGCCGGAACGTGGGCGGTCTTCGCCGCGATCGGCGACTCCTGGTGGCAGCTGCCCGTCGCGGCGCTGCTCGCGGTGGCGTTCGGGCAGGTGACGCTGCTGGCCCACGACCTGGCGCACGGGCAGATCTCCCGGTCGCGGCGCACCAGCCGGATCGCCGGGCTCGTCGCCGGCAACCTGACCGTCGGGCTCAGCTACGGCTGGTGGATGGACAAGCACACCCGCCACCACGCCAACCCCAACCACGAGGACCACGACCCCGACGTCTCGCCCGACGTGCTGCTGTGGTCGCAGAAGCAGGCCGAGGCCAGCCGCGGCGTCGCCCGCGTCATCGGCCCCTGGCAGGCGTGGCTGTTCTTCCCGCTGCTCACCCTCGAAGGGCTGAACCTCAAGGTGGCGAGCTTCCGGGCGCTGCGCCGGCCCTCACTCAAGGGCCGGACGACCGAGGGGCTGCTGCTGTCGGCGCACGTGCTGGCGTACCTGGGGGCGGTCTTCGCCGTCCTGCCGCCGACGAAGGCGCTGCTGTTCCTGGCCGTGCACCAGGCCTGCTACGGCGTCTACCTGGGGTGCACGTTCGCCCCCAACCACAAGGGCATGCCGGTGCTCACCGCCGAGGACGAGCTGGACTTCCTGCGCCGCCAGGTGCTCACCTCCAGGAACGTGCGCGGCGGCCGGCTCATGGACATCGCGCTGGGCGGCCTGAACTACCAGATCGAGCACCACCTGTTCCCGAGCATGCCGTCCGCGAACCTGCGCCGCGCCCGCCCGATCGTCCGGTCCTACTGCGCCTCGCTCGGCGTCGCCTACGCCGAGTGCGGCCTGCTGGAATCGTGGGGACAGGCGCTGCGCCACCTGCACGAGGTCGGCCGGCCGCTACGTCAGGTCAGGAGGTGACGATCAGCTCCAGGCCGTCGCGGTCCTCCTCGACCTGATGGCCCGCCGCGACGAGGACGGCGCGCAGGGCCAGACGCACCGCGGCCCGGACGGTGCCGTACCTCATCAGTTGCCCGGCGGCCACGTCCCAGGCGACGACCACCCCCCGTGCGGGGTCGTGCCAGACCGCGAGGCCGCCGTCCGCGGCGGCCGGGCCGGCGTCGACCGTGAAACCCGCGTCCGTCAGCTCCTTGCGGACCCGCTGTTCCAGGTCCTGGGCGGCGCCCAAGGCGGTGTCCATCCGAGTCCGCTGCCCGCGCATCAGCCGTCTAATCCTGAAGTGTGTGGAAGGATGGCGACTGTGTCCTGCGCGCCATCCGCGGCGTCAGCGGTGCTGCGCCTGTCCAGGGCCGTCGTGTTCGCGACGGCCTGCGGCGCGGTGTCGGCAGCCGGTCACGCGCTCGCCGGAGGGGGCCGCGTCCCGCTCGGCGCCTGCCTGGCGGCGGTGCTCGCGGTGCTCGCCCTGGCGTACGCGATCAACGGGCGCGAACGCGGCCCGGCCGCCGTGCTCGCGGCCACCGTGGTCACGCAGACGGCGCTGCACCAGCTCTTCGACCGGCTCGCGCCCGGCGACGTCACCGCATCCGGCCACGGGCATCCGGCGCCCGGGATGGCGCTGGTCCACCTCACGCTGGCGGCGCTGACGGCGTGGTGGCTGCACCGCGGCGAGAGCGCGCTGTGGCTGATGATCCGCCTGTACGGCGCGCCACGCCCGGCCATCCGCCTCTTCACCGCGCTCCCGGCCGTCGCCGCCCGCCCGGTCCCCGTTCCGATCGTCCCCTGCGACGCGCGCGTGCTCGCGGGCAGGACCGTCTCCGCCGCGATCTCCCGCCGAGGCCCGCCCGTCCAGGTCGCCTGACGCCCGTCCCGCCGGTGCGCGGGCGGGCTCGGGCGCGTGGGTTCCTTTCACGTCCGGCAGATCGTTCTGGAGAGATCATGGCATTGTCGTCACGCCGGCTGCTCGGGGGAGGGCTGGCCGCGCTCGTCTGCGCCGCCGTCCTGACCTGTCCGGCAGCGCCGGCATCGGCTCACGACGCGCTCAAGCGCAGCTCGCCCGCCAAGGACGCGCAGGTCTCCTCCCTGGAGGAGATCGAGCTCGAATACAGCGCGAGCGTCAAGTTCCCGTTCGTCGTGCTGCACGACGCCGCCGGGAAGCAGGTCCCGCTCGGCGAGCCGCGGCTGGAGGGGCCGAAGGTGTTCGCCGGCGTTCCGCGGCCGCTCGCGCCCGGCGCGTACGTGATCGGCTGGCGGGTCGTCTCGTCCGACGGGCACCCCATCGAGGGGGAGATCCCGTTCCGGGTGAAGGGCGCCCCTTCGCCGCGGGCCACACCGGCCGCCGAGGCCGCTCCTCCCACGGACGCGGGCGGCACGCCGGCGGCCCGCGAGAGCGCCGCGGCGGGGGTGCCCGGGTGGATCTGGGGCGGCCTCGCGGTGCTCCTCGTGCTGGGGGCGTTCGTGCTGCTCAGGAGTTCGCGCCGCAAGCCGGGGGAGCCGGATGCTGGTTGAGCGGGCCAGGCGGGTCGCGCGGCGGTGGGTGCTCGCCGAGGGCGCGGCGCTGCCCGGGTTCCAGGGGGCGGTGCTGGCCGGGTCCGCGCTGTGGGCCCGGCCGGACGCCCGCCATCCCGCGACGTCCGACGTGGACGTCCTGGTGATCGTCGACCCGGCCGCCACCGCCCCCTCCATCGGCAAGCTCCGCTACGAGGGGGTCCTGCTGGACGTCTCCGTCGCGCCCATGCCACGCTCGGCGCACGACGTGCTGAGCGACTACCACCTGGCCGGCACCTTCCACCTGCCGGGCGTGCTGGCCGACCCGACCGGGCGGCTGACCGAGCTGCACCGGGCGGTCTCCCGCGACTTCGCCGAACGGCCGTGGGTGCTCGCCCGCTGCACCCAGGCCATGGACCGGGTACGCGGCTGGATCAACGGCATGGACGACTCCGCGCCGCTGCCCGCCCAGGTCACCTCGTGGTTGTTCGGGACGGGCGTGACCACCCACGTGCTGCTCGTGGCCGGGCTGCGCAACCCCACGGTCCGCGGCCGGTACGCCGCCGTGCGCGACCTGCTCGCCGAGCACGGCCGCCTGGACGTCCACGAGAGCCTGCTCGACCTGCTCGGCTGCGCCGGCCTCGGCGCCGCCCGGGTGGAACGGCACCTCGCGGCGCTGGAGGAGGCGTTCGACGAGGCGGCGTCGGTGCGGGCGCCGTCGTACCGGTTCGACTCCGACCTCACCGCCCTGGCCCGGCCGATCGCGATCGACGGCACCCGCGAGCTCATGGCCCGGGGCCTGCACCGCGAGGCCGTCTTCTGGCTGACGGCCACCTACGCCCGCTGCCTGACCGAACTCGCCGCCGCCGGCCGGCCCGCCCGCCACGAGAAGGGCCTGCGCGAGCTCCTCGCCGACCTCGGCGCGGAAACCTCCGACGACCGTCACCGCCGCGGCGCCCGCGTCCTCACCTGCCTGCCCGCCCTCTGGCAGACCGCCACGACCCTGCGCCCCGAGGTCAGCGGCCGGTGAGGCGGGGGAGGGCGTCGCCGTAGAGGGCGGGGCTGCTGTCGGCCTCGGCGATGAAGTCGCCGGGGAAGCCCAGCTCGAAGGGCACCGCCGACTCCAGCCGGCGCATCGCCTCCGCGGGCAGCTCGACCTCCGTGGCGCCCAGGTTGTCCTTGAGCTGCTCGGCGCTGCTCGTGCCGAGGATCGGGTGCACGCCGCGCCGCAGCGCCCAGGCGATGGCGACCTGCGACGGCGTGACCCCGAGCTCGCCGGCCACGTCCATCACGACCCGCACGCCGGCCCGGTCGCGTTCGCTGATCGAGTCGGGCGACACCCGTGACGCCGCCGCTCCCGCCGCGGCGTACCTGCCGGACAACACGCCGCGCGCCAGCACGCCCCACGCCGCCACGCTCATCCCGAACGCCCGCGCCATCGGCAGCAACTCACGCTCCACGTCCCGCCGCAGCAGGTTGTACGGCACCTGCAACCCGGCGAACGGCGTCCACCCACGCCACTCCGCCAGCGTGTTCGCCCGGCTGACCAGCCACGCCGGCGCGTCCGAGATCCCGGCGTACAGCACCTTTCCGGCGCGGACCGCGTCGTCCATCGCCCGCATCGTCTCCTCGACCGGCGTGTGCCGGTCCCAGACGTGCACCCAGTACAGGTCGATGTAGTCGGTGCGCAGCCGGCGCAGGCTCCGCTCCAGCGACAGGGTGAGGTTCTTGCGGTGGTTGCCGGCCGCGTTCAGGTCGGTGCGGTCGCGGCTGCCGGTGTACTTCGTGGCCAGCACGAAACGGTCGCGGCGACCTTGGAGCAGCTCGCCGACGACGTCCTCGCTCCCGCCGTACATGGAGGCCGTGTCCACCACGTTCCCGCCGGCCTCGGCGTACAGGTCGAAGACGCTCCGGACCTCCGGGGAGGACTCCTGGTACGTCATCGCGCCGAGGAACAGCTCCGAGACGCGCAAGCCGGTGGGCCCGAGCAGCCGGTAACGCATGGTCGTCATGACTCCAACCTGCCGCCCGGCCGCCGCAGGAGGGAGACCGCGCCCATACTGGCCCCCGCGGGGCCACGATGAGCGCGTGACGGCCCCGTACACTCGGCGCGTGACCGACAACGAGCTCGGCGCCTATCTGCGCGCCCGCCGCGAGTCCGTCAGACCGGCGGACGTCGGCCTGCCCGACAGCCCGCGGCGGCGCACGCCGGGGCTGCGCAGGGCGGAGCTGGCCACCCTGGCCGGGGTCAGCGTGGAGTATCTGACCAGGCTGGAGCAGGGGCGCGACCGCAACCCGTCCGCGCAGGTGCTCGCGACCCTCGCCGAGGCCCTGCGGATGACCCCGGAGGAGCGCGTCCACCTGCGTCTGCTGTCCAAGGTGTCGGGCGGCGGGCACGCGTTGTGCCCGGGCTCGGCGCGGGCGCCGTCCCGCGAGGTGCGCCGGACCGTGCTGGCGCTGCTCGACGGCCTCGACCCCGCGCCCGCCGTGCTGCTCAACCGGATCGGCGACGTGCTCGCCCACACCGCGGCCTTCCGCCGCGTGTTCGGCCCCGTCGGGCTGCTCGACGGCGACGAGCCCAACCTCATCCGGTACGTCTTCGCCGACTCCCGCGCCAGGATCGCCTACCCCGACTGGGACCGGGTCGCCGACGAGCAGGCCGCCGCGCTCAAGCTCGACAACGCCCCCGGCGACGCCTACGTGGCCGAGCTGACCGCCGAGCTGTCGTTCGCGGCCGGTGAGGCGTTCACCTCCCGGATGGCCGCCCCGGCCGCGCCCCCGCCGGCCGCGCCCGTGGAACGGCTGGCCCACCCCGAGACCGGCGAGCTGCGGCTGGCCAGGGAGCCGCTCCACCTGTCCGACGGCGAGCAGCGCATCGTCGCGTACGTGCCCGCCGACGCCGCCACCGCGGCCGCGCTCGACCACCTCACCGGCCGCCGCCCCGGCACCCTGCGCGCGGTGAACGACCTCACGCCCGCCGCAGCGAACGGGTGAGACCGGCGGCGATCGTGGTGGCGAGCACCCACCCGGCCGCGATCAGCCCGTACGCCAGCCACTGCGTCGCGCCGCCCGGGTTGTAGGCCCGCTCCTGCCCGAAGTCGATGATCGGCAGCAGCAGGTCGAGCGTGTAGACGAACGCGTTGAAGTGCGGCGCCTCCCCGGCCTTCAGCGGCAGCGGCTGGACCCGCGTGAACACCACCGTGCCCGCGGCCAGCAGCACCGCCAGCCACGCCGCCGCCCGCGGGGGGCGGAAGCCGTAGCCGACGGTGACGTCCTGCAGGTGGCCCCAGAAGCGGGCGTACCACGGCAGGGTGGCGCGGCGCCGCCGCTGGCTGGCCAGCAGCGTCTCGCGGGCGTCGGCGTCACTGCCCAGCCGCCGGTACATGCCGGCCAGCTGCTCGTAGGCGTTCGGCAGGTAGCCGTCCGGGTCGCGGCGCAACCACCTGAGCCGCTCGGCGGCCGGCAGCACGGGTTTGAGCACCTCGTACGCCAGCCCGTCCATGCACAGCTCGCCCGGCCACACGGCGGGGCTGTCGCGCAGCACCCCGATGCGGGCGTAGCGCAGGTCGACCGTGCCGACGACCGGTTCGGCGGTGCGCAGCGCCAGCTCGCGCGTCTCCAGCCGCCAGCACTTGAGCGCCTCGCCGCCCGGCGTCTCCAGGGTGGCGTCGTCGAAGCACAGGCGGCTGCCGATCTGGGCGTTGGTCAGCCGGATCCGGCCGCGCGCGGAGAAGCCCTCGCAGAGCTTGAGCATCTTGCCGACCGTGATGCCGTTGGCCGACAGCGCCGCGCCGCCCGGGTTGACCAGCCGGGCGCCCTCGAAATGGGCGGAGGCGGCGACGGAGGCGTCGCACAGGCTGATCTCGCCCTCGGCCGTCATGCCCTCGCGGGCCAGCAGCGAGCCGTCCACGGCCAGGCCGTCGCCCGCCAGCGCCACGCCGCCGGGGTGGCGCAGCCGCGCGCCGTCGAGGCCGAGCGTGCGGCCGATCTTCGCCGCCTCCAGCCGCACCATGCCCTCGGCCTCGACCAGCGACAGGAACAGGCCGCCCTCGGCGTTCAGCCCGCCGCCGCGCACCGCCAGCCCGCCGGGGTTGCGCAGCCGGGAGCCGCGCAGCGTGAGCGGGCCGCCGACGCGGGCGTGGCGCAGCCGGACCTCGCCGTCGACCTCCATCCGCCGGGCGAACAGCCCCACCTGGACGTCGAGGTTGGACGCGCCGAACGCCAGCCCGCCCGGCGCCCGCAGGCGCGCGCCGTCGAGGCGCACCGCGGAGGCGATCCTGGCCGCCGTGAGGACGATCTCGCCGTGGCAGGCGAAGCCGTCCTCGGCGCGCAGGTCGCCGCCGACGTCGAGCTGCTCGCCGTTGACCGCGACCCCGCCGGGGTGGTCGAGGCGGGCCCCGCTGAGCGTGAGGTTGCCGGTGATCCGCGCGCCGTGCAGGCGCACCTCGCCGGTGACGTGGCAGGCGTTCAGCCGCAGGTTGCCCTCGACCTGGAGGTTGGAGGCCACCAGGCCGGGCAGCCGCGAGCCGGCGAAGCTGAGGAAGCGGGTGCGGGCCTGGTACAGGTCGGGCGGCTCGTCGAAGGCGCAGTCCTCGAACGTGACCGGGAAGGCCACCTCGGCGAAGCCCAGGCGGAGCCGCCCGGTGATCCGGGCCCCGGCCAGGCGCAGCGCGGGCTTGTCGGCCGGGCCGGCGTACTCGGCGAGCAGCAGCCCGGCCAGCACGTCCGCGCGTACGAGCCGCTCGGGGCCCCAGGCGTCCGCGCGGGCGGGGGCGTCGTCGGCGGGATTCCCCGCCCGCAGGTCCGCCTGCCGCCCGCCGGGGACGGCGTCGGCCACGGCCTGCTCTGCGGGGGTGAGTTCGGCGGGGGTGAGTTCGGCGGCGAGCACACCGCCATTCTCCCGGCGATCCCGCCGACCGCGCACGCTCTGCCGCATGAAGTCGCGCGCGGGCCGGTACCCGGCCCGCGCGCCCGATCAGGCCCGTTTCGCGATGGCCGTGATGAACGGCTGCACGAGCTTGGCCGCCAGCGGCCCGAACGCCGCCAGGATCAGCACGTACGCCGCCGCCAGCGCCCCCAGGTCGGGGTGGACGCCCGCGCCCACCGCCAGACCGGCGATGACGATGTTGAACTCGCCGCGTGGGATCAGCGCGATGCCCGCGCGGGCGCGGCCGGCCTTGGCGATGCCCGCCCGTTTGGCCGCGTACGCGCCGGTCAGCAGCTTCGTGATCATGCTGACCAGGGCCAGCAGCGCCGCCAGCCCGGCCACCGGCAGGATCTTCGCCGGGTCGGTCTGCAGGCCGAAGAACACGAAGAAGACCGCCGCGAACAGGTCGCGCAGCGGCGCCAGCAGCGCCCGCGCGTCCTCGGCGAGCTGACCCGACAGCGCGATCCCCACCAGGAACGCGCCCACGGCCGCCGACACCTGCAGCTGCTGGGCCAGGCCCGCCACCAGCAGGGCCAGCCCGACGACCTTGAGCAGCAGCACCTCGGAGTTGGGGCTGCGCACGAACGCCTCGATGAAGCGCCCGAACTTCAGCGCCAGGACGAGCACGACGCTCACCGTCGCGAGCGCGATGCCCACCGAGATGGCCCCGCTCACCAGGCTCAGCCCGGCCAGCATGGTCGTCAGCACCGGCAGGTAGATCGCCATCGTGAGGTCCTCGAAGACCAGCAGCGACAGCACCGTCGGCGTCTCTCGGTTACCGATCCAGCCGAGGTCGGACAGCACCTTGGCGGTGATGCCCGACGAGGTCGCGTACGTGACGCCCGCCATCGCGACGGCCGCCACCGGGCCCCAGCCCAGCAGTAAGGCGATGATCGCGCCCGGCGCCGCGTTGAGCACCAGGTCGACGATGCCCGCGCGGGCGTTGCCGGTGAGGCTCGTCACGAGCTCGTCGGCGTTGTACTCCAGGCCGAGCGTCAGCAACAGCAGGACCACGCCCAGCTCGGCGCCGACCGAGATGAACTCCTCGCTGGTCGCGAGCGGCAGCACGCCGCCCGTGCCGAACGCCAGCCCGGCGATCAGGTAGAGCGGGATGGGGGAGATGCCGACCCGCAACGCGAACGCGCCGAGCACGCCCAAGCCGAGGACGACAGCACCGAACTCCAGAAAAATGACCGCGGTATGGTGCAACCCGCGGCCCTACCCTTCTGCCAGGATGCCGGCGACCTCGGCGGTGCTGTCCTCGCTGCCGACGACCACCACCACGTCACCGGCGTCGAACACGAACTCCGGGCCGGGGCTGGCGAAGACCTGCCCGGCGCGGACCACGGCCACGATCGAGGCGCTCGTCCGCGTCCGCACCCGGGCGTCGCCCATGGGGCGGCCGACGTACGGGGAGCCCGCCGGGATCGGCAGCTGCACGCTCACCAGGCCCGCCACCTGCTGGTGGAGCTGGTTGAGCCGCTGCACGATGCGGGGCGCGCCGAGCAACTCGGCCAGCGCGTCGGCTTCCTCGTCGTTGAGCTTGACCGTGTGGCAGACCGCGTCGGGATCGTCCTTGTCGTAGATCACCAGGTCGCGGCGGCCGGTGCGGTGGGAGACGACACCCACCCGCTGCCCTCTCCGCGTGGTGAAATCATGCCGCAGGCCGATCCCGGGCAGTGCTGTCTGTTCGACCTCCACCTATCCCACCTGTCCAGAGCTGCACATTTCCGGACACCCTACCAACGAGTTACCCCTCCAAGGCGTACCCTGTCGCGCCCGGGCCGTTACTTTCCGCCAGGCTGGTGCCGCCTTTCCCGTACGCGCATGCTCACCTGTCCTCCGTGGATCGGGTGATGAGGTCGAGCGCCTGGCGGGCGATCTCCCATTCCTCGTCCGTGGGGATGACCAGCACCGCCACCTCGGCCCCCGGCGGCGACACCGCGCGCTCCTCCCGCGAGGCCGCCTCGTTGCGCGCCGGGTCCACCGCGATGCCGAGCCGTTCCAGGCCCGCCAGCGACTCGGCGCGGGTGGCGGCGTCGTGCTCGCCCACGCCGCCCGCGAACACGATCGCGTCCGCCCGGCCGAGCAGGGCGTAGTAGGCGCCGACGTACTTGCGGATGCGCCTCGTGTAGACGGCCAGCGCCAGGCGGGCCTCGGCGTCGTCGCGGGCCCGCACCTCGCGCATGTCCAGGGTGCCGGCCAGCGCGCGCAGCCCGCCCTGGTGGCCGAGCAGGTTCTCCACGTGCTCGGCGTCCAGGCCGGCCACGCGGGCGAGGTAGCCGGGCAGGGCGGGGTCGACGTCGCCCGAGCGGGTGCCCATCACGAGCCCCTCCAACGGCGTCAGGCCCATGGAGGTGTCCACGCTGCGCCCGCCGGAGATCGCGGTCGCGCTGGCGCCGTTGCCCAGGTGCAGCACGATCAGGTCGAGCTCGGCGAGGTCGCGGCCGAGGAAGTCGGCGGCCCGGCGGGAGACGTACGCGCAGGAGGTGCCGTGGAAGCCGAAGCGCCGCACACCGAGCCGCTCGCGCCACTCGCGCGGCACCGCGTACGTGTACGCCTCCGGCGGCAGCGTCAGCTGGAACGCCGTGTCGAACACCGCCACCTGCGGCACCCCGGGGAACGCCGCGCCCGCCACCCGGATGCCGGCCAGGTTGACCGGGTTGTGCAGCGGCGCGAGCGGGGCCAGCTCCTCGATGGCGGCGATCACGGCGTCGTCGACGAGCACCGCCCGGTCGAACCGGTCGCCGCCGTGGACCACCCGGTGCCCGACCGCGACCGGGTCCAGCTTCGGCCCGGCCACCTGGAACGCCTCCATGACCGCGGCCAGGCCCTCGTCGTGCCCGGCGAAGCGCTCGCGCCGCTCGTACGGGGGAGCGTCGCCGGCGTGGTGGACGAGCCTGCCCCGATCCTCGCCGATGCGCTCCACCAGCCCGTGCGCGGGACGTTCGCGGGTGCGCATGTCCACGAGCTCGTACTTGATGGAGGACGAGCCGGTGTTCAGGACGAGAATGCGTTCTGCCATGTCCACGTTCTGATCTCCGTGGGGTCCTCGCCGTGGTCGCGGGTGTACTGGCGCGCCCGCAGCCGCTCGTCGCTCATCCGCTGGCGCAGGTGCGCCTGCGTGGAGCCGAGACCGGGGACGCGGTCGATGACGTCCATGACCAGGTGGTAGCGGTCGATGTCGTTGAGCATCGCCATGTCGAACGGCGTCGTCGTGGTGCCCTCCTCCTTGTAGCCGCGCACGTGGATGTTGTCGTGGCCGTTGCGGCGGTAGGTGAGCTGGTGGATGAGCGACGGATAGCCGTGGAAGTCGAAGATGACCGGCTTGTCGACGGTGAACAGGGTGTCGAACTCGGCGTCCGACATGCCGTGCGGGTGCTCGGTCGCCGGCTGCAGCCGCATGAGGTCGACCACGTTGATGACGCGGACCTTCAGCTCCGGCAGGTGCTCGCGCAGCAGCGCCGCGGCGGCCAGCGTCTCCAGCGTCGGCACGTCACCGGCGCAGGCCAGCACGACGTCCGGCTCGGTGCCGTCGTCGGTGGAGGCCCACGGCAGGATGCCGAGGCCGCGCGTGTTGTGCGCGATCGCCTCCTCCATCGTGAACAGGTCCAGGATGGGCTGCTTGCCGGCCACGATCACGTTGACGTAGTCGCGAGAGCGCAGGCAGTGGTCGGCCGTCGACAGCAGCGTGTTGGCGTCCGGCGGCAGGTAGACCCGCACCACCGAGGCCTTCTTGTTCAGCACCACGTCGAGGAAGCCCGGGTCCTGGTGGCTGAAGCCGTTGTGGTCCTGCCGCCACACGTGCGACGACAGCAGGTACGTCAGCGACGCCACCGGCCGCCGCCACGGGATCTTCTGCGACGACTCCAGCCACTTGGCGTGCTGGTTGAACATCGCGTCCACGATGTGGATGAACGCCTCGTAGCAGTTGAACAGCCCGTGCCGGCCGGTCAGCAGGTAGCCCTCCAGCCAGCCCTGGCACAGGTGCTCGCTCAGCACCTCCATGACCCGGCCGCCCGCGCCCAGGTTCTCGTCGGTCGGCAGCAGCTCGGCGTTCCAGGCCCGGTCGGTGACCTCGAAGACGTCCGAGAGGCGGTTCGAGGCGGTCTCGTCCGGGCCCATCAGCCGGAACGAGGACGGGTTGGCGGCGATCACGTCGCGCAGCCACGCGCCGAGCACCCGCGTCGGCTCGCTCGACTGCGTGGCCGGCGCCTTGACCTCGACCGCCGTCCTGCGGAAGTCGGGCAGCCGCAGCGGCTCCAGCAGTTCGCCGCCGTTGGCGTGCGGGTTGGCGCTCATCCTGCGGGTGCCGGGCGGCACCGTCTCGCGGATCGCCCGCACCGGCCGCCCGTCGGAGCCGAACAACTCCTCCGGCCGGTACGACCGCATCCACTCCTCCAGCATCCCGAGGTGGGTGGGGTTCTCGCGGACCTTGGCCAGCGGCACCTGGTGGGAGCGCCAGGTGCCCTCCACCGGCTTGCCGTCCACCTCGCGCGGCCCCGTCCAGCCCTTCGGCGTGCGCAGGATGATCATCGGCAGCCGGTCGGCGTCGCCCCCTTTGTACGCGGCGATCTGCTCGAACACGGTGTCCAGGGTGCCCGCCATCTCGGCGTGGTCGGGGCCCACCAGGTGGGGGCGGTAGCCGTACCCCTCCATGAGCTTGATCAGCTCGTCGGTGGGGATGCGCGCCAGCACGGTCGGGTTGGCGATCTTGTAGCCGTTCAGGTGCAGGATGGGCAGCACGACGCCGTCGCGGCGGCGGTCGAGGAACTTGTTGGAATGCCAGCTCGCGGCCAGCGGGCCCGTCTCGGCCTCCCCGTCTCCCACGATGCAGGCCACCACCAGGCCGGGGTTGTCGAAGGCCGCGCCGTACGCGTGCGCGAGCGCGTACCCCAGCTCGCCGCCCTCGTGGATCGACCCCGGCGTCTCCGGCGCGGCGTGGCTCGGGATGCCGCCGGGGAAGGAGAACTGGCGGAACAGCCGCCGCATGCCCTCCGCGTCCTGCGACACGTCCGGATAACGCTCGGAGTACGACCCCTCCAGCCACGCGTGCGCCACCGCGGCCGGGCCGCCGTGCCCGGGGCCGCAGATGTAGATCATGTCCTGGTCGCGCTCGCGGATCACCCGGTTGAGGTGGGCGAAGCAGAAGTTCAGCCCCGGGGTCGTCCCCCAGTGACCGAGCAGGCGCGGCTTGATGTGCTCGGGCCGCAGCGGCTCGGTCAGCAGCGGGTTGTCCAGCAGGTAGATCTGCCCGACGGACAGGTAGTTGGCCGCCCGCCAGTACGCGTCAATGTGCTCCATCCTCTGCTGCTTCCCCACACACCGTGCTGAACCCTCATCGGGCTGGATAAGGTGCCGCACATGGGGTTCAGGAGTTCGTGCTGGTACGCGGGTGACGACCGCGACCCCTCCGTCCACCGGGCGTGGACGCGGCGGGGGCTGCCGCGCGAGGCGGCCGTCACCCGGGCCGACCTGCACGTTTTCGCCGGGTCGAGCGGCGACCGGGTGGGCCGCGGATCCTACTGAAAGTCGGCTCCGCCGTGTACGGAATCAACCTGCCGGGGTACGGGGTTACGGGACGATGGGACCGGCGAATCAGCCGGTCGAAGGGGACTCTAGGAGGACGCGTGAACGGCGACATCACCCAGAGCCAGGAGTGGGCGGCTCTGGGCAAACACCACGAGGAGCTCGCGGGCAGGCAGCTGCGCGAGTTGTTCGCGGAGGACCCGGGCCGGGCCGGCCGCATGACGGTGACCGCCGGCGACCTCTACCTCGACTACGCCAAACACCGCGCCACGCAGGAGACCATCGACCTGCTCGTGGCCCTGGCCGAGCGGGCCGGGCTGCGCGAGCGTGTCGAGGCCATGTTCCGCGGCGAGCACATCAACGTCAGCGAGGACCGCGCGGTCCTCCACGTGGCGCTGCGCCTGCCGCGCGACGCCGAGCTGGTCGTCGACGGCCAGGACGTCGTGGCCGACGTGCACGCCGTGCTCGACAAGATGAGCGCCTTCGCCGACCGGGTGCGCTCCAAGGAGTGGCGCGGCGCCACCGGCAAGCCCATCGAGACGGTGGTCAACATCGGCATCGGCGGCTCCGACCTCGGCCCCGCCATGGCCTACGAGGCGCTGCGCGACTACGCCGACGCCGGCATCACGGCCCGGTTCGTCTCCAACATCGACCCGGCCGACATCACCGGCAACCTCGCCGGCCTCGACCCGGAGACCACGCTGTTCGTGGTCAGCTCCAAGACCTTCACCACGCTGGAGACGCTCACCAACGCCCGCGTCGCGCGCCGATGGCTGGTCGACGCCCTCGGCGACGACGCCGTCTCCAAGCACTTCGTGGCCGTCTCCACCAACGCGGCCAAGGTCGCCGAGTTCGGCATCGACACCGACAACATGTTCGGCTTCTGGGACTGGGTGGGCGGCCGCTACTCGTACGACGGCGCCATCGGTCTGTCCCTGATGATCGCCATCGGGCCCGAGCGCTTCCGCGAGATGCTGGCCGGCTTCCACACCATCGACGAGCACTTCCGCACGGCGCCGTTCGAGGCCAACATGCCGGTGCTGATGGGCCTGCTCGGGGTCTGGTACACCGACTTCTTCGGCGCCGAGACCCGCGCCGTGCTGCCCTACAGCCAGCGGCTGCACCGCTTCCCCGCCTACCTGCAGCAGCTCACGATGGAGTCCAACGGCAAGTCCGTCCGCGCCGACGGCACCCCGGTCACCACCGCCACCGGCGAGATCTTCTGGGGCGAGCCCGGCACCAACGGCCAGCACGCCTTCTACCAGCTCCTGCACCAGGGCACCAGGCTCGTGCCGGCCGACTTCATCGGCTTCGCCGAGCCCCACGACGACCGCGAGGGCATGCACGACCAGCTGACCGCCAACCTGCTGGCGCAGACCTCGGCGCTGGCGTTCGGCAAGACCGCCGACGAGATCGCGGCCGAGGGCACCGCGCCCGAGATCGTGCCTCACAAGGTGATGCCGGGCAACCGCCCCACCTCCACGATCCTCGCGCCGAAGCTGACCCCGTCCACGCTGGGCCAGCTCGTCGCCCTCTACGAGCACATCGTCTTCGTCGAGGGCACCATCTGGGGCGTCGACTCCTTCGACCAGTGGGGTGTCGAGCTGGGCAAGAAGATGGCGCTCGACCTGGCGCCCGCGCTCACCTCCGACGCGCCGCCGACGTCCTTCCCCGACGCCTCGACCGAGCAGCTCATCCGCCGCTACCGCGAGCTGCGGGGCCGGCGTGTCTGAGCAGGCCGGCGCGCTGGTCCTGTTCGGCATCACCGGAGACCTCGCGCGCAAGATGGTTCTGCCCGCCCTCTACCGGCTGGCGGCCGACGGGCGGCTGGACGTGCCGATCATCGGCGTGGCCAAGACCGACCTCGACCTCGACGGGCTGCGCGAACACGTCCGCGCGGCCTGCGGCGGGGTCCACGACGCGGCGTTCGACAAACTGGCGGGCAACCTGCGGCTGGTCGCCGGCGACTACCGCGACCCCGCCGTCTTCGCCCGGCTGCGCGAGGAGGCCGAGGGCAAGGGCTTCCTCGTCCACTACCTCGCGGTGCCGCCGTCGTTGTTCGCCGCGGTCGCCGAGGGCCTCGCGGGCGAGGGCCTCAACCGCGAGGCCAGGCTCGTGGTGGAGAAGCCGTTCGGGCACGACCTCGACTCGGCCCGCGCCCTCAACGCCGAGCTGCTCAAGTACTTCGACGAGGACCACCTGCGCCGGGTCGACCACTTCCTGGGCAAGGAGCCGGTCGAGGACCTCATGGTGTTCCGGTTCGCCAACATGCTGCTGGAGCCCATCTGGAACCGCTCCTACATCCGCAGCGTCCAGATCACCCTGGCCGAAGACTTCGACGTGACCGAACGCGGCGGCTTCTACGACGCCAACGGCACCATCCGCGACGTCGTCCAGAACCACCTGCTGCAGCTGCTGGCCATCCTGGCCATGGACGCGCCGCCGTCCAAGGACGCCCGGGCCCAGCTCGACGAGAAGTGGCGGGTGCTGCGCGCGGTCCAGCCCATCTCGCCCGCCGACGTCGTCCGCGGCCAGTACGACGGCTACCTCGACACCGAGGGCGTGCGTCCCGGCTCCACGACGGAGACGTACGTCGCGATGCGCGCCTACATCGACAACTGGCGCTGGGCCGGGGTGCCGTGGTGCATCCGCTCCGGCAAGGCGATGCCGACCACCGACCTGGAGGTCGTCGCCGAGCTGCGCCGCCCTCCGGTGGCGATGTTCGACAACGGCGGCGCCCCCGACAGCCCCAACCTCATCAGGTTCCGGCTGCAGCCCGACGCGGGCGTGACGTTCGACGTGCTGGCCAAGGAGCCGGGCCGGCAGCACACCCGGCCGGTGCCGGTGAGCGTCGACTTCACCAAGGTGCTCGGGCCCATGGAGGCCGCCTACGAGCGCATCCTGGCCGACGCCGTCAGCGGCGACCCGCGCAGGTTCGCCAGGTTCGACCTGGTGGAGGAGTCGTGGCGGATCGTGCAGCCGGTGCTCGACCTGCCCGATTCGCCGCTGCCGTACGCGAAGGGGACCTGGGGGCCGCAGCCGGCGGAGGACATCCCGCCGGGGGGCTGGCACGAGATCTCGACGACCTTCGACTGATAGTCCACTCGGGTGGCATCGACGCGGGCGGGCTCGGCGGGTGACGATGGCGGGATGGACATCATGGAGATGGTGGAACAGTCGAAGGACGTCGCGACCGTCAAACGCTGTCTCTTATACAAATCT
>NZ_POUD01000097.1 GCF_003236395.1 Nonomuraea aridisoli | reverse complement strand
CGCGTCCCCCTCCCCACCCGCGAGGAGGACTAGGGCGTCTCAGCCGGCACCGCGGTCGAGGATCCCCCACTCGGCCGCGTGCCGGGCCCCGCTCCGGTGGCGAGCCGGTGGACGCCGGGCGTACCGCACCGCGCTGGACCGCAACGTCCGGGGCGGCGTCACGATCTCCCGCGCGGACCTCGCCCACGCCGTTCTCGCCGCGCCGGCGGACCCGGACGCCCCTCATGGACGCGACGAGGCGATCAGCTCCAGGAAGGCGGTGGCCGCCGGGGACGGCCGGTTGTCCCAGATCAGGTGCTCCACCCGGGTGGGAGCATCGCGAAGGCGGATGACGCGCAGGTCGGGGAAGCGCGGCGCGTACGCGGCCGGCAGCATGCCCACGCCGAGGCCCTGCCGTACCAGATCGACCATGAAATCGGCGGACGACACCTCGAAGGGCACCTCACGCCGCACCCCCGCGGCCGCGAAGGCCTCGTCCGACTGCGCTCGCCCGGCCGCGCCGGCGCGGAAGTCGATGAACGGCTCCTCCGCCAGGCTCCGCAGGTCCGTCTCGTTCACCGCCAGGTGGTGATCCGGCGCGACCACGGCGACCAGCTCGCCCCCGCCCAGCCGGCGACTCTGGACGCCCTTCGGCTCCGCGCGGGGCGGCAGGCCGAGGAACGCGACGTCGACGCCGCCCTGCCGGACCCGATCGATGAGCTCCGCGCTGCCCGCCGAGGTGAGCGTGATGTGCACCCGCGGATGGCGCCGGCGGTAGTCCCTCAGGGCCACCGGCAGGTCGACGGCCGCCACGGTGGGGATGGCGCCGACGGCCAGCCGCCCGCGGATCTCCCCACCGGCGGCCGCCACCTCGGCCCGCGCGCGGTCCGCGGCCTCCAGGCACTCCCGGGCCGCGGGCAGGAACGCCTCCCCGGCCGGCGTCAGCCGTACGCGGCGGCTGGTGCGCTCGAACAGCCGGGCGCCCAGCTCCCGTTCCAGAGCGGCGATCTGATGACTGAGGGCCGACTGCACGACCCGGCACCGTTCGGCGGCCCGGGTGAAGTTGCTGGTCTCCGCGACGGCGACGACGTACCTCAGTTGCTGCAGTTCCATTCAACCATCGTGCATCACGATCGATCGCCATGAAAAGTATGTGTTGGACTCATCGATCGCCGGCCCCGCACCCTTGACCCATGACGACAACCGGTCTGACGTCGCCCGCACAGGACAACCATCCGCACTCTGCCTTGAGGTCATGGCTCGGCGTCTCCGCCATCACCGCCAGCCTCTTCGTCTTCCTCACCACCGAGTTGATGCCCGTCGGCCTGCTCACCCCGATCAGCGCGAGCCTGAGCATCTCGGTGGGCCTCGCCGGGCTGATAGTCACCTTGTACGGCGTGTCGGCCGGGCTGGGAGTGCCGTTCATCGTGGCCTGGAGCAGGCGCGTCAATCGACGGGTCCTGCTGTCCACGCTGCTAGCGATCCTGACCGTGGGAAACGTGATCACCGCGATCTCGCCGAACTATCCGCTGGTCCTTACGACGCGGCTGGTCATGGGATTCGCCAGCGGCGTGTTCTGGGCCATAGGCGTGAGCATGGCGATGCGCCTCGTTCCCGAGCGCCACGCGAGCAGGGCCGCCGCGGTCGTCATGTCCGGGATCTCGATCGCCGCAGTCGTGGGCATACCGCTGGGAACGATCCTGGAGAGCCTCACCGACTGGCGGACCACGTTCCTCATCTGGGCCGGTCTCAGCGTGCTCGTTCTCCTGACGGTCGTGGCCGCCGTCCCGTCGCTGCCGTCGGCGAACGCGGTTTCGGTCCGGGAGGTCTTCGGGCTTCCGTCGAAGAACCTGCCGCTACGCCGGGTGTTGTTCACCGTCGTGCTGTTCGTGCTCGGGCATTTCGGGGCGTACACCTTCGTCCGCCCCTATCTGGAGGACAGCGCGGCCGCCACGCCCTTCTTCATCACCGTGGTGCTGATGGTCTACGGCGCCGGAGGCGCGGCCGGCAACTTCATCGCCGGGTACACGGTGAACAGGAGTCTGCGGGGCAGTTTCATCGTCGGCTGCGCCGGACTCGTGGTGTCCTTGTTGTCGCTGCCGGCGATCGGGCACGGGCAGGCCGGTTCGATCGTCTCGCTGGTCCTCTGGGGAGTGTCCTTCGGCGTCGTCCAGCTGTGCCAGGTCAACATGACGCAGGCCGCCGCGCCCGACACCTTCGAAGCCGCGATGTCCCTCAACACGATGGCGTACAACACCTCCATCGCGCTGGGCGCGCTTCTCGGCGGGCTGTTCGCCGACCACCTGGGCGTCACCAGTGTCGTCTGGTTCGGCGTGGCACTGACGGCGGCATCGCTGCTGCTCACCCTCGGCACCCGGCAGCGGGCCTCACGCCCCGGCCGGTGACCTGCTGATGCGAGGAGATCTCCGATGCGCGTGAAAGCCTTCGATCACCTGGTCCTCAACGTCCGAGACATCGAGCGGGCCCTGGAGTTCTACTCCGGAACACTCGGGCTCGAACAGGAGCGGGTCGCTGAGTGGCGGGCGGGTGAAGCGCCTTTCCCCTCGGTACGGGTCAACGAGTCCACCATCATCGATCTGGTCGAACGTCCGCGAGGCGGATCCAACGTGGACCACCTCTGCCTCGTCGTCGATCCTCTGGACTGGCAGCAGGTGATCGATTCCGGTGTCCTCGCCGTGCTGGAGGGTCCGGTCCGCCGGTTCGGCGCGCGTGGCGACGCACAGTCGGTGTACGTGCGCGACCCGGACGGCAACACCGTCGAGCTGCGCTGGTATCTCGAAGACGCCGCCTGACCGCTCACCGGCAGGCCCTCGGCGCGAGACGGCCCCGCCGATCCTCCGGGATCGACGGGGCCGTCTACGGGCCGTCTACGGGGTCACTCCGAGACGCCGAGCTTCTCCAGGATGAGCTGGCGGGCGCGGGCCGCGTCCGCCTTGCCCTTGCTGGCGCGCATGACGCCGCCGACCAGGGCGCCGGCCGCGGCGATCTTGCCGGAACGGACCTTGTCGGCCGCGTCGGCGTTGTCGGCCAGCACCTGGTCGATGATGGCCGACAGCTCGCCCTCGTCGTTGACGATCTGCAGCCCGCGCTTCTCGACCACCTCGTCGGGCGTGCCCTCACCGGCCAGCACGCCTTCGAGCACCTCCCGCGCCAGCTTGTCGTTGAGCGCCCCCGAGGCCACCAGCTCGGTCACCCGGGCGATCTGGGCCGGCGTGATGGGCAGCTCGGCCAGCGACGTGCCGGTCTCGTTGGCCCGCCGGGCCAGCTCGCCCATCCACCACTTGCGCGCGTCGGCCGCCGGGGCGCCGGCCGCGACCGTGGCCTCGACCAGGTCGAACGCGTCGGCGTTGTGCATGGCCTGCATGTCGAGGTCGGACAGACCCCACTCGGCCTGCAGCCGCTTGCGCCTGACCGACGGCAGCTCGGGCAGGGCCGCCTTCAGCTCGGCCACCCACGCCGGGTCGGGCGCGATCGGCACCAGGTCGGGCTCGGGGAAGTAGCGGTAGTCCTGCGCCTCCTCCTTGGACCGGCCCGAGGTCGTGGTGCCGGTGTCCTCGTGGAAGTGGCGGGTCTCCTGGACGATCTTGCCGCCCTCGGCGAGCACGCCCGCCTGACGCTCGATCTCGCTGCGCACCGCCCGCTCGACGCTGCGCAGGGAGTTCACGTTCTTGGTCTCCGTACGGGTGCCCCACTCGGACGAGCCGCGCGGCATCAGCGAGACGTTGACGTCGCACCGCAGCGACCCCTCCTCCATGCGCACGTCGGAGACGCCCAGCGAGCGCATGATCTCGCGCAGCTCGGTCACGTACGCCTTGGCCACCTCGGGCGCGAGCCGGTCGGTGCCGGGGATGGGCTTGGTCACGATCTCGACCAGCGGGATGCCGGCCCGGTTGTAGTCGACGATCGAGTAGTCGGCCCCGTGGATGCGCCCGGTCGCGCCGCCCACGTGGGTGGACTTGCCGGTGTCCTCCTCCAGGTGGACCCGCTCGATCTCGATCCGCACGGTCTCGCCGTTGACCTCGACGTCGATGTAGCCGTCGTAGCAGAGCGGCTCGTCGTACTGGGAGATCTGGTAGTTCTTCGGCATGTCCGGATAGAAGTAGTTCTTCCGGGCGAAGCGGCACCACTCGGCGATCGAGCAGTTCAGCGCGAGGCCGATGCGGATGGTCGACTCGATGGCCTTGGCGTTGGCCACCGGCAGGGCGCCGGGGAATGCCAGACAGGTCGGGCAGACCTGCGTGTTGGGCGGGGCGCCGAAGGTGGTCTTGCAGCCGCAGAACATCTTCGACCTGGTGCCCAGCTCGACGTGCGTCTCCAGCCCGAGCACCGGCTCGAACCGGTCGAGCGCTTCGTCATAGAGCATCGTCATAGCGACGGGGCCTCCTTCAGCAGCGGGCCGCCCCAGCGGCTCTCCAGCGCCTGCTCCACGGCGGCGCCGACGCGGTAGCAGCGGTCGTCGGCCAGGACCGGGGCCATGATCTGCAGGCCGACCGGCAGGCCGTCCTCGTCGGCCAGGCCGCACGGCACCGACATGGCCGCGTTGCCGGCCAGGTTGGACGGGATGGTGCACAGGTCGGCGAGGTACATCGCCATCGGGTCGTCGGCGCGCTCGCCGATCGAGAACGCCGTGGTCGGCGTGGTCGGCGACACCAGCACGTCGACCTGCTGGAACGCGGCCTCGAACTCGCGCGAGATGACCGTGCGCACCTTCTGGGCCTGGCCGTAGTAGGCGTCGTAGTAGCCGCTCGACAGCGCGTACGTGCCGAGCATGATGCGCCGCTTGACCTCGGGGCCGAACCCGGCGGCCCGGGTCAGCGCCATGACCTCCTCGGCGCTGCGGGTGCCGTCGTCGCCCACGCGCAGGCCGTAGCGCATCGCGTCGAAGCGGGCCAGGTTGGACGAGCACTCCGACGGCGCGATCAGGTAGTAGGCCGGCAGCGCGGTCGTGAACGACGGGCAGGAGACCTCGACGACCTTGGCCCCGAGCGACTCCAGGAGCTGGACGGCCTCGTGGTAGCGGGCCAGCACGCCCGGCTGGTAGCCCTCGCCGCCGAACTCCCTGACCACGCCGATGCGCATCCCGGCGATGTCGGGGTTCTTCGCGGCCTCGACCACCGACGGCACGGGCGCGTCGATCGACGTCGAGTCCATCGGGTCGTGGCCGGAGAACGCCTCGTGCAGCAGCGCCGCGTCGAGCACGTTGCGCGCGAACGGCCCAGGCGTGTCGAGGGAGCTCGCGAACGCGATCAGCCCGTAGCGGGACGAACCACCATAGGTCGGCTTCATGCCCACGATGCCGGTCACCGCGGCGGGCTGCCGGATCGAGCCGCCGGTGTCGGTGCCGGTGGACAGCGGCGCCTCGTACGCGGCCACGGCGGCGCTGGAGCCGCCCGACGAGCCGCCGGGCACCTTCGTCAGGTCCCACGGGTTACGCGTCGGATGGAACGCGGAGTTCTCCGTCGAGGAGCCCATGGCGAACTCGTCGAGGTTGGTCTTGCCCAGGATGACCAGGCCGGCCTCGCGCAGCCGCGCGGTCACGGTCGCGTCGTACGGCGGCCGCCACCCCTCGAGGATCTTGGAGGCGGCCGTCGTCGGCATGTCGCGCGTGGTGAAGATGTCCTTGTGCGCGATCGGCACCCCGGCCAGCGGCCCGAGCTTCTCGCCGGCCTTGAGCCGGGCGTCGATCGCCCGCGCCTGCTCCAGCGTCGTCTCACGGTCGACGTGCAGGAACGCCTGGACCTTGGGCTCGACCTCGGCCATCCGGTCGAGGTGCGCCTCGGCCACCTCGACCGCCGTCACCTCGCCGCCGGCGATCATCGCGCCCAGCTCGGCGGCGGTCTTGCGGATCAGGCTCATGCCTCCTCCCCGAGGATGCGCGGAACCCGGAAGCGGTCGTCCTCGACGGCGGGAGCGCCCGAGAGGGCCTGCTCCGGCGTCAGGCACGGACTCACCTCGTCGGCACGGAAGACGTTGGTCAGCGGAAGCGCGTGCGACGAAGGCGGCACATCCTCGGCGGCGACCTCGGCGACCTTCGCGACCGACTCGATGATGGCATCGAGCTGGGTGGCGTAGTGGTCGAGCTCGTCGTCGGTGAGCGCCAGCCTGGACAACCGGGCCAGGTGTGCGACCTCGTCGCGGGTTATGGCGGACATGAGTCGGTTAACCCGTTTCGTGGATGGAGTCTTTGGACACTGCCATCCTAGGGGCCTTGACGGATTAGCCCCGAACCATTAACTCCAGCATCAGGCGGAACGGCTGACCTCGGGCCGGTAGCCGTAGCCGGCCCCGGGCCCGGCGGCGGGCCGCTCGCGCAACCAGGCCGTGACGTCGGCGGCCGGCATCGGCTCGCCGAAGAGCCAGCCCTGCCCGACGTCGCAGCCCATCTCCGCCAGCCGTACGGCCACCTCGTCCGACTCCACGCCCTCGGCCACCGAGCGCAGCCCGAGCGAGCGGACTAGGTCGACGATGGAGCGCACGATGCGGTAGTCGTCCTCGGACTCGGCGATCCGGCGGACGAACGACGCGTCGATCTTGACCTCCGACACCGCCAGCCGCTGCAGCCGGATCAGCGACGAGTAGCCGGTGCCGAAGTCGTCGAGCGCCAGCGGCACGCCCAGCGTGGCCAGCGCCTTGATCGTCTCCTGGGTGTAGGCCTGCTCGCCGGTCAGGATGCGTTCGGTGACCTCCAGCTGGATGGCCGTCGGCGGCAGCCCGTAGCGGGCCAGGCCCGCCTCCAGCCGCTGCGGCAGGGCCGCGCCGAGCAGGTCGCGCGCCGAGATGTTGATCGAGATCTGCAGCCGCGTGCCGCTGTGCCACCAGCGGGCGGCCTGCTCCAGCGCCTCCTCGATCACGTACGCCGTGAGCTGCCGCATCAGGTAGGACTGCTCGGCCAGCGGCACGAAGTCGGACGGCGCGATCGGCCCGTGCACGGGGTGGCGCCAGCGCAGCAGCGCCTCGACGCCGGGGACTTCGCCGGTGGCGAGGACGACCTTGGGCTGGTAGTGCAGGCGCAGGTCGCGGTCGTCGATGGCGCGGCGCAGGTCGCCGAGGAGGGTGAGGCGCTCGGGAGAGTTGCGGTCCTTGTCGGGCTGGTAGAGCTCGACGCCGGTACGCCCCTCCTTGGCCAGGTACATCGCCACGTCGGCCCGCTGCAGCAGCAGCTCGAAGTCGGGCGCGTGGTCCGGGTACAGGGCGATCCCGACGGAGGCGTCCATGTCGAACGTCATGCCCTCGAGCCGCACCGGCTCGGTGAGCGCGGCCCGCAGCCGGGCGGCCACCTCCCTGGCCGCGTGGGCGTCCCTGATGGACGGCAGCAACACCGCGAACTCGTCGCCGCCGAGCCGCGCCACGACGTCGCCCGGGCGCACCGAATGGGTGAGGCGGTGGGCGACCATCTGCAGCAGCCGGTCCCCAACGGGGTGGCCCATCGTGTCGTTGACCTCTTTGAACCGGTCGAGGTCGAGCAGGAACAACCCCACCCGTTCGTCCTGGCGCACCTCGGCCAGCGCCTCTTCGGTGCTGACGACGAGCATCTTGCGGTTGGGCAGACCGGTCAGCTCGTCGTGCAGGGCCTGGTGGTCGCGGCGCATGGACAGCGTGGCGGTGAAGTAGACGGCGGCCAGCGGCGCGACGAACAGCGGCACGAGCCCCGGCGAGTGGTTCATCACCACGACGACCAGGGGCGCGAGGCCGAGCAGCCCGGCGTACACCAGGCTCTGCGGGCCCACGGTGGCCTTGAGCACGCGCACGATCGAACGCCGCTCGTGCAGCGCGACCGCGCCGCAGACGAGGGCCGCCCTGGTGGCGAAGTACGCGATGCCGGCCAGCGCGATCGCCGGCAGGTCGCCGCCGCCCGGCACCCAGGGCAGGGCCGGGCTCGGATGGATCCCGAACGCCCCCAGCACGACGGCGGCGGCGGTGAGCGCGATGGTGGACTGCGCGATGTTGAACATGACCCGATGCCACGCCTTGCGCGTGACCACGCCGTTCATGGCGACGGCGACGGCCTGCATGAGCACCGCGACGGGCAGCCCGAAGTGCAGCAGCACCGCGAAGGTGAACATGGTCGACGGGTACGTGCCGCCCACGGCGGTGGACGAGGACACCATGACGGGCCTGAGCTCGCCCAGGATCACCAGCACCATGAGCACCCAGAACAGCGGCGTGCGGGCCAGCCCGACCAGATCGGTCAGGTCCAGCCGGAGCATGGCCACCACCAGGGCGGTGAAGCCGATCACAGTGATCCCGGCGAGGTACGCCCACAAGGGCGTGCCGACGCGAGGACCGGTGTCGCGGGTGTCGGTTGGGTCAGTCATCGGTAACAGAACCCCCATCAGGTCACTATGGGAGAGTACGACCTTCACCCCACTTCGCGAAACCAAGCGCGTACGTTCCGTCACTTCTCCTTTCCGACATATACCCAAAAAGCACACTGTGTAGCAAGCTGTGCACTCTACGCCCATCACCCCGGAACCAGACAAGTCGCCGGGACCGGACCTGCACTGCCTCGTTCCGCGCCCCGGCAGGGCTTGGCGAGGTGGGGCCGGCCCATCAGCGGTCTCGGCAGGCACTGGGAAGCGGAAGTGGGATCGCTCCCCGGACGAAACGACGATCGTCCCGCATGCGGGCCGGGACGACATCCCGCCGAGAGTGCGGCACGCCAGCTTCAGGCGGCTTCCAGGGAGTCGAGCCAGGCGAGCAGGCGAGCGCCCTCACGCTCCATGACCCCCGGGTCCCGCAGGGCGTTGGCCAGCAGGGACATGCCCTGGTACGCCCCCACCAAGGTGAGCGCCAGGCCGTCGGGCTCCGGCTGCCCCAGCTCGTGGAACTGGCGCTCCACCCACGTGAGCAACAGCCGGATGACCCTGCCGGCTTCGACGTCCAAGCCGCCTTCATCGCGTTTGTCCAGCTCGACGGCCAGTGTGCCGGTCGGGCAGCCGTAGCGGGCGGCGAGGTCGCGCTGACTCACCCAGGCCTCGATCAGGCCCTTGAGGCGGGCACGGGGGTCGGTGAGCCGGTCCAGGCGACCGGTGAGCAGTTCCAGCTGCCGCGCGTGCTCGGACAGCGCGGCGGCGACGAGCTCGTCCTTGGTCTTGAAGTAGTAGTACACGTTGCCCACGGGAACCTCGGCCGCACGCGCGATGTCGGCGATGGTGGTGCGCTCGGCGCCCTGCCGGTGCACGACTTCGGCCGCCGCCCTCATGAGCCGCTGCCGCTTCGCACTGGACGCGCGGCCCCGGGCGGACTCTTTCAAGTCAGTCACCTGACTAACTATAGGCCCCTCACCCGTGCTACCGTTCTTCTAAGTCAGCCAACTAACTAACGACTCGAGGAACGTCATGATCGTTGTCACAGGGGCCACCGGGAACGTCGGCCGCACGCTGGTCCGCATCCTCGCCGAGCAGGGCCACGAGGTGACCGCCGTCTCCCGCGGCATCACCCCGGCCGACGTGCCGCCCGGCGTCCGCGCGGTCGCCGCCGACCTCTCGCGGCCCTCCGCCGAGGTGCCCGCCGAGGTGGACGCGGTCTTCCTGCTGATCGGCGGAGACCTGATGATGGCCGGCGACCCCGCCCGGGTCGTCGCCCCGTTCGCCGCCTCCGGCAAGATCGTCCTGCTGTCCTCCCAAGGCGTGACGACCCGCCCGGACTCCTTGTCACACGGCCGGGCCTTCGCCGCCTTCGAACAGGCCGTCATGGCGTCCGGCACCGAATGGACCATCCTGCGCCCCGGCGGCTTCGCCTCCAACGCCTACGCCTGGGTACCGTCCGTCAAGGCGACCCGCACGATCGCGGCGCCCTTCGGCGAGGTCGGCCTCCCGGTCATCGACCCCGACGACATCGCCGCCGTGGCCGCCGTCACCCTGACGCGGCCGGGCCACGCGAAGGCGACGTACGAACTGACCGGCCCCATGCCGACCACCCCACGCCAGCGCGCAAACGCCATCGCAGACGCCATCGGCGAGCCCGTCACCTTCATCGACCAGTCCCGCGAGGAGGCCCGCGCCCAGATGCTCACCTTCATGCCCGACCCGGTGGCCGACACCACCCTCGACATCCTCGGCACCCCGACCACCCGCGAACAGACCGTCAGCCCCGACGTCGAGAAGATCCTCGGCCGCACCCCCGCCACCTTCGCCGACTGGGCGGAGCGCAACGCCGCAGCCTTCCGCTGACGCCGTGACCCCCTGTCGAGGGCTTGACCTGATACGGAGAGCACTGATGGCGCGCCGGTGCAGGGCCAGGCCCTTGCATCCTGGCGGATCGTGCGACAGAGCAGCAGGTGCGCTGAGGCAGAAGCTGGTGGCCGCCGGTGACCGGTGCCATCGACAAGGGTCCGGCCCAGGCACTCGACCGGTCAGCCGGTGAGGTCGAGGGAGACGGCCCACAGGTGGCGGGCGGCGTCGGGGTCGAGCGCCCACTGCTTGACGCCGTGGCTGTTGCCGAACAGCGCGGCGTCGTCGGGCACGGTGTGGGCTTCGCGGGCGTCATCGAGATAGTGGCCGCCGGTGTGACCGAACTCGGGAGCGACCGCCGCGACAAGGGTGGTGGCGGCGCCCTGCTCGACGCTCTTGTAGGAGAAGACCCCCGCCGCCTCGGCCTGGTCCAAGTAGTCCTTCATCTTCTGGGTGAAGTGTCGTTGCAGCCCAGTGGCGACGCCGCCGGGGTTGACGGCGTTGGTGAAGATGCCGTCAGGCGCCCACCGACGGGTCGCTTCGACCGCGAAGAGGGAGTTGGCGGTCTTGGACTGGGCGTAGGCGGCTTGTGGGTCGTATTCGCGGCGTTCGAAGTGGATGTCGTCGAACACGATGGGCGATCTCATGTGTGCCGTGGAACTGACTGAGACGATGCGCGCTTCGCTCCTTTCGGCGGCGCCGGCGGCCAGGGCGTCGTGCAGCCCCAGACTCAGGGCGAAGTGGCCGAGGTGATTGGTCGCGAACTGCAGTTCCCAGCCTTCCGCGTTACGGAACAGGCCGTTCGTGATGACCCCTGCGTTGTTGATCAGCAGGTGCAGCGGTCCGTCCCAGCCCTGGACGAAGCCGGCCACCGAGGCGCGATCGGCAAGGTCCAGGGCGGCGACGTGCACGTCGTGGTTACCGGTCGAGGCCAGGATGTCCGCGGCCGCCTTCGCACCGGCGTCGGTGTTGCGGATCGCGAGGGTGACCTCGGCGCCGGCACGGGCGAGCGAGCGGGCGGTGGCCAGACCGATGCCCGAGGAGGCTCCGGTCACGATGGCGCGGACGTGGGTGAGGTCAAGGCCGTCGACGACGTCGTCCGCGGTACTCGTGGCGTCGAAGCGGGTGGTGATGAGTGGACGGTGCGTCGGCATCGAAGCCTCCTGGGCGAACCGGATGGTGGATGGTGATCGGAGTCACAAGCGTGGGGAACACGAGGCGGGGACCCTGGCACTGCACTGACTATACTCAAACAACATAGTTTGTATAGTTCGTCCAGCGGCGAGTACACTCGGGTGCGTGAGTTCCACCAGACCCGCCGCCCCCAGCCGTGACGAGAGTGAGACCGGTCGTCGCGAGCACGTCCTGGACGCCGCGCTGGTGACCTTCGCCCGCTACGGCTACCGGAAGACCTCGATGGACGATGTGGCGCGAGCCGCCGACATCTCCCGGCCGGGCCTGTACTTCTACTTCGCCTCGAAGCCGGACCTGTTCCGCGCCGCCGTCACCCGTGCGCTCGACGGCGACCTCGCAGCCGCCGAACGCGCTCTCGCAGACACCGATCGCCCGCTGCGCGACCGGCTCATCGAAGCCTTCGACCACTGGACCGGGCGTTACATCGGCCCGATGGCCAAGGAGGTCGCCGTGCTGATCGAGACCAACCCGGACCTGCTGGGCTCCATACCCGCGCGATACCCCCGGCGGTTCGCCGAGATGGTCGTTCATACCCTGGCCGCCGACGCGCCCGCCGATCGCGCGGACAGGGTGAGCGACGTGGCCCAGACCCTGCTCAGCACCGCGAACGGCATCAAACACGAAGCGCGCACCCGCGAAGAGTTCCTCGCGAGAATGACCACCGCCGTCGATCTCCTCACACTGGCACTCACCGCGGCACCCGGCACCCCACCGGCCTGACGTCGGTGCTGCCTCTCAAGAAACGCAGGACGGAGGCATAGACGGTTCACCCGGTTGTCAGCGCGCTCGTCGTGACCGCCGAGCACGACACCCTGGGCCGGCGTCCGCCGGAGATCCGGATGCCCGACCCCGTGATCAGCGGGGGCCGAGAACGCCGACCCCGAGCAGGAGGCACTGCTCGCCGACTCGCTGGGGCTCACGCTGCCCGTCGTCCTGCAGACGCTTGTCCCGCCCGAGCAGCCGGCCTTCGTGCTGCACGACATGTTCGCCGTGCCGTTCGGCGAGATCGCGCCCGCGCCCGTCACAACGCCGTGGCGCACCGGCGGAAGCCCCGGCCTACCGCACGTTCAGTGCGTTCCCCAGGTGAAGCGTCGTCCCTGAGCCCTCGCACCGGCTTGAGCTACTGGCGGCCGGCCGCCAGCACCTTCAGGCTGGGTGGCTCGCTACACCCCAGACATCCCCGTCCATTCGCGCGGTCCGTACAGCACCGTCTGTGGCGCGGCTGACGATGCCGTACGGAGCCCGCCGGCGTGCTACCGCCCACGCCCTCAGGAATGAGTGACCGGCGGGCATGACGGTCCGGCCGCCTACGACTCCGGAGGGACGGCCCTGGCGGAGGCCGACTCGGGGCCTTCCTTGAGGAGGATCTCGAACCCCTCCCCATCGAGGATCGGCACCCCCAGGCTCACCGCCTTGTCGTATTTGGACCCGGCGTTCTCACCCGCGATCAGGAACGACGTCTTCTTCGACACCGAAGAGGCCACCTTGCCGCCCCGGCTCGTGAGCGCCTCGGCCGCCGAGTCGCGGGTGTAGCCCTCGAGCGTGCCCGTCACCACGAACGTCAGCCCTTCGAGGATCTGCGGCCCCTTCTCCGGCGCCGGTTCGTCCTCCATGCGCACCCCGGCCGCCCGCCACCGTTCGACGATCTCGCGGTGCCAGTCGACCTCGAACCACTCCCGGATCGTGGCCGCCACCCGCGGCCCGATGCCCTCGACCGCGGCCAGCTCCTCCTCCGAGGCGTTCATGACGGCGTCGATCGAGCGCAGCTCGGCCGCGAGCGCGCGGGCCGTGGGCGGGCCGATGTGGCGGATCGACAGCGCCACCAGCACCTGGGCGAGCGAGGCCTGCTTGGCCTTCTCCAGCTCGTCCATCAGCACCAGGGCGTTCTGGCTGGGCTCGCCGTCGATGTTGCGGAACAGGGAGACGACCTTCTCCTCGCCCGTCTTCGGGTCGATCTTGGGCAGGCCGGTGTCGGGGTCGCGGACCACCGACTGGATCGGCATGATCTGCTCCAGCGTCAGGTCGAACAGGTCGGCCTCGGTGCGCACCACCGGCTGCTGCGGCGGCAGCGGCTGGGTGAGCGCGGTGGCCGCGACGTAGCCGAGCCCGTCGATGTTGAGCGCGCGCCGGCTCGCCGCGAAGAAGATGCGCTCGCGGATCTGCGCCGGGCAGCCGCGCGCGTTGGGGCAGCGCAGGTCGGCGTCGCCCTCCTTCTCGTACGCCAGCTCCGTGCCGCACTCGGGGCAGTGGGTCGGCATGACGAACTCCCGCTCGGACCCGTCGCGCAGCGCCGCCACCGGCCCGACGACCTCGGGGATGACGTCGCCCGCCTTGCGCAGCACGACGGTGTCGCCGATGAGCACGCCCTTCTTCTTGACGATGGCGGCGTTGTGGAGCGTGGCCCGCTCGACGGTCGAGCCCGACACCACGACCGGCTCCATCACCGCGAACGGCGTCACCCGCCCCGTGCGCCCGACCCCGACCTGGATGTCGAGCAGCTTGGTGTTGACCTCTTCCGGCGGATATTTGAACGCGATCGCCCAGCGCGGCGCCCGCGAGGTCGAGCCGAGCTCCCGCTGCGTGCGGAAGTCGTCGACCTTCACCACGACCCCGTCGATCTCGTAAGGGGGGTCGTGGCGGTGGGCGCGGTAGTGCTCGATGAACTCGTTGACCTCCTTGATGCCCGGCACCACCCGGTAGAGGTCGCTGACCGGCAGCCCGAACTCGCGCAGCCGCTCGTAGCAGTCGGACTGCGCCCGCGGCTCGCTCGAGCCCTCCCAGACGCCGATGCCGTGCACCAGCATGCGCAGCGGGCGCTGGGCGGTGACGCGCGGGTCCTTCTGCCGCAGCGTGCCGGCCGCGGAGTTGCGCGGGTTGGCGAACGGCGCCTTGCCCTGCTCCACGAGCTGCTCGTTGAGCTTGACGAAGTCGTCGACCGGGATGTAGACCTCGCCGCGCACCTCGACCAGGCTCGGCACGTCGTCGCCCTTGAGCCGGTGGGGCACGCCCTTGATCGTGCGGACGTTGGCCGTCACGTCGTCGCCGAGGCGGCCGTCGCCGCGGGTCGCGCCGCGCTCCAGCTTGCCGTCGCGGTAGACCAGCGCCACGGCCAGCCCGTCGATCTTGAGCTCGCACAGGTAGGGGCCGGGATCGCCCTCGGCCAGCCGCTCCACCCGCGCCTGCCAGCCCGCCATGTCGTCGCCGTCGAAGGCGTTGTCGAGGCTCTCCATGCGGTTGAGATGCTCGACCTTGGCGAAGTCGCCCGACACCGGCGCGCCCACCTTCTGGGTGGGCGAGTCGGGCGTCTGGAGCGTCGGATGGGCCTCCTCCAGGGCGAGCAGCTCATGGAACCACGCGTCGAACTGGGCGTCACTGACCGTGGGCTGGTCGAGCACGTAATAACGCCACCGGGCCTCCTCGACCAGCTCGCTCAGCTCGGCATGCCGCTTGAGCGCCGTGACCGGCACGCCTTCGACCTCGGAGCCTGGCTCACTCACCGCGGGGCCTCCCTTCGTCCGACACCCTCAGCAAACGCTACCGCCGCCCACCGACAAGAACACCCCTCATCCGCCCTGTGACCAGGCCGGATCTTCCCGCAACACGCGCGCGGCCTTCCGGCACACCGTCAGCGCCGCCTTCGCGTACGCCGGCGAGGCCCCCGCCAGCCCGCACGCGGGCGTCAGCACGACCTGCTCGGCCAGCCGGTCAGGCGCGAACCCCAGCCGCCGCCACAGCTCCACGGCCGGCCTCGCGACCACGCCCGCGTCGCCCAGCCGGGTGTCGCGTCCCGGCACGACGCCCAGGAACAACACCATCCCCGCCTCGAACAGCTCACCGAGCGCGTCGTCCTCGCGCCGGCGCAGCAGGGACGCGTCCACCGACACCCCCCGCACCCCCGCACGGCGCAGCAGGTCGAACGGCACGGAAGGCGCGCAGCAGTGCACCACAGGCGACTCGAACAGCCGCAGCGACTCCTCCACCCGCCACTCCTCCACGGCCGCGAGCCGCCCGAACCCCGACGCCGTCGGCACCGTGCCCGCCAGCACCCCCGGCAGACCGGGCTCGTCGAGCTGCACCACGACCTCCGTCACCCCGGGCACCCGGCGCCGCACCTCGGCGCAGTGGTCGGCGAGCCCCTGCGCCAGCGAGGCCGTCAGATCGCGTACGGCCCCGGCATCGGACAGTGCCTTGTCGCCGTGCTTGAGCTCGAGCGAGGCGGCCAGCGTCCACGGCCCGCAGACCTGCAGTTTGATCGGCCCCGCGTAGTCGTGCGCGATCTCCTCCAGACCGTCGAGGTCGCGCCGCAGATGGTCGACGGCCCGCTGGTGGTCGCGGCCCGGACGGTCGGTCAGCCGCCATCCCGACGGCTGTACCTCGACCGGAAGATCGACGAGCAGCCCCGCCGTCCGTCCGACCATGTCGGCCCCGACGCCCCTGGCGGGCAGCTCGGGAAGGTACGGCAGCCCGGGCACCTCCCCGAACACGACCCTGATCGCCTCAAGATGATCCTCGCCCGGATGCGAACCGACCCCGGTGGCTTCCCACGTAGACATGGCACAAGCGTAGGGTCACAACAATGAGGCTCACGAAATACGACCACGCGTGCGTCCGCGTGGAAAAGGACGGGAAGGTCCTCGTCATCGACCCGGGCGCGTTCACCGACGCCCCGGTGCTCGACGGCGCCGACGCGGTGCTCATCACCCACGAGCACGCCGACCACGTCGACGTCGCCAAGCTGAGGGCCGCCTCGCCCGACCTGGAGATCTGGACGTGCGAGAGCGTCGCCGCGGGACTCACCGAGGTCCCGGGCAAGGTCCAGGTCGTACGCCACGGCGACGACTTCGAGACGGCCGGTTTCCGGGTGAAGGCGTTCGGCGAGTGGCACGCCCGCAACCACCCCGACCTGGAGGTCGTCCAGAACGTCGGCTTCCTGCTCGACGACGAGGTCTTCTACCCGGGCGACGCCCTGACAGTCCCCGGCGTGGAGGTGCCCACGCTGCTGGTGCCGACCGGCGCACCCTGGCTGAAGCTCATGGAGATGGTCGACTATCTCCGGGCGGTCCGCCCGGGGCGGGCGTATTCCACCCACGACGGGCTCTACAACGAGATCGGCCTGGGTCTGGTCGACAACTGGCTGAAGATGGAGGCCGAGCGGCAGGGCGCCGACATCCGGCGCATCCCCGTCGGCGAGTCGGTGACGCTCAGCTAGCCGAGACGATGGTGGCCGAGCCGATGACGGTGGCGCCGGAGTAGAGCACCGCGGCCTGACCGGCCGCGACCCCGGTCGCCGGCCGGTCGAGCTCGATCGTGAGCTCGCCGCCGCTCTCCTCGAACCGGCACGGGTAGACCTCGCCGTGCGCCCGCAGCTGCACGGTGAGGTCGTCGCGCCGCGCCGGGCCGTTCCACACCGGACGACCGCAGGTGATCGTGGTGACCTCCAGCGCCGAACGCGGGCCGACCGTCACCGTGTTGGACACCGGCTCGATCGACAACACGTAGCGCGGCCTGCCGTCGGGCGCGGGCCGGTCGATGCGCAGGCCCTTGCGCTGCCCCACCGTGAACCCGTGGGCGCCCTGGTGGCTGCCGACGACCTCGCCCTCCTGGTCGACGATGGGCCCTTCGGCCGAGCCGAGCCGCTCGGCCAGGAAGCCGCGGGTGTCGCCGTCGGCGATGAAGCAGATGTCGTGGCTGTCGGGCTTGTCTGCCACGGTCAGGCCGCGCCTGGCGGCCTCCGCGCGAACCTCGGTCTTGGTGGAGTCGCCCAGCGGGAAGATCGCGTGGCTCAGCTGCTCGCGGGTGAGCACGCCGAGGACGTACGACTGGTCCTTGGCCTGGTCGACGCTCCTGGACAGCACCCCGTCGACCAGCCGGGCGTGGTGGCCGGTGGCGACCGCGTCGAAGCCCAGGGCCAGCGCCCGGTCGAGCACCGCGGCGAACTTGATCTTCTCGTTGCAGCGCAGGCACGGATTGGGCGTGCGGCCCGCGGCGTATTCGGCCACGAAGTCCTCGACCACGTCGCGCTGGAAACGCTCGGCCATGTCCCAGATGTAGAAAGGGATGCCGATCACGTCGGCGGCGCGACGGGCGTCACGGGAGTCCTCGATCGTGCAGCAGCCCCTCGCCCCCGTCCGGTGGGATTGGGGGTTGGCGGACAGGGCAAGGTGGACACCAGTGACGTCGTGACCGGCCTCGGCGATCCGAGCGGCGGCCACGGCGGAGTCGACGCCGCCCGACATGGCGGCAAGCACACGCAGTCCCATGACGCTTCCAGCGTACTGGCCGCCCGGGAGTGGGCGACCATGGCCGGGGTCTGGAAGTATGCGTCCATGCGACTGTTCGGGCGCAAGGACGCAGATGAGGGGGCGGGGCGCTCCCAGGAGGCCATCGCGGGGTTCTGGACGTGGTGGCAGGAGACCAGACCGCGGCTCGACGCGCTGGTGGCGGCCGGTGACAAGAAGGGCCTCGACGAGGTGCTCGGGCCCGCGGTGGCCGCCGTCCACCCCGGCCTGGTGTGGGAGGTCGCGCCCGGCGGCGAGGCCGCGCACGCCCTGGTGGTGACCGCGGCGGGCGACGCCGAGCTGCGGCCGCTTGCGCATCGCTGGGCCAAGGCGGCGCCGCCGTCCGACCTGCTGTGGGAGTTCCACGCGTCGCGGCGGGCCAACCCGCGCGCGAGCGAGCTCACGATCGAGGCCGGCGGCTACGAGCTGGCGCTCGGCAAGTTCACGCTGGGTCTGCGGGTGCCGCCCAGCCAGCCGCGGGTCGACGTGACCGCCTACCACCCGATGTTCGGCGAGCTCGACGCCGACGCCCGCATGGAGGCCACGCTGCTGGCCCTCGACCACCTCCTGGGCGAGGACGACGTGGCCAGGTGGGTGGGTGAGATCGCGCCCGCGACGTTCGAGCCGATCGACGCCGTGGCCGCCGTCCACCTGCCGGCCGTGGTCGCCGACGTCGCCTCGGGCTACTCGGGGGAGGAGTGGCTGCGGCTGGAGGGCCGCTCGGGTCGCGGGGCGGCGCTGGTGGCGGAGGTCCGCCACCCGCTGCGACCGGTCGACCGTCCGCTGCTCGACCAGCACATCGCCGTCAGCGTCCCCTACAAGCACCGCGACGGCGACGGGCTGCCCGCCGGCGCCTCGCTCGAGGCGCTGCGCGACGCCGAGGAGCGCCTGTCGGCCCTCCTCGACCCGCGCGGCGACGCCGTCCTGGCGGTGCACCTGAGCACGGAGGGCCAGCGGCTCTTCCACGTGTACGCCGACTCCACCGGTGACGCGGCGTCCCACGTCAAAGACCTGTTCACCGCCTGGCCCGAGGGCAGAGCCCGCGTCGAGGTGACCCTCGACCCGTCCTGGAGCGCGGTCGCCCCCTTCCTCAGCTAGACCCGCCGCCCGCAGAGGCAGCCACACGGCGACACATCGGCGAAGGAACCGCCGTCGCCCGGAACCGGGGAAAGCGGCGGCGCTCAACGCAACCGAGCCGCCTCACAAGATCAGCTCAGGCCGGCGTAGGCAATCGACGCCGTTCGGGAGCCGGGCTCGCGGAGTGGGGTCCGTGAGCACCGATCAGCTGAGGCCGGCGCGGCGGGCGCGGTCGACGGCGGCGGGGAGGACTTCGATGAGGCGGTCGACGTCGGCCGGCGTCGAGGTGTGGCCGAGGGAGAACCTCAGCGAGCCCCGGGCCGCGGCCGCGTCGGCGCCCATGGCCAGCAGCACGTGGGACGGTTGCGACACCCCCGCCGAGCAGGCCGAGCCGGTCGAGCACTCCACGCCCTTGGCGTCGAGCAGCATGAGCAGCGCGTCGCCCTCGCAGCCGGGGAACGAGAAGTGGGCGTTGCCGGGCAGGCGTCCGGCGGGGTCGCCGTTGAGCACGACGTCGGGCACGGCGTCGCGTACGCGCTTGATGAGGTCGTCGCGCAGCGCGGTCAGGCGGCCGGCGACGGCCTCCTGGTCGCGGACGGCGGCCGTGACGGCGGCGGCGAACCCCGCGATGGCGGGGGCGTCGAGCGTGCCGGAGCGCACGTCGCGCTCCTGACCACCGCCGTGCAGCACCGAGACCGGCGTCATGCCCCGGGCCAGCAGCAGCGCGCCGGCGCCGATCGGGCCGCCGAGCTTGTGGCCGGTGAGGGTGAGCGCGTCGGCCCCGGACCCGGCGAACGACACGGGCAGTTGCCCCACCGCCTGCACCGCGTCGGTGTGGAACGGGATGCCGTGGTCGTGGGCGATCGCGGCCAGCACCTGGACCGGCTGGAGCGTGCCGACCTCGTTGTTGGCCCACATGACGCTGACCAGGGCCACGTCGTCGGGGTCGCGCTCGATGGCGGCGCGCAGCGTGTCGGGGTGGACGCGGCCGTGCTCGTCGACCTCCAGCAGCTCCACCTGGGCGCCCTGGCTGTCGCCGAGCCAGTGGGCCGGGTCGAGCACGGCGTGGTGCTCGACGGCGCTGATGAGCACGCGCCGCCGCGGCCGGCGCGCCCAGTAGAGGCCCTTGATCGCGAGGTTGTCGGCCTCGGTGCCGCCCGAGGTGAACACGACCTCGCTGGGCCGGGCGCCGAGTGCGTCGGCGATGGTCTCGCGGGACTCCTCGACGACCCGGCGCGCCTGACGGCCCGTGGCGTGCAACGAGGAAGCATTTCCGGGGCGTTTGAGTTGCTCCGTCATGGCCTCGATCGCCTCGGGCAGCATGGGCGTGGTAGCCGCATGATCAAGATAGGCCGACGGTCTGGTCACCTGCCCAGGGTATCTCGTTTGCGTACTGTACCGTCCGGACGGTACAGTACGGAGCATGCGAAGGGACGAGCTTTTGGACGCGGCGGAGCAGATCCTCTGCGACCAGGGCTCGGCCGCGCTGACCCTGTCCGCGGTGGCCGACCGCGCCGGCGTGAGCAAGGGTGGCCTGCTCTATCACTACGGCTCCAAGGAAGCCCTGATCAGGGGCATGGTGGAGCGGTTGATCGACGACTTCGACGAGCTGATGGCCGCCCAGCCGGGCGACACCTACACCGAGCGCTATCTGGAGGCCACGCTGGCCTCCGTGAGGTCGGGCCGTCAGCGCCGATGGGCCGTCGTGACCAGCGCCTCGGGCAGCATCGACCTGCTCGCGCCGCTGCGTGACGCGATGACCCGCTGGCATCGCGAGGAACTGGCGCAGGAGCCCGACCCGGTGGCCGCCCAGATCGTACGGCTGGCCTGTGAGGGCCTGTGGGACGTGGCGAGCCACGACCCCGGGCTCAACACCGAGGCGGACCTCCAGGCCCTGGAGCTCCGACTGAAAGCCCTGCTCCACCCCTCCGCCTGACTCCTTCGGCGCCCTCGCGCGCCGCTTCCCCCCTGTGAACACCGCGGTGACCGCGGGAGACACGCCGCGCCCCCCGGGTGCGGCGTGCGGCATGCCAGGCACGCCTGTTTTGTCCTAAAAAAGCACGAAAAGCATGACCTTAGAGAGGTGTCTGATGACCAGCGAGCTGAGGAATGCCCGTTACGGGGCGGTCCTCACCTTCGTCCTAGCCGGCCTGATGGTGGGCACGATGACCGTGCGCATCCCCGCCCTGACCGACAAACTCGGCCTGACCGAGGCCACCGTCGGGACCATCCTGCTGGTGTGGGGCCTGGGCGCCCTGGTCACCATGCAATCCATGCGCCGCGTCATGGCCCGCGTGGGCAGCCGCGCGGTCCTGCGGGCGGGCGGTCCCCTGACGGCGCTCGGCCTCATCGGCGTGGCCTTCGCCCCCGACCTGCCGCTGCTGCTGGTTGCCGTGGCGTTCTTCGGCATGGCCTTCGGCACGGTGGACGTCGCCATGAACGCCCAGGGCTCCGCCGTCGAGCAGGCGTACGGACGTCCGCTGATGAACGGCATGCACGCCGGCTGGTGCGTGGGCGCCATCTCGGCGGGCGCGCTCGGCAGCCTGGCGATCGCCGCGGGCCTGCCGTTCACCGCGAACGTGGCGCTGGTCGGGCTGGTGTCGCTGCCGGTCATGGCGCTGCTCGGCCGTACGTACCTGCCGGAGTCCCCCGCCGCCGCGACGGAGAGGGGCGGACGGCGCCGCATGCCGCCGATCGTCTACCTGCTCGGCACGATCATGTTCTTCGCCTTCATGGTGGAGGGCACGGTCGCCGACTGGAACGGCCTCTACCTGCGCGACGAGCTCGGCGCGCCCGAGGCTGTGGCGGCGCTGGGCTACCCGGTGTTCGAGGTCGGCATGCTGGTCGCCCGGCTGACCGGCGACCGGCTACGGGCGAGGTTCGGGGTGCGCGGCATGCTGACCGTCTCCGGCCTGGCCACGGCGGGGTTCTTCGGCACCGTGCTGCTGGCGCCGGTGGCGCTGGTGGCGGTGGCGGCGATGTTCTTCGTCGGGCTCGGCGTGGCGACGATCTCGCCGCTGACGTTGTCGCTGGCGGGCACCGCGACCGACGCCCCCGGGCCGGCGATCGCCCAGGCGGGCGCCATGGGGTACGCGGGGCTGCTGCTCGGCCCGGTCGCGATCGGCTACCTGTCGCACGCGACCTCGCTGCACACGGCGCTCGGCATCGCGGTGGTGCTCGGCCTCCTGATCGCGGGCGCCGCCCGCCTGCTCCCCGGCCGCGAGCCGTCGCAGGTCACGCCTCTGCCGGTGCGCGAGCCGGCCGAGGTCGCTGCCTGAGCGTCACAATAGGGCATGTCCCTCGACAGGAACGTCCCCTTCGACCTCCGGGCGTACGAGGAGCAGGTGCGGTCGTCCGCCTGCTTCATCTGCGCCATCGTGGCCGGCGACCCGGCCTACGACCTGGAGCAGATCGTCTACGAGGACGAACGCCACCTGGCCTTCCTCAACCGCTACCCCACGCTGCCCGGCTACCTGCTGGTGAGCCCGAAACGGCACGTCGAACACGTCGTGCGCGACCTGTCCGAGGACGACTACCTCGCGCTCATGCGAGTGGTCAGGACGGTCGCGCTCGCCGTGGAGTCGGTGGTGCCGTCGGAGCGCACGTACCTGCTCTCGCTCGGCAGCCAGCAGGGCAACGCCCACCTGCACTGGCACGTGGCCCCGTTGCCGCCGGGCACGCCGTACGAGCGGCAGCAGTACCACGCGCTCATGTCGGAGCACGGCCTGATCCCCTGGACCCGCGAGCAGGCCGAGGACCTGGCCGACCGCGTCAGGCGGGCGCTGGCGTAACGGCGAGTCCTCCGTGTGCGGGGGCCGCCCCGCACACGGCGAGAGCGGCGCCGCGCGATCGCGTGGCGCCGCTCTCGCGTCGAGCGACCTACTTGCGCTTCTTGATCTCCTCGGTGAGCTGCGGGACGACCTGGTGGAGGTCGCCCACCACGCCGTAGTCGGCCAGCTCGAAGATGGGCGCCTCGGGGTCCTTGTTGATGGCCACGATGGTCTTCGCGGTCTGCATGCCCGCCCGGTGCTGGATGGCCCCGGAGATGCCGGCCGCGATGTAGAGCTGCGGCGAGACCGTCTTACCGGTCTGGCCGACCTGGAACTGGTGCGGGTACCAGCCGGCGTCCGTGGCGGCGCGGGAGGCGCCCACGGCGGCGCCGAGCGCGTCGGCCAGCCCCTCGATGACCGAGAAGTTCTCCGCCGAGCCGACGCCGCGGCCGCCCGAGACGACGATCGCGGCCTCGGTCAGCTCCGGCCGGGCGCCCTTCTCCTGCTTGACCCGCTCGACGACGCGGGCGGCCTTGGCGGCGTCGGACAGGGTGACCGAGACCTCCTCCTCGGCCCCCGCACCCGCGGCGGCCTCAGGGGCGGTCGAGTTGGGACGTACGGCGATGATCGGCGTGCCCCTGCGCACCCGCGCGTGCACGTTGATGCCGCCACCGAAGATCGACTGGTCGGCCACGAAGCCCTCGCCCAGGCCGACGGCGTCGGTGATGACGCCCGAGTCGGTCTTGACGGCCAGCCGGCCGGCGACCTCCTTGCCCTCGGCCGTGGCGGCCACCAGCACGGCGGCCGGCGACTTGACGGCGACGAGCTGGGCGAGCAGCTCGGCCTTGGGCGCGACGACGTGGTCGACGATGTCGTCGCCGGCGGCGACGTAGATCTTCTCCGCGCCGTACTCGGCCAGGCGGGCCTTGGCCTCGGCGGTGATGCCCGGGCCGGCCCAGACGGCGGCCGGGGTGCCGAGGGAGCGGGCCAGGGTCAGCAGCTCGAGCGTGACCTTCTTGACCTCGCCTTCGACCTGCTCGACGAGAACGAGAATCTCCGACATTTCGCTAAAACCCCCGTTCTCAGATGAACTTCTTGGACGCCAGGAAGTCGGCGGCGTTCACGCCACCGTCGCCCTCGTCCTTGACGATCGTGCCGGCGGCGCGCGGCGGCGCGGCGGCGAAGTCCACCACCTCGGACCAGGCCGCGCCGAGGCCCACCTGGGCGGCGTCGATGGAGGCGTCGCCGATGGACAGCGTCTCGACCGGCTTCTTCTTGGCCGCCATGATGCCCTTGAACGACGGGTAACGCGGCTCGTTGATCTTCTCGACCACGGAGACGACGGCCGGCAGCGTGGCCTCGACCCGGTCGAACCCGTAGTCGGTGATGCGCTGGATGGTGATCGAGGAGCCCTCGACGTCGACCTTGTTGGCCAGCGTGAGCTGCGCCGTGCCGAGGCGCTCGGCGAGCATCGCGGCCAGCACGCCGGTGCGCGCGTCGGTGGACTCCGAGCCCAGGATGACCAGGTCGAACCCGATCTTCTTGAGCACCTGCGCCATCGCGTACGAGGTGGACAGCGCGTCGGAGCCGTGGAGCGCGTCGTCGCTGAGGTGGACGGCCTTGTCGGCGCCCATGGCCAGCGCCTTGCGGATGGTCTCGGTGGCCTTGGCGGGGCCCATGGTGAGGACGGTCACCTCACCGCCGTGGGCCTCCTTGAGCTTCAGTGCCTCTTCGACCGCGTACTCGTCAAGCTCGTTGACCACGCCGTCGGCGGCGTCGCGGTCGAGCGTGTTGTCATCGGACCGCAGCTTGCGCTCGGTAGCCGTGTCGGGGACCTGCTTCACGCAGACGACGATGTTCATGGCCGGTGGCCGACCTCCCGTAGTTCGCGGCACCACCGCGGCTGCGGTTGGCGCCGAATGCATCTGTCAAGACTGCCAGGTGCCCGGCCGGGCATCCGACAGAGGGTCTGCCGTCGTTGTCGCGGTTATGTTACCCACGGGTAGCTTACGCGCAAACCGGCATCCCGCGCGGCCGGCCACGCATCAGCTACCACCTCTCACCATACCGAACTTTATTCGGTACGCATCGGGCGGGTTCACGCCGACAGCAGGAAGACGATCCCGACGACCAGCGCCGTCCCCGCGAACAACGCGAGCACGGGCGTGCTGAACATCGCGGCCAGCCCGAAGCACAACCCCACCACACCCGCGACGGAGACGAAATCCACGATCATGCGGCTGCGCCGGTAGGGGCCGCGCGAGAACAGCGCCACCCCCGCGTCGCAGACGACCCCCAGCGCGTACGCCGCCAGCAGGAACAGCGCGACCTCCGGCCACGGCTCCCGGGCGGCGGCCGCCAGCAGCGACACGAACAGACCGGAGCCGATGAGCCAGCGCCGGCGCACCTTCTCCCGGTGCCGCGCCCTGGACTCCTCCACCGAGCGGCGGTGCCGCTCCTGACCGGGCCGCCACTCGCGGGTCTCCAGCGCGTCGCCGGCCGACCGCGGCCGCACCACAGGCGCGGGCGGGACGACATGCCGTACATGAGAGACGGGCGCGACGCCCAGCCGGGCGCAGATCTGCGCGGCCGTGGGCCGCGCGGCGGGATCGGTGGACAGGCACGCGCGTAACAGCGGCTCCAGCCACTCCGGCGCGCCCTCCAGATCCGGCGGATGGTGCACCACCCGGTAGGCGACCGCCGAGGCCGGGCCCTGCCCGTACGGCTGCCGCCCGGTGGCGGCGTAGGCCAGCGTCGCCCCGAACGAGAACACGTCGGCCTCCATGCCCGTCTCCCGGCCCTCCAGGATCTCGGGCGCGAGGTAGCCGGGCGTGCCGACGACCGCGCCGGAGGCGGTGACCGACAACGAGTCGAGCGCGCTCGCGATGCCGAAGTCGATGACGACGGGCTCGCCCTCGGTCACGATCACGTTGGCCGGTTTGAGATCGCGGTGGACGACGCCCGCCTCGTGCATGGCGTGGAGCGCGTCGGCCAGCCCGGCGGCCAGCCGCCGCAGGTCGGCGACCGGCACGGGCACGGCGCTGAGCGGCCGGCCCTGGACGTAACGGGTGACGAGGTAGGGGCGCTCGCTGTCCAGCGAGGCGTCGAGCACCTCGGCGATGTGCGCTCCGCCGACCCTGCGCATGGTCTCGACCTCGCGCGCCAGCCGGGCCAGCGCGACGCCGTCGGCGGCGACGTGCGGGTGCAGCACCTTGACCGCGACCGTGCGCCCCTCGGGGTCGAGCGCCAGGTGGACCTCGCCGAAGCCGCCGGCCCCGAGCCGGGAGAGGAGCTCGTACGGGCCGAGGTGGTCGCTCATACTTCTCACTCTCCCCCGGGGCGGTGGCGAGGACACTCAGGACCAGGGATTCACGAACCCCAGCCCGAGACCGTCCATGAGACTGCCGATCAGGCCCGTGATGAGGCCCATCGTGGTCTGCCTGGCGTCGCTGGCCAGGTCGTCGATGACCGACTCGGGCGCCCGCCAGGGCGACCAGACCGGGTCCTGGCCCAGCGCGAACATCACCGCGAACATCGCGGCCGTGCCCACCAGCACGACGGCGACCAGCGCCGCCCCGGGGCTGCGCAGCACGCTGGTGAGCGTACGGGTGACGGCCTGGCGCGGCGCGCCGCCGCCGGGCAGCACGAACAGACCCGCCGCGAAGGCGCCCGCCGCGTAGGCGGCGGCCTCGTTGACGCTCATCTGCCCGGCCCAGTGGAGCAAGCCCCAGACGCACACCCCGAACAGCAGCGCGAACGGCACGTGCACCACCGACACGAGCGCGGACTTGATCAGCGCCCAGGGAGTGCCGACCAGGACGAGCAGCGGGTCGGCGGCGCTGCTGCCGCGCACCTGGCGGCGCTTGACGAGGTCGCCGAAGAGGTATTCGCCCGTGCGCAGCACGATCGCGAGCGCCACGGCGATCGCGCCCACCATGACCGGCATCATGACGGTCAGCGCGACCAGCGTGACCAGCGTGAGCAGGCCGACGAACTGGCTGCCGAACAGGTAGCGCCTGCGCTCGGCCGGCGGGGTGTACTGGCGCGGCGGGGTGTGCTCGCGCGGCGCGGTCGCCGGCGGCGCGGGCCTGGCCTGCGTCGGGGCCGGATAGCCGGCCACCCGCTGGTCGGGGCGGGGCAGCGGCCGGGCCGCGACCGGCGCGGGCACGTAGGGCGGCGGACGCTCCTCACGGCGCGGCGCGGGCGGCGGCGGAGGCGGCGGGGCCGGCTCGGCGTAGTCGACCGGCGGCAGCAGGTCGGAGAACGTGTCCATCGTGCGGGTGCGGTCGGTCAGCCGCTTGGTGCCCGTCGGCCCCTCGAAGGACGTCTCGTTGAACGTGGTCACCGCCGGGTCGAGCGCCCTGGCCATCCGCAGCAGTTCCTGCGCGCCGGGCCGGGACTCCGCGTCGACCTGCAGGGCCCGGGCGAGCCAGCCGCGCAGCCAGACGGGCGCCTTGTCGAGCTGGGCCCGGCCTTCCATGATGTTGAAGCAGACCGCCTCGAACGTGCCCGTGCCGAACGGCGGCGCGCCGGTGGCGGCGAAGAACACCGTCGAGGCCAGCGCGTGCACGTCGGCGGCCTGGGTGATGTCGGAGTCGCGGATGATCTCGGGCGCGAGATAGCCGGGCGTGCCGACGAACATGCCGGTCTGCGTCAGCCGGGTCGCGTTGACCAGGTGGGCGATGCCGAAGTCGATCACCAGCGGCTCGCCGTCGACCAGCATGACGTTGGACGGCTTGAAGTCGCGGTGGATGACGTCGGCCGCGTGGATGGCCACCAGCGCCTGGCAGAGCCCCTGGGCCAGCCTGATCAGGTCGCGGGCCTCCAGGGGGCCGTCGGTGAGGACGGTCTCCTCCAGGGTGCGCCCCGGCGCGAACCGCGTGACGACGTAGGGCTGGCCGCCGACCAGCTCGGCGTCGATCACCTCCGCGACGTACGGGCTGCGCACCCGGCGCATGGTCTCGACCTCGCGGGTGAGCCGGTCGCGCGCCTTGAGGTCGGCCGCGACGTGCGGATGGAGGACCTTGATGGCGACCTCGCGGCCCTCACCGTCGAGGCCGAGGTGGACGACGCCCATGCCACCCTCGCCGATCTTCCTGACCAGCCGGTAAGGGCCGAGGCGTTCTGGTGCTTGGGTGCTCATCGCCACCTTCCCCGCGTCATCCCCCGGAGCTCTCCCTCAGTCCTGCCAACTGCTCGATGATCGGATCGACGTTCAGCGGAGTCCATACGGCTCCCCTCGGATTGTCCCCGAACGTGCCGGCCGCGACGACCAGCGAGAGCCCCGCGCCTGCCGCGAGCACTCCCGCCAACACCATCGCCGCTGTTCTCGAGGGTACGAGGGATGCGAGCGTTCTGCGCATCTGCTTGCCGGGACCTTCGACGCCGGGGCCCGCGCACAACGTCCACAGGGCGACGGCCGCGCCCCACGCCAGCGCGTACGACGCGTCCATTCCGGCCACCACGGTGAGCAGCAGCGTCACCGGCAGACCGAGGATGAGCGCGTAGAGGACGAGGGCGAGGGTGATGCCCGCCGACTTGGCCAGCTCCGCCGGGAACGCGAACACCCGCAGCACGTCGAGCGCCGCCGCTCCGGCCGCCCTGCGGGCCGTGAGCTGCGGCTGGGCCATGTCGGCCGCGCGCAGCAGGATCGCGACCGGGATCGCGACGACGGCCACGAGCACGGGCGCGAGCACGGCCGCCACGATCATCAGGACCAGCAGCATCCCGCTCGCCACGCCGTACGCCTTGGAGCGCTGCAGCAGCCGGCCCGGCTGGACGCCCGGGACGTACGGCTCGCGCGCGGTGGACGGGTCGGGCTGGTAGGGCGGCTGCGCCGGGATGTAGGGGGGCGGCTGGACCGGGATCGGGTTGGGCCGCTGGTAGCCGGGCCCGGAAACCGGCTGCGGACCCTGCGGCCCCGAGCCATGCGGCCCCGAACCCTGCGGCCCCGAGCCCGACTGCGGGCCCTGCGGCCCTGGCGGGAAGCCGGGCCGCCACTGGTCGAGGGCCTCGGGGCGGACGCGCCTGGTGGGCACGTCGGACTCGCCCGCAGG
>NZ_POUD01000096.1 GCF_003236395.1 Nonomuraea aridisoli | reverse complement strand
GGTGGGACGGGGATGCCGCCGGCGACCTGACGGGCGGCGCGCACGTCCTCGGCGTAGGCGGTGATCGCGCCGAGGGCCGTCCGCGCCACGTTCGCGTAGGTGTCCGGGGGGTCGTCGACGGCCGACGCGGCGTAGCCGATGGCGGCGTGCGCCATGCGCATCCGGCCGTCGAGCCACGGGCCGCCGCCGAACCCTCCGACGACCGGAATGGAGACGGCCTCGGCCACGGCCCTTCCGACGACCGGCCCTGAGTTGGTGAAGTTGAGCAGGACGGCGCCCGCCTCCTCCAGCCGCTTGGCCTCGGCGACCAGGGCGTCCCGCATCGTCACCGGCACCTGGTCGTCGCTGGACGGGATCGCGTGGTACTCGACCCCGTAGCGCAGCGCGGTCTGCGGAGTGATGCCGAACTGCGCGAACACCGGAATCCCCGCTCGGGTGATCGCCGTGACCGAGTCGAGGAAGTCCGGGGCCGCGTCCAGTTTGACCATGTCGACCCCGGCCTCCTTGACGAACCGGATGGCCGCGCGCAGGGCGCTGTCCGTGCCTTCCTGCAAGGGGCCGAACGGGAAGTCGGCGCTGACCAGGGCCCTGCTCACCCCCCGGCGGACCGCCTGGGCGACCACGATCATCTGGTCCATCGTGACCTCCAGGGGATTGGCATGTCCCCAGAGGTTCACGCCGACCGTGTCGCCCACCGAGACGATGTCCACCCCGGCCCGATCGGCGATACGGGCGATCTGGTAGTCCCAGGCCACCACACCGACGATCTTGCGACCGTCGTTCTTCATTCCCTGCAGGGTGCGCAGGGTGATCTTCTCCGGCATCTCGCCGTCGCCTTCCTCCGTCGTCGCCCCACACGGGCGACCTCTCGCACGTCCTAGACCCTCAGGGCCCGCAGCAGTTCGAAGGCGTCGCTCTCATCCGCCGACAGCAGCAGCACCCTGGCGTACGGCCGCAGCGCGGCGACCGCGTCGTCGGCCTCGAAGCCGTCGCCGAGCACGACCCCCGCCGTGGTGATGGCGCGGACGCCGCAGGCTCTGCCGATGGCGGCGGCCTGAGTCCCTCCCGAGTCGTCGGTCGCGATGATGACCACCACGTCGGTGCCCCTCAGCAGGTCGTCGAGCATGGCCGGCGCACCGTCGAGCCCGTGCAGCACGGCCGCGTCCACCGGCCCGCCGCCGGGCGCGTTCTCGCAGGTGTAGAACCGGGCGTTGGCCCAGGGGCCGTCGGACAGGCGCCGGGCGACCGCCGTGGCTCTCGCGTCCAGCGCGATGACGCGCGCGTTCCTGGCGGGTGCGATGGGCACGGTGATCCGGTAGCGGGACTCCTCCGCGGAGGCCGCCCTGGCGCATTCGCTCGCGTACATCGGCAGCGTCGGCATCTCAGATCGACGCGTGCCGGACGCCGGGAGTGGCCTTGACCGCGTCGCGGCAGGAGTCCAGGAACGACTCGGCCGCCGGCAGCACGACCGCCGCCGAGCGCACCCGGTGGTGCGCCGTGTCCACCCCGGGAGGCGTCACGCCTTCGTCCCGCAGCGCGATCGCGGCCTTGCGCAACCTCTGGCGGGCCTTGATGATCCCGCTGTCGGCCGGGACCAGCCGCTCCTTCGAACGGTCCACGATCGGCCCCATGCTCTCCTGAAGGGAGGCGTCCTGCATGGCGATGCCCGCCACGCCGGAGTAGGTCTCCCCGCGCTTCTGCGCCTCGCGGTCGATCAGGTAGTCGTTGTCCATGTTGGCCACGGGCCGGTAGGTCCCCGGGATGTTCTTGCTGTGAATCCCGTAGCCGTCCATCATGGCCTGGCGTTCCGCGGTCGTCAGCGGACGGACCGGGTGGTAGTCGAAGGAGTACGTCCAGCAGTTCTCGTCGTCGATCGGCACCCAGAAGTGGCCGTGCACCGGGTGGTCGCCGCGCGGCGGCACCATCGTGAAGGCCGGCATCACCCACGGCGTGATCCGCCAGTAGTAGTTGCCCTCCTCGGCGTTGCGGCGGGCGCCGACGAAGAGCCCGCCCTCGCTCTCGACGACCTCGAAGAACGGCTTGGTGTCGTTCAGGTTGTACTCGTTGCCCTTGGCGCCCTTGAACAACGGGTCGGACTTCAGGCCGCCGGAGTGCAGGAACGTCACGTGGCTGGAGTCGATGCCGCCCTCGAACGCCTGCAGCCAGTTGCACTGCTGCCACCGCTTGGAGGTGTAGGTCTGCTCCGGCGGGACATGCGCGAACTCGAACTCCGGCAGGTCCGGCCGCCTGGCCGGGTCGCCCATGTGGGTCCACAGGATGTCGCCGACCTTGACCAGCGGGTACGCGGTGAGCTTCACGTTCTCGCAGAAACTGCTGTTGTCCGCTTCCGATGGCACCTCCACGCACTGGCCGGTGACGTCGTATTTCCAGCCGTGGTAGGGGCAGCGCAGGCCGGATCCCTCATTGCGACCGAACCATAGTGAAGCGCCGCGATGCGCGCAGAATTCGTCGACAAGGCCATATCGCCCTTCGCTGTCGCGGAAAGCGATCAAACGTTCGGACAGGAGCTTCACGCGTACCGGCGGTGAGTCGTTCTCGGGAAGCTCCTCGGCGAGCAGCGCGGGAATCCAGTACTGCCGGAACATTTCGCCCATCGGCGTCCCTGGTCCGGTCTGCGTCAAAAGCTGGTTGATGTCCTTCCTCAGCACGGCTGTTTCCCCTTCAGGTGATGGACCGGCGCCGCGCCGGCGGCAACGGACCCGCGGCTCCGGGCCGTGGTCCTGCCGGGTCCGGGTGTCATGGCTGTTCCGGGGGGATCTCCACGGTCAGGCCGTCGAGGGCCTCCGTGACCCGTATCTGGCATGAGAGACGACTGGTGCTGCGTCGCTCCGAGACCCCCATGTCGAGAAGGTCTTCCTCCATGTCGTTGGGAGGTCCCACGACCGGTGCGAACTCCGCGCTCACCCACACGTGGCAGGTGGCGCAGGAACAGTTGCCGCCGCATTCCGCGACGATCCCCGGGACGCCGTGCTTGACCGCGGTCGCCATGACCGTGTCGCCGACCGTCGCGTCCACGGCGTACTCGCGACCGGCGCTGTCGATGTAGATCACTTTGGACAAGGTGCCCATGTCCCTCTCACGGTCGTTCAACTCCCATGTGCCGGAGGCGCCGATTAAGTTGCTATGGTATGTCCATTAGACCAGAACCGTTTGTCCCGCACAAGCGGTTCGCCGATCCCGTTCACCGTCCCGGCGGCGTTGACGAGGGATTTCAGGGGAAGAGCGGGATCGCCGGCGAGGTCGGGAGGGATGGTCGCTCTCTGGCCGAGGGCCTTGCGCACGGCCATGTAGTCGGCCGGCCGGTTGACGGCGTCAATGGCCAGCAGCCGGTCGTCCCGGTAGTACAGGACGGAGAACTGCTCGTCGTCCGGATCGCCGCGCACGACCTGGCTGTCGTGGCCGGTGGCGAGGCCGGCGATCTGCAGCCTGAGGTCACCCTGATAGGACCAGAACCACGGGACCGAGATCACGTTGCCGAGCCGGCCGAGCAGCGTCGCGGCCGCCACCTTGGCCTGGGCCACGGCGTTCTGGACCGATTCGATCCGGACCCGGCCCTCCCCGGTGATCGGGTGCGGTTGCACGGTGCAGTCGCCGGCGGCGACGATCGAGGGGTCGCTGGTGCGGGCATGGGCGTCGACGACGATGCCTTGGTCGCACACGAGCCCCAGCTGTTCGGGGAGTTCGGTGCGGGGGAGGACGCCCACGCCGATCAGGACCAGATCGGCCGGCAGGGACGTGCCGTCGGACAGTTCGACGCCGGTGACCCTGCCGCGTTCGCCCCGGAACCCGGACACCGCGGACGAGAGCCGGACGTCGACGCCGCGGCGCGCGTGCGCCTGGCGGTAGAACTCCGAGACCACCGGTCCCACCGACCGTGCCATCAGTCGTTCCGCGGCCTCGACCACCGTGACGGACCGGCCGAGGGCGCGGGCCGCCGAGGCGACCTCCAGGCCGATGAACCCGCCGCCGACGACGACGACGTTCGTGGCGGTCGCGAGCCGCGTCCGCAGATCGGCGGCATCGTTGTACGCGCGCAGGTAGCAGATCCCGCCGAGGTCGGCGCCGGGCACCGGGAGCCGTCTGGCGCCCGCTCCCACGGTCAGCGCCAGCCGGTCGAAGGGCAGTTCGCGTCCGCTCGTGGTCGTCGCGACTCCTGACCCGGGAGGGCCCGACGGGGACCGGCTCACCTCGCACACCCGTTCACCGCATACGAGGTCGATTCCGGATTCGGCGTAGAAGTCGGGTGTGCGGAAGGCCAGCGAGTCGAGCTCCGCCTCGCCGGCGAGGAACTCCTTCGAAAGGGGCGGTCGCTGGTACGGCGGATGCTCCTCCTCGCCGACCAGGACGATCGGCGAGGTGTCGCCGAGCTGCCGCAGTGACACGGCAACCTGCAGGCCGGCCTGGCTGCCGCCGACGATCAGTGTCCCCTTGCTCATCAGGTCCTCCGGAAGTCGGGTCGGAACGGCCGCCTCTGTGGAGATGGCCCGGTGTCTTGCGCCCGCCAAGGGCGACGCCGCTGGTCCCTGCGTGACATGGACATCCTCTCCGGGATTTAGGTAATACCATTAAACCACTAAGCTCCCGGAGTGTCCCCGTCCCTGTGGGTCGTCGAACACGGTGACGATGTAGGAGCGGCGTGAGCGCACAGATTCGCAGCGTCACCACTCTCGCGGCGACGACGCAGCCGACGGCCGGCTTGCCCGCTCACGGCTCAGTTGACGCGTTCTCGACCTGATCTGCGCCGAGGGAGACCCGGCGCGGCATGCACCGCGCGCTCAGGCCGGGCACCGCGGCCGGGCGACGACGCCATCTCCACGCCCGGACGTCACCTGGAGATCCTCTCCCGCCAGACCGCGACACTCGACGCCCTGGGGCGGGCAAGCGAGCCGTGGGCTGGGCCGTGGGCCGGGCGAATCGGTCGTGGTGTGGGCGAACCGGCCGTCGGCTGGGCTGTGGTGTGGGCGAGCCGGTTGTGGGGTGGGCAAGCCGGCCGTGAGCTGGCTGTGGAGGTGGGCAAACGACGTGGAGTACGACGTGACGGCCACCGTGGCCGACGGGGCGCACCGGCTCTGCGAGATCCGGCTCGCGCAGGGCCGGCCGGACGCCGCGGAGGCCGCCGTGTGCTCGGCGCTGCCGCTGGCGCCGGACGACGAGGCCCTCTGGCGCGACCTGCTGCACGCCACCCACGCCATCGGGTTTTTTCGCGCGGCTCGCATCGCGTGAATCAGCGCGTGGTCTTCCCGGTTCTTGCCGGGACTCTCCGTGTGCCTCGTGGAAGGTCTCGCTCGGGACGCCTCAGGAGTGATCGGCCTTCGATGGTCGCGGGTGGGCCGGTCGGCTCCCGAGCGATGCCCATGGAGGCGTTCCGGGTGACCATACGGTGTGGGCGAGCTCGAGCCCGGCGTCCTGTGCGGCGGCCGGTCCGTGAGGCGTTGGCGGCCACGGCGGCGACCCGGCCGCGCCATTCGTCTCGTCCCAGTCCGGTTGGCGGCCCCCGCCAGGCAGTGCCTCTCTTCGGCTGCGGCCGTGCTCGAAAGGCCGACCTGCGCCTGTGGCGATGGACGGGCGGCGGCCCTCCTGGCTCGTCGTCCCACCCCGTGCGGGCGGGACGGTCGCCGTCGGCGCAGACGGCGACCGCCTCGCTCCGGGGGCTGGAGCGAGGCGGTCTTCATGGGGACGACGTCACGGTGGTCGAGCCGTCCAGCGGGCTTGTCCTGCACCGCGGGCGGCGCACGCCGGTCGTCGTCCGCGTGGTCACGCCGTCGTGGTCGAGGCCGGCTCGAAGTAGTGGACGGTGTCGTAGCCGAGGTGCTTGAAGACGCGGTTCTGCGCGTTGAACAGACGCAACGGGGTCCCGTCCGCTGCGAAGATCTGGCAGACGTGATTCTGCGGGACATAGAGGGTGTCGCCCCTCCTGATGTCATAGCGCTTCGGCTCACGGGCGATCCTCGCGTAGTACTTCTCCGCGATCTCCGCCTCGACCTCCCACTGGAGCGCGTACCCGCCGCCGTCGAGGACGTAGTAGACCTCGTCGGCCATCTTCCAGTACTTGCCGCTGTGGCCGCCCTCGGGGATGTCGAGTTCGAAGGCGTCCACGCTGAAGATGCGGGCGTCCGTGCGCTCCGGCGAGGACATGACGCGGACCCGTCCGAGCGGGGTGTCCTGCCAGGTCGTGTCCGCGGGAGAGATCACCTTCTTGCGGTCGAGCACCCCGGGGGTCCAGATGCGCGACCAGTCCTCACGCGGCCCGAAGCGGTCCTCCTCCTCGACCGGCCCCGACCGTCCCTGCTGGATGAGCCCCATGAACATCCACGTGCACTTCGCCTTCACCACGAGGGCGACGGCACGCTCCTGGTACGGGTTGAAGTGCCGGTGCACCGAGTCGGTGTGCACGAAGACCAGGTCGTCCTTGTTCCAGTCGTAGCGCTGGTCGTCGTGGATCTCATAGCCCCGGCCCTCCAAGATGTAGAAGGCGGCCTCGTTCTGGTGGCCGTGACCGTGGTTCGACGACTCGGGGGGCAGCTCCACGAAGTGGACCTGGATGGTCTGGGTGAGGAAGTCCTCGTCGCCCGGGCCGATCCGCCACCAGGTCCGGCTCTTCGCGCTGTCGCCCGAGTGCCCGACCTTCGCGTCGTCCACGACGACGCTGTCGTCACGTACCCGGTCGACCGCCAGCTGGCGGCGCCGGAACTCTCCGAGGCCGTATGTCTGCGAGGTCAGTCCGCGCACGAACACTCGTCCGCTCTTGCCCATGGCTCCTCCTAATTAGGTCATCGTCCTGCTCGGGCGCCGGTCTGCCGCCGGCAGGAGGTGGTTGAAGGGACGCGCGTTGTTCGGTCACCGGCGATGGCGTCGACGGGGGAGTGGCGAGTGTCCATCTGCTCCCCTCACGGGGTTCGACCCCAAGTGGGTTCAATGGTATTACCTTCGTACCAGCGCCGCAACGGCCGCCCGGCGGTGACTTCGCCTTGCGGAGTGCGGGACGCGGTTTTCATGGAGTTCTCAGGTGTATTTGTGGCACTTTGAGCAGACTTTTATCAATATGGAACGATGGAGCGCGTGCCGCAGGAAGCCGGTGCGGCCGAGGCTCAGGGAGCTCCGGGGGCCGTGGCCGGGAAGGCTCGGCGGTTCGTCGCCGTCGGCGGCGCACTCGTCGTCGTCGCGGTGCTGGCGTACTGGCTGGGAACCAGCGGCGGGGACGGCCAAGGGGCGGCGCCGCCCGGGCCCAGCGCGACACCGACGCCCAGCGCGACGCTCACGACGGCCGAGGTCTTCGAGAGGGTCGGGCCGTCGGTGGTGGTCATCCAGGCCGGCAAGTCCCTCGGCACCGGGGTGATCGCGGCCGAGGACGGGACCGTTCTGACGGCGCACCACGTCGTCGAGGACGCCGAAGACGTCACCCTGAGGTTCGCGGACGGCACCAAGGCGAAGGCCGTCGTGGCGTCGTCGAACCCGGAGCGCGACGTCGCGACCCTCAAGCCCGCGCGGCTGCCGGAGATCGTCGTCCCGGCGACGCTCGGCGGCGCCCCGCCCGTGGGCGCGCCCGTCGTGGCGATCGGCAATCCGCTGGGCCTGACCTACAGCGTCTCCACCGGCGTCGTGTCGGGCCTGAACCGGAGCGCCGAAGAAGGAGACCTGAACGGGCTCATCCAGTTCGACGCCTCCGTCAACCCGGGCAGCTCCGGCGGCCCCCTCCTGGACGCCCGCGGCCTGGTCATCGGCATCGTCGTCTCGATCGCCGACCCGGGAGGCGACGAGGCGTTCGCCGGCATCGCGTTCGCGGTGCCGATCGGCGTGGCCCTGGGCGGCGACGAAGGCGAGGGACCGCCGGGCGGACCGCAGATCTGACCGAAGTCGATCGAAGCGTCACGAGAAGGGACACCATGACCTCGACGACGTCCCCCGAGCCGGCCCATCCGCTCGAACACGTGCTGTTCGAGGTCAAACGCACGATCGTCGGGCAGGACGTCCTGCTGGAGCGCATGGCCGTCGCGCTGATCGCCGACGGCCACCTGCTCGTCGAGGGCGTGCCGGGCCTGGCCAAGACGCTCGCGGTGCGGTCGCTGGCCGCCGCGATCTCCGGGAGTTTCCAGCGCGTCCAGTTCACCCCCGACCTGGTGCCCGCCGACCTCGTCGGCACGCGGGTCTACCACCAGCACTCCGGGGAGTTCAGGACCGAGCTCGGCCCGGTGTTCGCGAACCTGCTGCTGGCCGACGAGATCAACCGCGCCCCCGCCAAGGTGCAGAGCGCCCTGCTGGAGGTGATGCAGGAGCATCAGGTGACGATCGGCCGGGAGACGTTCCGGGTGCCGGAGCCTTTCCTCGTCATGGCGACGGAGAACCCGATCGAGTCGGAGGGCACCTACCCGCTGCCCGAAGCGCAGGTCGACCGGTTCATGATGAAGGTGGTCGTCGACTATCCGACGCAGGCCGAGGAGCAGGCGATCGTCGGGCGGGCGCTGCGCCCGCCCGAGCCGCCGCAGCCGATGGTGACGGCCGACGACCTGGTCGCGATGCGGGCCCGCGCCCAGCAGGTGTACGTGGATCCGGCGATCGTCGACTACGCGGTACGGCTGGTCTCCGTGACGCGTTCTCCCGCGACGGCCGGGCTCGGCGAGCTGGAACCGTACGTCACCTACGGGGCGAGCCCGCGGGCGTCCATCGCGCTCGTCACGGGCGCCCGGGCGCTGGCGTTCCTGCGCGGCCGCGACTACGTCCTGCCGCACGACCTGTCCGAGCTCGCGCTCGACGTGCTGCGCCACCGCCTCGTGCTGTCGTACGAGGCCCTCGCGGACGACGTCGACGCCGACACGATCATCACGAGGGTGCTCGGTGCCGTCCGGACGCCCGACGTCGTCCTGCAGAACCGCTGAGCCATGGCCACCGCCCCCGACAAACTCCTGCTCCGCCTGGAGTGGAAGGTCGTCCGCAGGCTCGACGGCCGGCTCCAGGGCGCCCACCGCACCGCGTACCGCGGCTCCGGGATCGACTTCACCGGGCTGCGCCCCTACGGCGCCGGCGACGACGCCCGGCACATCGACTGGAACGTCACCGCGCGGCTGGACGAGCCGCACCTGCGCGTGTTCACCGAGGACCGCGAGCTGACGGTGTGGCTCGTGCTCGACCGGTCGGCGTCGATGGCGGCCGGCCGGCCGGGACGCGGCAAGCACGACGTGCTCGCCGAGCTCGCGCTCGTCCTGGCCCGGCTGTTCGGCCGGGGCGGCAACCGCGTCGGCGCCCTCCTGTTCGACACGGGGATGTTGCGCGTCGTGCCGCCCGGCACCACCCGGCGGCACGCGCTGCGGATCGGCGCCGAGCTGGAACGCACCCGCGACCGCACCGCAGGGGCGCGCGGCGGCGCCACCACCGACCTGGCGGAGATGCTCGACGCGGCCGGACGGCTCGCCCGCCGCCGCGCGCTCATCGTCGTGTTGTCGGACTTCATCGGCGACGGCGACTGGGAGCGCTCGCTCCAGCGCCTGGCCCGGCGGCACGAGGTGGTCGCGCTGCGGATCGTGGACAGTGCCGACGACGTGCTGCCCGAAGCCGGGCTGATCGTGGTCGAGGACGCCGAGACCGGCGAGCAGCTCGTCGTCGACTCCGCCGACCCGCTGCTGCGGGTCCGCTTCCGCGAGGCCGTCGACGCCCGTGACGCCCGGCTCGCGGCGGGCATGCGCCGGGCCGGGGTGCCCGTCCACCGCGTCGACACCGACCGCGACCTGGCCGAGGCGCTCGTCGAGGTCGTCGCCCGGACCAGGGACCGGTCGCCATGACCGCGGTCGTCGGAGGAGCCTCGTGACCCTTTCGTCCCCGCTGCTGCTGGTCGCCGGACTGCTCGTCACGGCGGCGCTCGCCTGGGCCGCCGTCGTCTCGGCCCGCCGCCGGGTGGCCGCGCTCACTGCGGCCGGCCTCACTGCGGCCGGCGGCACCGTGGCGGGCGGACGCCGGGCGTACCTCGGAGCCGGCCTGACGATCGCCGGCGTCGGCATACTCGCGATCGCCACCGCGGGACCGGCGGCCATGGTGCCGGTCCCGCGGACCGCGGGCACCGTCATCCTCGCCATCGACGTCTCCAACAGCATGGGCGCCGACGACGTCGCCCCCACCCGGCTGGCGGCCGCGCAGCGGGCGGCCCGCGCGTTCGTGGCGGCGCAGCCCGGCAGCGTCGACATCGGGGTCGTCGCGTTCGAACGGGGCGCGCTCACCACCGCGCGGCCCGACGCCGACCACTCCGTCGCGCTCAAGGCCATCGACCGCCTGAAGGTCACCGGCGGCACCTCGCTGGGGGCGGCCATCATGGCCTCGCTGTCGGCGATCACCGGCAAGCAGGTGGCCCTCGGCCGCGACGACGACACTGCGCCCGACACTGCGCCCGACACTGCGCCCGACACTGCGCCCGACATCGGCTACTGGCCGTCCGCGACGATCGTGATGTTCTCCGACGGCCAGAACCAGGGCCCGGACCTCGAACGGGCCGCCCAGGTGGCGCAGAAGGCGGGCGTCCGCATCCACACCGTCGGCGTCGGCACCACGGCCGGGGCGACGGTGCAGGTCGACGGCTACCACCTGCAGACCTCGCTCGAGGAGGACACCCTCACCTTGATCGCGCAGACCACCGGCGGCGCCTACCATCCCGCCTCCGACGCCGCGCGGCTCGACGGGATCGCCGACACGATCGACCTGCGGCTCACCGTCTCCGACGAGCCGCTGCCCCTCGCCGGCGCCCTGATCGGGCTGGCCCTCGCGCTGCTCACCGCGGGAGCGGCGCTCACCGTGCTGCGGTCCGGGCGGGTGATCTGAATGACGTTCTCCTGGCCGTGGGCGCTGATGTCCGTCCTGGTCGTCCCGCTGCTCTTCGCCATTCGCTGGTGGGCGCGGCGCCGCCGCCGGCGGGCCGCCGTGCGCGTCACCTCGATCGCGCTGGTACGCAGCGCCCTGCCCGGCCGTACGCGCTGGACGCGGCGGATCCCCCCGGCGCTGTTCGTCGCCGGGCTCGCGGTGCTGGCGGTCGGCGCCGCGCGGCCGCAGGCGTCGGTGCCGGTGCCGCAGACGTCGGCGACGATCCTGCTCGCGCTCGACACCTCCGGCTCCATGTGCTCCACGGACGTCGACCCCAACCGCATCACCGCCGCCAAGAAGGCCGCCGCGGAGTTCATCGAGTCGCAGCGGGGCGGGCCGCGCATCGGCCTGGTCACCTTCGCGGGCACCGCGGGCCTGCTCGTGCCGCCCACCGACGACACCGACGCGCTGATCGAGGCGCTGGACGACCTCACCGTGGCCCGCGGCACCGCGATCGGGCAGGCCATGCTCACCTCGATCGACGCGATCGCGGAGGTCGACCCGTCGGTCGCCCCCACCGGGGCGAACCCGCGCGGCGGCGGGGAAGGCTACGCCGGCGCCGCGATCGTCGTGCTCACCGACGGCGCCAACACCCAGGGGGTCGACCCCGAGACCGCCGCAGAGGAGGCGGCCCTGCGCCGTGTCCGCGTCTTCACCATCGGCTTCGGCACCACGGACCCGGCCCCGATGGTGTGCGAGAACTCCCAGTTCGACGGCGGCTTCGGCGGCTGGGGCGGCGGCTTCGGGGGCGGGCGCGGCCGATTCGACGGCGGCCGTAACATCCGGCTGATCGACGAGCCCGCACTCAAGCAGATCGCCCGGACCACCGGCGGCTCCTACCACCGCGCCGAGAACGCCGGCCAGCTCCAGAGCGCCCTCGACTCCCTTCCCGGCAGCTTCACCGTCGTCCGGCAACAGGTCGACACGTCCGCCGCCTTCGCCGCCGGCGGCGCCGTCCTCATCACCGCGGCCCTGTCCCTGTCCCTGTGGTGGAACCGCCCCCGGACCCCGGCCCGCTGACGACGGCGCTGTGCCTGCGCCACCTTTCCTGAGCCGGGTCCCCGTACGACCCGCGCCGAACACTGTATATATTGCCTATGTACAGTATGAGCAGTCGCAAGGGTGCTGTGACGCCGATTCGCCGTGAAGGGGTGCGCGCGTGCGCGTGGTGATCTCCAACTCCTCGGGAGTGCCGATCTACGAGCAGATCAAGCGCCAGGTCGTCGCCGCGATCCTGGCCGGAGATCTGCCGCCCGGCTCCCCCCTGCCGTCGTTGCGCGCGCTCGCCAGAGACCTGCGGGTGAGCATCATCACGACCACCCGGGCCTACAACGACCTGGCTCAGGAGGGCTACATCGCCAACGTGCAGGGCAAGGGGAGCTTCGTTCTCCCACGCAGCCCGGAGCTGGTCCGCGAGCAGCTCCTGCGCGAGGTCGAGGAGGCGCTGTCCGCCGCTCTGAGCCGTGCGCGCACCGCAGGCCTGACCCGTGACGAGCTGGTGGAGATGCTCGACCAGCTCCTCGAACTTCCCAAGGAGGCGTGATGGCCGTCGAGAACGCCATCGAGATCCGCGGCCTGACCAAGAGCTTCGAGGGGTTCACCCTCAGAAATGTCGACCTGGTGCTCCCGCGCGGTTACGTCATGGGCCTGGTGGGGCCGAACGGCTCCGGCAAGACCACGTTGATCAAATGCCTGCTCGGCCTGCTCCACGCCGACTCGGGCACGGTGAGGGTGCTGGGCCGGGAGGTGACGCCCGAGACCGGCGGGCACCCCGGCGTCGGCGCCGTTCTGGACCGTGCCACATACGCGGAGGACTGGAACCTCGACGAGGTGGGCCGCGCGGTCGGCATGTTCGGCCCGGCCTGGTCCACCGAGCGTTACCGCGCGCTCCTCGACCGGTTCGGCCTGGACCGCAAGCGAAAGGTCAAGGACCTCTCGCGCGGCATGACGACCAAGCTCATGGTCGCGGCCGCCCTTGCCCGCGACGTCGAGCTGCTCATCCTGGACGAGCCCACGTCCGGGCTCGACCCCACCTCACGCGAGCAACTGCTGGAAACGCTCCAGGACGTCCTGGTCGACGACCGCCGCGCGGTCCTCTTCTCCACCCACATCACCGCCGATCTGGAGACGATCGCCGACCACGTGACGGTGCTGCTCGGCGGCGAGGTGTTCGCGGCGGCGACGACGGACGAGCTCCTCGACGCCTACCGGCTGGTGCGTGGCGGACCCGCCGACCTGTCGCCGGCGCTGCGCGAGGCGCTGGTCGCCGTACGCGAGCATCGCAGCGGCTTCGAGGGCCTGGGTCCCGCCGCCGACCTGGCCGGTCTCGACGATGTCGTCGTGGAACCGGCGAGGCTGGACCAGATCGTCGCCTACCTGGGACGGAGCTGACATGACCCCCGTGATTCGCGCCATCCGGCTGGACCTGCTCGCGCTCAGGCCCTACCGCCGCACCCTCGCCCTGATCCCCGTACTGGCGGTCGGCGTCTCCCTGTACCAGGGCGACCCGCGCGTCGCGCCCGCGATGCTGCTCGCCTACCTCGTGTTCGGGCTCAACTACCCGTTCGCGCTCGCCGACAGGTTCGGCCTCGACATTCTCTACGCCGGCCTGGGCCTGCGGCGCCGCGACGTCGTCGCTGCCCGCTATCTCACCGCGGCCGTGGCCGTGCTGATCGCCGGCGCGGTGGGGATGCTGCTCAGCATCGTCCAGTCGGCGGTCACCGGCCGGGACCTCGACCTGAGCGGCCTGCTCCTGGTCACGGCCGCCGTGCAGGCCGGTGTCGGTGTCGTGGTGGGCGTCCAGTTCCCCTTCTACCTCAAGTTCGGCTACATGCGGTCCAAACTGCTGTCCTTCATCCCGCTGCTGCTGGTGCCGGTGGCCCTCCCGGTGCTCGGCTCGCTGCTGCCTGAGGGCGCGTTGGCGACGCTGGAACGGGTGGCCGCCGTGGCCACCGCCTCCTCCTCGGCCGCCGTCGCCGTCCTGCTCGTCCTCGCCGTGGCGGCCCTGGCCGGGTCCTATGCTGTGGGCCTGCGCCTCTACACCGCGAAGGACCTCTGACCAGCACGCCTGTCCGGGCGGGGCGCGGCCCTTGAGCCGGGCCGCGCGTCCGGCCTGACGTCCGGGAGCCCCCCGTCAGGCGGTGCGGAGGACGATGCGGCCCTTCGCGGTGCCGTCCGCCTGGCGCTGCCACGCCTCGGTGACCTGGTCGAGCGGCATCACCTCGTACGCCACCGCCAGCCGGCCGGCCGCCGACTGCTCGGCGACGTGGGTGATGGCGGCGGTGCGCTGCTCGCGGGTGAGGGAGGTGTTGGTGTAGCCGAGGATCCGCAGTGAGCGGCTGCGCAGGGTGGAGGAGTCGAGCGCGCACGTCTCCGACGCCGAGCCGCCCAGGTTGACCAGCCGGCCGCCCTCGCGCAACGTGCGGGCCGCCGCCGCGGCCGGCACGCCGTAGAGCGGGTCGAGCACCAGGTCCACGGGCCCGTCGCAGGCGGCGTTCAGCCGAGCCGCCAGCTCGGCCACCTCCGCCGCCGTCCCCGTCCCGGTCGCGGCGTGCGCGTCCTCGCAAGGGCCGAGGGGGACTACGGCGTCGGCGCCCGTCCGGCGGGCGCGTTCGAGAGCGGCCGCGGAGCGGGCCGCCGCGATCACGCGGCGGGCCCCCGCCAGGCGGGCCAGCTGCACCGCGGCCTGGCCGACCACGCCGCCCGCGCCGAGCACCAGCACCTGTTCGCCGGCGCGCAGCTCCCCGCGCCACGTCAGCGCCATGTACGCCGCCACCGCCGATAACCCCAGCGCGGCCACCGCGTACGGGTCCGCCCCGGCGGGCAGCTCCACCAGATCCTCCGACCGCGCCAGGGCCACCTCCGCCATGCTCCCGTCGCCCGGCGCCATCCCGGCCGAGGCCGGGAACCACACGAGCCGCCCGCCGGCGGTGCCGACCCCCTGCACTCCCGGCACGTACGGCAGGTCCGGCACGCCGAAGTACGACGTGCCGCCCGCGCACAGCAGGTCCAGCGGGGTGATGGGCGCGGCGGCCACCCGTACGGCCTCCCAGCCGGGCCCGGGTGCGGGCACCGGCCGGTCGGCGGGGACGGGCGGCCGGGCGCACGACTCGATCAGCGCGGCCCGCATGACGCCTCCCCGGCCCGGTGGTCTCGATGCGTGGTCATCAGGTGGCGATGTCCGGGTACGGGAGCGTCATGTGGGACAGGCGCCGCGCGTACTCGGTCTGGAAGCCGAGCGGCGGATGGTCGCGTTCGAACATGGCGATGAACAGCGTCAGCGTCAGGAACGGATGCGCCCCCAGCTCGAACAGCTTCGGGTAGTCGTGGGCGGCCAGCGCCTCCCGCTCGACGTCGTCGAAGCGCAGCCACGTGGACGACTCGCCGGCGTGGCAGCCGAGGATGCGGTTGGCGTACTCCGACTCCCACCACTCGACGGTGGCGCGCGGCTCCTCGCGGTAGCGTTCCACCAGCTCCGGGTCGCGGTCGACGGTGAACAGGAACTTGTTCAGCAGGTACTTGCTCACGGCCGGCCTCCCGGGTACCAGGTGAAGTACGCCTCCATGGTGTGAAAGAGGTCGTAGGTGTCGACGTAGTCGGCTTTGCGGCCTTCGCCGGCGACGCCCATCATCAGCATGAAGTCCATGAACCCGTGGGTGGCGTTGCCCGGCAGGTGCAGGCTGTCGAGGGTGACCTCCGACAGGCACCCCTCGAGGTCGCCGGTCGAGATCCACTCCACGGCCTTGCGGTCGAACTCCGGGTCGGGGCCGTGCGGCCCGAACTGCCGCGGCCCGCCCAGCTCCAGCGACAGGTGGCCGGTGCCGATGATCGCCACCCGCTGGTCGGACGGCCACGACTCGACGAGCTGCCGGATCGTCCGCCCCAGCTGCACGAACCGTGAGGGCCGCGGCAGCGGCGGGGCGAAGATGTTGGTGTAGATCGGCACGATCGGCAGGTCGTTCTGCGGGCGCAGGGTGATGATCGGGCACGTGATCGAGTGGTCGATCCGCAGCTCGTTGGAGAACGCCAGATCGAACCCGGCGTCAATCCCCTCGCGCAGGATGTACGACGACAGGTCCTCCTGCCCGGTGAAGAACATCCGCGGCAGGCCGAACTCGCGTTCCTCGTTGTAGAAGTTCGCGTCGTAGAAGGGCGCCTTGCCGACGAGGAACTGCGGCATGTTGTCCAGCCAGAGCTGGTGGAAGTGGTCGGAGCCGACCATGACCAGCACGTCCGGCCGCGCCCTGGTCAGGGTCTCGCGGAACGCCTCCACCTTGCGCACCCACTCGTCGGCGAACGGCGGGCGCTCCTCTCCGGTGGCGGTGCTGGCGCGGTAGTAGAAGGGATGGTGCGTGGACGCGATGACCGCGACGACCTCAGCCATGCGATTCTCCAGTAGGGAACGGCTCGGGCGGGATGGACCTGTTGTTCAGGTCCACCGACAGGAAGATCTCGTTGGCCACGGGACGGCGCAGCTCCTCGGCGAGCTGCCCGATGAGGCCCGCGGTCCTGGCCAGCAGTGCGAAGCCGCGCAGCAGCTCCAGCGGCAGCCCCAGGTCGGCGAGCGCGGCCCCGCAGACGCCGGCGCCGTTGAGCGGCAGCGTCCGGTTCAGCACGGCGGGGTGCACGCGGCCGATGGCGGCGAACAACGACAGATGCGGCCCGATCAGGCCCTCCTCGGCCGCGATCTCGAACAGCCGCGGTGTGCGCGGGTCGCCGTCCTTGTGCACGTGGTGACCCAGCCCGGGGATGAGCCTGCGCTGCTGCCTGCGAGCGCGGACGGTCCGCAGGGCGAGCTCGTCCCAGCCGGCGTCGTCACCCGGCAGCGGGTCCTGCGCGGCCACCACCTCGTGCAGGAAGCGCCCGCAGTCCTCGGTGACGCCGAGGAAGCGGGAGCCGCCGCCGAGCAGCCCGGCGGCCAGCGCCCCCTGGACGGAGTCGGGCGCCGACAGGTACGTCAGCCGCGTGACGATCGCGGTCGGCGTGAACCCGTGGTCGGCCAGGGCGGCCAGCACGGCCTCGAACACCCGGGTCTCACCGGGTGACGGGCGGCGCTGCGCGGCCAGCCAGAACGCCAGCTCGCCGAAGCCCACCTCGCCCATCACCTCGGAGGCCAGGTCGTGGCCGAGCAGCGTGATCGACGTCGGCGTGGACGCCCCGAGGGCGGTCGGGTACTCAGGCATCCTCGCCCCCCGACGCCAGCCACGCGCGCAGCTCGGCGCCGTGCTCGTCCAGGCCGGGCGGCGGCAGGCGGTAGCCGGCGGGCGTCTCGGAGAAGCGGATCGGGTGCCGCGTGGTCGGCACCGCCTTGTCGCCCTCGCCGACCACCACGACCGGGTCGAGCCCGAACCGTTCGGCCATCGCGAAGCCGCCGTCGATGGTGTTGATGGGGCCGCTCGGGATGCCCGCGTCGACCAGCAGCTCGAACCACTCCTGGGCCGGTCGGGTGACGAGCCGTTCGACCAGGATCGGCCGCAGCTCCTCCCGGTTGGCCGTGCGGTCGGCGTTGCGCGCGAAGCGCGGGTCGGCGGCGACCTCGGGGATGCCGAGCACGTCGCACAGCTTGCGGAACTGCCCGTCGTTGGCCGCGGCCACGATCAGCTCGTGGTCGGCCGTCGGCAGCGGCTCGTAGGGGAACACGCTCGGATGCGCGTTGCCCATCCGGTACGGCACCACGCCGCCCGCCACGTACGCCGAGCTCTGGTTGACCAGGCCCGTCAGCGCCGACGACAGCAGGTTCACCTCGACGTGCTGGCCCTGCCCGGTGGCGTCGCGGTGGCGCAGCGCGGCCAGGATGCCGATCACGGCGTGGTTGCCCGCCATCACGTCGAACACCGAGATCCCGGCCCGGTACGGCGGCCCGTCCGGCTCTCCGGTCAGGCTCATCAGCCCCGACATGGCCTGCACCATCAGGTCGTACCCGGGCACCCGCGCCCCCGCACCCGAGCCGAAGCCGCTGATGGAGGCGTACACGATGCCGGGGTTGCGCGCGCTGACGGCGGCGTGGTCGAGGCCGAACTTGGCCAGGCCGCCGGGGCGGAAGTTCTCCACCAGCACGTCGGCGCGCCGGGCCAGCTCCCTGGCCAGCTCCGCGTCGCCCTCGTCCCGCAGGTCGAGCGCGATCGACCGCTTGCCGCGGTTGACCCCGAGATAGTACGTGGACACCTCGCCCCGCGCCGGCGGCGTCCACGACCGGGTGTCATCGCCGTTCGGGCCCTCCACCTTGACGACGTCGGCGCCGAGGTCCGCCAGCAGCATCGTGGCGTACGGCCCGGCCAGCACCCGGGAGAAGTCGGCCACCAGCACGCCGGACAGCGGCCCGGCTGCCACGGTGTCAGTCATGTACCATCCATCCTCGCGTCCGTCCAACGGACGTATGTCCGCTCCAGTGATCCCAGCACTATCAAGCCGCCGCGTCAACCACCTTGACAGCTCATCCGCCGCTCATCACAGTTGCGTTGACCGTAGAGCGGACAACTGTTCGCCGCGGAGTCCAGCGAGGAGCGAGCCATGAACGAGTTCGAGGCAGGACGGCCCGTGGTGCTGCGCGGCGGCACCGTGCTGCCCATGGACGGGCCGTCCGAGGGCGGCAGGCGAGTGCTGGAGCACACGGACGTCCTCGTCACGGGGGACAGGATCGCCGCCGTGGGCGCCGGGCTCGAGGTGCCGGAGGGCACCGCCGAGATCGACGCCTCCGGCGGCATCGTCATGCCCGGCATGATCGACACCCACCGGCACATGTGGCAGACCGCCCTGCGCGGCTACGGCGCCGACTGGACGCTGACCCAGTACTTCGTCTGGTTCTACCTGGAGCACGGCAGGCTGTTCCGGCCCGAGGACGTGCACGCCGGCAACACGCTGGCCGCGATCGAGGCACTGGAGGCCGGCGTCACCACCGTCGTCGACTGGTCGCACGGGCTGCGGACGGTCGAGCACGCCGACGCCGCCGTGGACGCGCTGCGGGCCGTCCCCGGCCGGTACGTGCTCGCGTACGGCAACATCCAGCAGCCGCCCGCCGAGTGGACGGCCGCGCCCGAGTTCCGCGACTTCGTCCGCCGCCGCGTCACCGGCGACGACATGCTGGGCTTCCAGATCGCCTTCGACGTGCTGGGCGATCCCGCCTTCCCGGAGAAGCCCGCGTTCGAGGTGGCCAGGGAGCTCGGCGTCGCGGTCACCACGCACGCCGGCGTCTGGGGCGCCACCAGCGACGAGGGCATCCGGCTGATGCACGAGCACGGCTTCATGACCCCGGAGACGATCTACGTCCACGCCGCCTCGTTGTCGGCCGACTCCTACCACCGCATCGCGGCCACCGGCGGGTCCGTGTCGGTCTCCACCGAGAGCGAGCAGAGCGCCGGCCAGGGCTACCCGCCCACCTGGACGCTGCGCGCCCACGGCATCCCGGTCTCGCTGTCCATGGACACCAGCGTCTGGTGGAGCGGCGACCTGTTCTCCGCCATGCGCGCCACGCTCGGCGCCGACCGCTCGCGCGAGCACCTGGAGGCGCAGACCAAGGGCGAGACGGTCACGCACTGCGCCCTGCGCGCCGACCAGGTCGTCGACTGGGCCACCCGGGGCGGCGCCCGCGCGCTCGGCCGCGACGACCTCGGCGTGATCGAGCCCGGCCGGAAGGCCGACCTCGTGCTCATCAAGAACGACCACTCGCCCGTGTCGTTCCCCCTGCTCAACCCGTACGGGCACGTGGCCTTCCAGGCGCAGCGCGGCGACGTGCACACCGTCGTCGTCGACGGGCGGGTGGTCAAGCACGAGCACCGGCTGCTCGGCGTCGACCTCGCCGCCGCGCGCGCCCAGGTCGACCGCACGATCGAGTACCTGCGCGGCGCGATGGGCGAGGAGGCGTGGGCCAAGGGCATGAACCCGGACATCCCCACGGCGAAGGTCCTCGACAACCCGTACACCTACACCGACTACCGCAGTGACGCCACGCACCGCCTCTGACCGGACGCTGTGCGGACGGGCGACCGTCTAAAGTCGGACCCGGACGTATCCGAGCTAGCGAGGGTGTACATGGCACGTGGTGAGACCGGACCTGACTTCATCGAGGCGCTGGCCCGCGGCCTCGATGTCATCAGGGCCTTCCAGCCCGGACGCCCGGTCATGTCGCTGACCGAGGTGGCGGCCGCGACCGGCCTGGCCCGGCCGACGGCCCGCCGCATCCTGCTCACCCTCCAGGAGCTCGGCTACGCCCGCGCCGAACGGGGCGGGTTCGCGCTCACGCCGCGCGTCCTGGAGCTCGGCGTGTGCTACGTGCGCTCCATGGGCCTGTGGGAGGTCGCCCGCCCCCACCTGGAACGGCTCGTCGCGCAGACCAACGAGTCGTCGTCGATCGCCCAGCTCGACGGCTCCGACATCGTCTACGTCGCGCGGGTCGCCGTGCCGAAGATCGTGGCGCTGTCGGTCCAGGTCGGCACCCGGTTCCCGGCGTTGCAGACCTCGCTGGGCAAGGTGCTGCTGGCCGCGCTGCCGCCGGCCGAGGTGGAGCGGGTGCTGGCCGAGCCGAGCCGTTCGGGCATCGAGCCGCGCTGGCGTCCCGACGCCAGGGAACGCGAGGCGGTGCTGCGCTCGGTGCGGGCCAAGGGCTGGGCGATCACCGACGAGCAGCTCGCCCTCGGCATCAGGTCCGTGGCCGCGCCGCTGCGCGACGGGCTCGGCAACGTCATCGCCGCCGTGAACGTCAACGCCCACGCCGCCGAGACCTCCCTCGAGAAGCTCACCGAGGAGCACCTGCCGCTGCTGCTGAAGACGGCGAGCGCGATCAGCGCCGACTTCGCGCTGTACGAGGCGGTGCCGCAGGTCACCGCGTCCTGATCCGTCCTTCGTCCTCTTGGGTCTTGCCCGTGGGAGCTTTGTCAGCTTTCAATGATCTCCACACGAAAGATCCGGGAGGGTCCGAATGCGTGGTTTACGGGCGTCCACAGTCGCCCTGATCGTCCTTGCAACGACATTCGTGGCGGCGCAGCCGTCCACGCCGGCCGTGGCCGCCGGTCCGACCGACCCGGAGCCGGCCTCGCTGGTCACGCTCTCGGTGCCGGACCAGGCCGCGATGGAACGGCTGGTGGCCTCGGGCGCCGACCTCACCGAACGGGTCCGCCCGCAGGCCGACGGCAGCGTCCAGATCGACGCCGTCGTCACGGAGAGCCAGCTGGAGGCGCTGCGCCCGCTGGGCGCCACCCTCGCCTCCGAGGCCCCGCAGTCCCCGCCGCAGGCCAGGGCGAAGGCCGCCGCCCCGCAGGACCAGATCGTCATCGAACGGGCCGTCTGGTACGAGTCCCGCGACGGATACTTCCTGTCGGTCGAAGCCTCCAGCAGCGCCGCCCAGGCGGCCGACCTCACCGTCTCCTGGCGCGGCAAGAAGGGCACGACCGGCCAGGCCGAGATGGTCGCCTACATCGACGCCGGCCAGTACCTGGGACACCAGTTCAGCACCCCGGTCCCGGCCGAGAACCAGCCGCAGTCCATCACCGTCACCTCGGCGGGCGGCGGCAAGGCCGAGGCCAAGGTCCGGGAGTGGCCCGACGGCGACAAGCCCGACCGGGCCTCGCGCGGCTACCAGAAGGACTTCATCACCCAGTACATGACGCCGGCGCAGCTCAACGAGCGCGTCAAGGCGCTGCACCGGCGTTACCCGAAGCTCACCGACCTCATCACGCTGCCGTACAAGACCAACGGCTACCGGCGGCACGCGCAGGCCGTGCTCGGCACCCCGCCCGCCGCGGCCGTGGTCGTCACCTCCAACGCCTACGGCTCCGAGGGCGGCAACGACCTGAGCGTCGAGCTGGTCGATCCGGGCGCGCCCGGCCGGCCGCTGCAGGTGAGCCTCGACGGCAAGCTGGTCACCGTCAGCCTGGCCACCGACGCCTCCGGCGCGCTCGTCAGCACCGCCGCGCAGGTCGCCGCCGCGATCAACGCCGCCTCCGGCACGCCGGTCAAGGCGTCCGTCTACCGGACGGACCCGGGCGCGGGCGTCATGGCCCCGGCGCCGGCCACGCAGCTCGACGACTTCCTCAACGCCCCGGCCGACGTCTCCCGTGAGCCCGCCGAGGTGCTGGCGCTGCGCATCGGCGTGCACCGCGACGGCTCGCGCACCGGCGTGCTCGCCTACGCCCAGGAACACGCCCGCGAATGGGTGACGCCGCTGGTCACCATCGAGGCCGCCGAGCGGCTGCTGCGCAACTACGCCGGCGACAAGGCCACCCGGCGCCTGCTGGAGCGCACGGACGTCTTCATCGTCCCGGTCGTCAACCCCGACGGCGCGAACTACAGCTTCTACGACTTCAACTCCCAGCGGAAGAACATGACCAACCACTGCCCGCCGCAGCAGTCCGACCCGGCGCTGCGCAACCAGTGGGGCGTGGACGTCAACCGCAACTACGCCGCCGGCTCCGTGCACGACGGCTATGTCGGTGGCTCGGCCAACTGCCAGAGCGGCTCGTACGCCGGCCCGGCCGAGCACTCCGAGCCCGAGAGCCGCAACGTCATGTGGCTGGCCGACACCTACCGCAACATCAAGTTCGCCATGAACGTGCACAGCTACGGCGGCTACTTCATGTGGCCTCCGGGCGCCTACAAGGCCGAGGGCCGCGTCACCCTGCCCCGGCCGACGCCCCAGGAGGAGGAGTTCTTCCTCGACTCGGCCCGCACGATCGAGGAGGCCATCGTCGCCGAGCGCGGCACGGTCATCTGGCCGCAGTACACCGGCCCGGTGACGGACGTGCTGTACTCGGCGGCCGGCAACTCCGCCGACGAGCTCTGGTACGACTACGGCATCTACGGCTGGGACTTCGAGGTCGGCGCCGACCTGTGGAACTCCGAGACGAGCAGGTGGGAGCCGGTGGGCTTCCAGCCGCCGTTCAGCGAGGGACACCAGGAGGCGATGGAGTTCGCCGCCGGCCTGATCTCCCTCATCGGCATCGCCGCCGACTACCGCGACCGCTGATCCGCGCCCGCCGGCGGCGCCACGGCGCCGCCGGCGGACCGGCACGCTGATCTCCCTCGACACGCACCCTGGAGGAACTTCCCTTGCGCTTACCCACCGCCCTTCTCGGCGTGGCCGTCTCGGCCGCGCTCCTGGCCTTCCCGCAGTCCGCGCAGGCCGATCCCGCCGACCCGCAGCCCCCGGCGGTGCGCGACTTCGGCAACGGCCCCGAGCGGAACGAGGTGGCGGCCGGCCTGCCCGAACAGGCCGGCACGCTGCGCGCTCCGCAGGCTGACAAGCGGCCCGCCCCTAACTGGCCGTCCCACGACAACGGCTACCCGCGCCGGACGCGGCTGCCGGAGCCGGCGGAGAACCCGGCCGACGCCTCGATCAAGCTCGGGCTGGTGCCGTACCACGCCATCGCGCCCAAGCTGAACGAGCTGCAGCGGCGCAGCGACCGCGTCAGCGTCGAGGTCTTCGGCCGCAGCCACCAGGGCCGCGACATGTACCTCGTCACGGTCACCGCGCCCGAGAGCGCCGCCGAGGCGCGCGAGCAGGCCCGCATGCGCGAGCGCATCGAGAACGACCCGGCCGCCGCCGCCCGCGACCGCGGCCTGAGCAAGCGGTACAAGGCCCCCGTGTACGTCAACGCCAACATCCACGGCAACGAGTGGGAGGGCACCGACGCCGTCCTGCGCACCGTCGAGGAGCTGGCGACCAGCACCGACCCGGCCGTGGCCGACCTGCTGTCGAAGACGCGGCTGTACTTCAACGTCACCGCCAACCCCGACGGCCGCGTCAACAACCAGCGCGCCAACGGCGCCGGGTTCGACCTCAACCGCGACTTCATCACCGCCTCCCAGCCCGAGACGCGCGCGATGCGCCAGGTGATGACGGACACCCAGCCGGTCGCCATGATCGACCTGCACGGCTACGTCAACGGCACGCTCATCGAGCCGACCACGCCGCCGCACGGCGCCAACTACGAGTACGACCTGTTCATCAAGAACACCTACGCCAACGGCCTCGGCATGGAGGCCGCGGTCAACGGCCTGGGCTACACGTTCGAGAAGGACGGCGTGCGCCCGGCGCAGATCCCGTTCAGGGACGACCCCGAGGGCTGGGACGACTGGCCGCCGATCTTCACCCCGCAGTACGCGCCCTTCCACGGCGCCGTCGCCTCGCACACCGTCGAGATCCCGCTGCGGGTCAACAACGCCGACTACGCCAACCTGCCGGTCGAGGAGCTGCGCCGCCGCTCCGCGATCAACACCGACGTGGCCGCCGCCGCCATCCGGGCGACGTACACGTTCGTGCACTCGCGGCACCAGCAGCTGGTCGCCGACCAGATCGAGGTGTTCCGGCGCGGCACGGCCGGGGAGCCGGCCAAGGAGGTGCCACTCGGCATCGTCCCCGGCTTCGGCCCCGAGGACGTCTACACGACGACCTACCCGCGCGCGTACGTCATCCCGGCGGGCTCCGGGCAGCGGTCGGCGACGGCCGCCGCGCGCCTGGTGGACCACCTGATCGCCAACGACGTCCGCGTCGAGCGGGCCGAGCGCTCCTTCCGCGTCGGCCGCACCACCTACCCCGAGGGCTCGTACGTCGTGGACATGCGCCAGCCCAAGCGCGGCCTGGCCAACGTCATGCTGGAGCCCGGCCACGACATCTCGCCCCGGGTCGACGCCATGTACGACATCTCCGGCTGGAGCCACGCCCTGATCTGGGGCGCCACCGTGGAGCCCGTCGACTCGCTGCGGGTGAAGGCCGAGCCGGTCAAGGCCGCGGCCCCCACCGGCTCCGTGCCGCGCACCTCCGGCCCGCTCGCGCTGAAGGTGGGTGACGCCAAGGAGGTCATGGCGCTCAACGACCTGCTGGCCCAGGGCGTCGAGGTGACGTGGGGCGACGACGGCACGGCCGTCGTGCCCGCCTCCGCGCGGACGGCCGCCCGGACGGCCGCCGAGCGCTACGGCGTCGCCTTCACCCCGGCGCGCCGCCCCGGCGGCACCCCGCTCACGCAGGTGCGCATCGCCGCCGCGGCGTCCGCCGACGAGCTCTACACGCTGCGCGAGATGGGTTTCTCCGTGACGCCCGTCTCCACCCAGGTGCTCAACGACGGGTTCGACTGGAGCGCGACGGACGTGCTGTTCGTCTCCAGCGGGCTCAACCACGCCCAGCTCTCCCCGGAGGCCAGGACGGCGCTCGACGCGTTCCTGACCACCGGCGGCGTGGTCACCCGCGGCGGCACCGGCACCGCGTTCAACGCCGCCGCCGGGCTGCTCACGGTGACCGGGGTGGCCGGCCGGAGCGACGCCAACGGCGTCGTCAGCACCGTCTCCTCCGACGGCCCCGTCGGCGCCGGCTCGCCCGAGCACTCGTTCGTCTACTCGCCGCGCTGGTTCACCGGCCTCGGCCCCGAGGTCCGGGTGGAGCAGGCGTACGCGGCGGACGGGCCGCTGGTCTCCGGCCACTGGCGGGCCGACCAGAACGGCATGGGCGGCCCCGAGCAGGCCCGCGGCCAGGCCGCCGTGGTCAGCGGCCGGGACGAGCGGGGCGCGGCCGTGGTGATGTTCGGCACCGAGCCGATGTTCCGCAACCACCCGAAGGGACTCTTCCCCCAGGTGGCCAGGGCGCTGTACTGGTCGTCCTCCGTCACGGGGGCGGCCGTCACCACGCCGTAGCCGCCGGTGCGGCCGGCGGGCTGGTGTGGGCCCGCCGGCCGTGCCCTGCTAGGGTCTCGATCATCCACTGAGCCTTCCGGGTCCCGCCCGGGAGGCTTTTTTCATGTCCTCTCCATTGACGATCTCCGTACGTCCCGCCACGGCCGCCGACCGGCCCGTCGTCGAGCGGCTGTGGCTGATGTTCCGGCATGACATGTCGGAGTTCCAGGGCGGGCTGCCCGAGCCGGACGCCACCTTCCGCGGCGAACGCCTCGCATCGGCGTTCGCCGACCGCGGGTGGGCGGCGTACCTGATGGTGAGCGGCGACCGGCCCGCCGGGTTCGCGTTCGTGCGCGGCCTCGACGGGCCCGTCCGGGTGCTCAACAGCTTCTTCGTGGTACGCGCCGCCCGCCGGGCCGGGGCCGGGCTGCGCGCCGTACGCGACGTCGTGGCCCGGCACCCCGGCCCGTGGGAGGTCGCCTTCCAGGACGCCAACGCGGGGGCGGTGGCGTTCTGGCGGCGCGTCGCCACGGACCTCGCCGGCGACGCCTGGACGGAGGAACGCCGCCCGGTGCCCGGCCGCCCCGACGCGCCACCCGACGTATGGATCTCCTTCACCACCTGACCCCGGCCCGTCTTCACCACGGACCGGGCCGGACCCGTCCGGCTGGGCCCGGCCCGTTCTTCAGCGTGCCGGCGCGTAGCTGGCCGGGCGGGTGGTGAACGTGCCCCGGCCCTGGGTGCGGCTGCGCAGCCGGGTCGCGTACCCGAACACCTCGGCCAGCGGCACCACGGCGGTGACGACCACCGCGCCGGCCCGCGCCCGCGAGCCCGAGATGCGGCCCCGCCGCGCCGTCAGGTCGCCGAGCACACCGCCGGCCATGTCGTCCGGCACGGTGACCGTGACCTCGACGACCGGCTCCAGCAGTCGCAGCTCGCAGGAGCGCAGCGCCTCCCGCAGCGCCAGCCGCCCCGCCGTGCGGAAGGCCAGGTCCGAGGAGTCCTTGGTGTGCGTGGCCCCGTCGGTCAGCGTCACCCGCACGCCGGTCACCGGATGGCCGCCGAGCGGACCGGCCGCGAGCGCGTCCCGGCAGCCGGCCTCGACCGCCCGTACGTACTCGCGCGGCACCCGCCCGCCGGTCACCGTGGAGGCGAACGCGAACCCGCCCTCCTCCAGCGGCTCGACGTCGATCACCACGTGGGCGAACTGGCCGGCGCCGCCGTCCTGCTTGACATGCCGGTACAGCAGCCCGCTCACCCCGCGCACGACCGTCTCCCGGTAGGCGACCTGAGGCCGGCCGACGTTCACCTCCAGCCGGTGGTCGCGGCGGAGCTTCTCCACCGCCACCTCCAGGTGCAGCTCGCCCATCCCGGACAGCACGGTCTGCCCGGTCTCGGCGTCGCTCCGCACGGCCAGCGACGGATCCTCCTCGGCCAGCCGCGCCAGCGCCGCCGCCAGCCGGTCGCCGTCGATGCTCCGGCGGACCTCGACGGCCACCGACACCACCGGCTCGGTCGCGCCCGGCGGCTCCAGCAGCAGCGGCGCCTGCGGCGCGCACAACGTCGTGCCCGCGCGGGCCGCCTTCGGCCCGACGAGCGCCACGATGTCGCCGGCCACCGCCTGCTCGGCCTCGCTGTGCCGGTCGGCCTGAACCCGCAGGATCCGGCCGGCCCGCTCGGTGCGGCCGGTGCCCGCGTCCAGCACGGTGTCCCCCTTCCGCAGCGTTCCCGAGTAGATCCGCACGTACGTCAGCCGCCCGGTCGCGGTCGCGGTCACCTTGAACGCCAGCGCGGCCAGCGGCGCCGCCGGGTCGGCGGGACGCACCTCGCCGTCCTGGCCGCGCACCGCGGGCACGTCCAGCGGCGAGGGCAGGTAGCGCACGACCGCGTCCAGCAGCGGCTCCACTCCGCGGTTGCGGTACGCCGAGCCGCACAGCACCACCACGCCGTCGCCCGTCCGGGTGAGGTCGCGCAGCGCGGCGGTCAGCGTCGCCTCCGACAACGACGGCTCGGAGCAGAACTCCTCCAGCGCGCCCGCGTGCAGCTCCGCCACCGCCTCCTCCAGACGGCGACGCCGCTGCCGGGCCTGCGCCAGCAGGTCGTCCGGCACCGGGCCCGCCTGGCAGACGTCGCCGTCCCAGACGAGCGCGCGCATGCCGACGAGGTCCACCACGCCGGTGAAGCCGTCCTCGCGCCCGATCGGCAGCTGCACGACCAGCGGCGCCGGATGCAGCCGCCGGCGGATCGACTCCACCGCCGCGTCGAGGTCGGCGCCGGCCCGGTCGAGCTTGTTGACGAACGCGATGCGCGGCACGCCGTGCCGGTCGGCCCGCCGCCACACCGACTCGCTCTGCGGCTCGACCCCGGCGACACCGTCGAACACCGCGATCGCGCCGTCGAGCACCCGCAGCGACCGCTCGACCTCGTCGGAGAAGTCGACGTGGCCCGGGGTGTCGATGACGTTGACGCGGTGGCCGTCCCAGTCGCAGCTGACCGCGGCGGCGAAGATCGTGATGCCGCGTTCGCGCTCCTGCTGGTCGAAGTCGGTGACGGTGGTGCCGTCGTGCACCTCGCCGCGCTTGTGGGTGGCTCCGGCGAGGTAGAGCATCCGCTCGGTGACGGTGGTCTTGCCGGCGTCGACGTGGGCGAGGACGCCGATGTTGCGGACAGTGGCAAGGGGACTGGTGAGGCGAGCACGCATGGCCCATGAACCCTTTCGGGATGGTCGTGGTGGGACAGCGCGATCAGCCCCGGCGAGGGGGATGAGGCGTCCTCGTCAGGGCGTCGTCCAGTGACGGCCGCGCAGCCGGCACCGGAGCGACCGAGACATCAGGATCACCTCGTGGCGCGACGGGAGGACGACGGCAACGGTGCGGTGGCGCACGGCCGGCTCCTCTCTCTCGTCTCGCGGTCGCAGCGATCTTAACCACCCCCGCCCCACCGTGGGAACCGGTTTTCCGAACGTTCCCCACACGACCTCTGGCGCCCGCCCTGCCGCCCGCTCCTGCGGACAGCTCATACCAGTCGCCCGTGCCGGCCGCTCGTGCTGGTCGCTCGTGTGCACGTCGACCACGAGACGACGCTGGAACAGCCGCGGGTGATCGACGCTCGGCCCGAGGCCGGCGAGAAGCTCGGGTTTTCGGCCGGGCTGCCGATCGCGCATCGGTCGCATGCGCCGGTTTCGTGAGCTGTTTCCTCGCGCCGCTCTAATGGCGCGGTCTCTGGAGACCGGTCCCTTGGGGCGATGGCCGCCTGAACGTCACCACGCCGACGTCTGGCTGCCCCCGACGCGCGGCGCGGCCGTCATTTCCGCATGTCGACATAGGTGCGAGACCCCTCCAGGGAAGGACGCGCTCCCATGACGACCTCTCTCGCCCCCGGCTCCTCCCACGCCGCACCCCTCGCCCCGGAC
>NZ_POUD01000095.1 GCF_003236395.1 Nonomuraea aridisoli | reverse complement strand
CCCCACCAAAGTGACCCACCCCGCACGTCGCACACAGTGCCGCACTTTCGCTAGGCTTACGTAGGTCCGCCTCCGTAGCTCAGGGGATAGAGCACCGCTCTCCTAAAGCGGGTGCCGCAGGTTCGAATCCTGCCGGGGGCACCATGTTCGAGCAGCAGCGAAGCGCCCTTGACCAGCGGAAACGTCGGCCAAGGGCTTTTTGATGTGTCCGGTGGTGTACGGCTGCAGCTGATCGTCGGCGGGCGATCGTGCCAAATACGTGCGCACGCCCAGCGGCATGCAAGACTCAATGCCGAACCCTCCAACCAGAGGTGACTCCTTGCTATCTCAATCCACAGCTCCGGGAGTCCGTAATGTCCGATTCCGCGAAAGTGCTCAAAAACCGCCTCGGCAGCCGGTAACGGCGCAGGTCAGCCAGAGTGCTCCCCGCGCACGCGGGGATGGTCCCCTCCCCCGGCCAGCATTTCGAGAATCATGACTGTGCTCCCCGCGCACGCGGGGATGGTCCCCCGGAGATCATCTGGGACCACGCCGCCGTGCTGGTGCTCCCCGCGCACGCGGGGATGGTCCCAGTTCACTAACTTGCCGCGTCAAGCCGGAGCGGTGCTCCCCGCGCACGCGGGGATGGTCCCTGACCGTGGGCGCCGACGATGGGGAGACGACGGTGCTCCCCGCGCACGCGGGGATGGTCCCTGACCGTGGGCGCCGACGATGGGGAGACGACGGTGCTCCCCGCGCACGCGGGGATGGTCCCTGACCGTGGGCGCCGACGATGGGGAGACGACGGTGCTCCCCGCGCACGCGGGGATGGTCCCGATGCCGGGTGATCCTCACGTCTCATCACCAAGTGCTCCCCGCGCACGCGGGGATGGTCCCTGACGAATGACCTGCACGTCAGCCGGCAGCGCGTGCTCCCCGCGCACGCGGGGATGGTCCCGGCAAGCCGGTCGAGGGCGAACGCGACTATAAGTGCTCCCCGCGCACGCGGGGATGGTCCGGGTCAGGCCTGAACTCGGCGCATTACGCGGTGTGCTCCCCGCGCACGCGGGGATGGTCCCGGGCCCCGCTGCGAGAGCGGCGTCCTGTTCTTGTGCTCCCCGCGCACGCGGGGATGGTCCCGCGTTGCACATCAGGGTGGCCGTCTCCGACTCGTGCTCCCCGCGCACGCGGGGATGGTCCCCTCTACCCGTCGTTCAAGGCGGCGATCGACGGGTGCTCCCCGCGCACGCGGGGATGGTCCCGTCGAGAACACGGCCTTGACCAGGCCCTTGGCGTGCTCCCCGCGCACGCGGGGATGGTCCCGTCGAGAACACGGCCTTGACCAGGCCCTTGGCGTGCTCCCCGCGCACGCGGGGATGGTCCCAGATCGCCCCTGCCGGCTGGCCGCCCCGCCACGTGCTCCCCGCGCACGCGGGGATGGTCCCAGCACGCCGCAGGAACTACTCACCCGCGGCATGTGCTCCCCGCGCACGCGGGGATGGTCCCAACGGCGCCGACCTCACGGAGATCGCCGAGGCGTGCTCCCCGCGCACGCGGGGATGGTCCGAACGCGCTCGGCTTCATGAACGTCACCGGCCTGTGCTCCCCGCGCACGCGGGGATGGTCCCTTTTCGCCGAGGAGAAAGAGCCCGCCGAGCTCGTGCTCCCCGCGCACGCGGGGATGGTCCCGCAGACTCACTGATCGGCGTCTCTGTGGAGCTGTGCTCCCCGCGCACGCGGGGATGGTCCCAACCAACTCACGCATTTCCAGGTACATATCCCGTGCTCCCCGCGCACGCGGGGATGGTCCCAACTCTTCAACAGTCATGCCTAACGACAGAGCGTGCTCCCCGCGCACGCGGGGATGGTCCCACCTGCGGCAGCACCGCCAGGCCGCCCGCGTCGTGCTCCCCGCGCACGCGGGGATGGTCCCCTCCAGCGGCGGAGCCTCAAGCCCATACGCGGGTGCTCCCCGCGCACGCGGGGATGGTCCCCTCCAGCGGCGGAGCCTCAAGCCCATACGCGGGTGCTCCCCGCGCACGCGGGGATGGTCCCTGGCCAGGAAGGACGGGGACGCTGACGGAGGTGTGCTCCCCGCGCACGCGGGGATGGTCCCGGGTTCGTCGTCCCGTAGTCCATCGCGACGCAGTGCTCCCCGCGCACGCGGGGATGGTCCACGGTCTCGCTCGAAGATCTCCAGTGGAGTGAAGTGCTCCCCGCGCACGCGGGGATGGTCCCGCTGATCAGGCCTGCGGTCGTCTCGGGCTCGCGTGCTCCCCGCGCACGCGGGGATGGTCCCGCCGACGGACGGTAGTGGATCAGCGCGACGCGGTGCTCCCCGCGCACGCGGGGATGGTCCCTTCCTTCTCGACCGTCTTGGTAACGGTCTCAATGTGCTCCCCGCGCACGCGGGGATGGTCCCATGAACGAGCTGCCGTACGCCCCGGCGTCCAGGTGCTCCCCGCGCACGCGGGGGTGGTCCCCGCCCGATCGGAGGAAAACCCGGATGACCACCGTGCTCCCCGCGCACGCGGGGATGGTCCCTGGTCGGCCGTCCAGGACTTGGCGCCCAGATGGTGCTCCCCGCGCACGCGGGGATGGTCCCGCCTCCTGAGCGGTCTTGTATTCGTGCGCCGAGTGCTCGGTTGCGTCCACGGGAGTGGTGTACGAGTTAGGCCTGGTCACAGGCGTGGCGCCGTGAAATGGTGACGGCCATCGCGTGATCCTTCGAAGGCGAAAGTCAAGATCGAAGGAGAACACGTGATGGCCGCGGACAACAGTGTGACGCCCGAGCAGTGGCTGGCGAAGCAGATCGAGACCCAGGACCCCGACTTGTTGCGATCCATGGTGAAGACCATGGCCGAGGCGTTGATGTCGGCCGAAGCCGACAGCCTGTGCGGCGCCGGCTACGGCCGGCGCAGCGACGAGCGGACCAACCGGCGCAACGGCTACCGTCCCCGCGAGTGGGACACGCGCGCGGGCTCGATCGAGCTGGCCATCCCGAAGCTGCGCTCAGGCTCGTACTTCCCGGACTGGCTGCTGGAGCGCACGCGACGGGCCGAGCAGGCGCTGATCAGCGTCGTGGCCACCAGCTACCTGCTGGGCGTCTCGACCCGGCGCGTCGACAAGCTCATCGAACAGCTCGGCATCAAGCACATCTCCAAAAGCCAGGTCAGCCAGATGGCCAAGACGCTGGATGAGCAGGTTGAAGCCTTCCGCACCCGCGCGTTGGACGCCGGCCCCTACACCTTCGTCTGGCTGGATGCGCTGACCCAGAAGGTGCGCGAGGGCGGCCGCATCATCAACGTGCACGTCCTGGTGGCCACCGGCGTCAACGCCGACGGGCGGCGCGAGATCCTTGGGCTGGAGGTCGCCAGTGCTGAGGACGGTGCGGGCTGGCTGGCGTTCCTGCGCGGCCTGGTCGCTCGCGGTCTGTCCGGGGTGCAGCTGGTGATCTCCGACTGTCACGCCGGGCTCGTGGCGGCGATCGGCGCCACCGTGGCGGGCGCGTCCTGGCAAAGGTGTCGCAGCCACTACCTGCGCAACCTTCTGACCTGCGTCAGCAAGTCGGCACAGCCGTTCGTGGCCACGCTGGTGCGCACCATCTTCGATCAGCCCGACAGCGCCTCGGTGCGCGCTCAGCACGCCTGGGTCGTGCAAACGCTTGAGGCCAAGCATCCGGCCGCGGCCGAGCACCTGGACGCCGCCCGGGAAGATTTGATCGCCTTCGCCGCCTTTCCTCGTGAGATCTGGCCGCAGATCTGGTCGAACAACCCGCAGGAGCGGCTGAACAAGGAGATCCGCCGTCGCACCGACGTGGTCGGCATCTTCCCCGACCGGGCCTCGATCATCCGGCTGGTCGGTGCCGTGCTGGCTGAGCAGACGGATGAGTGGGTCGAAGCCAGACGCTATATGGGCCTGGACGTCCTGGCCAAAGCCCGTGTCCGGCTCGTCGCCGACGACACACCAGCCCAGAACCCGCTCCCACAGACACTTACCGCTTAACCTGCAGAAACAGGATCACGCGAAGATCGATTCATACACCACGTCCGTGGACGTGACCGAGTGCTCCCCGCGCACGCGGGGATGGTCCCTTCGGGCTGGACATCCGCATGGGGCGGGGCTCGTGCTCCCCGCGCACGCGGGGATGGTCCCTCTGGGTCAGCCATCTCCCTCCCTGCGATTTTGTGCTCCCCGCGCACGCGGGGATGGTCCCGAGGTCATCGCGGGTTCGCCGTGGGGCGTCAGGTGCTCCCCGCGCACGCGGGAATGGTCCCAATCCACGACGAGAGGTTGCGCGAGCGCCTCAGTGCTCCCCGCGCACGCGGGGATGGTCCCGTGTTCCTCTACGGCCCGTCGTCGCCGCCGCGGTGCTCCCCGCGCACGCGGGGATGGTCCCATCCCGTCGAGGCGCGACCCCAAGGGCGGCCCGTGCTGCCCGCGTACGCGGGGATGTGTCACCGAGCACCCTTGACGTATTGCATGGCGCGAGTGTCGCGTTTGGTGAGCGGGGCACTGGTCGTTTCGGGATTTTGGTGTGGCTGTGTGCTTATGAACCTGCGGAGCGTGCGGTGCGTACGTCCTGGCGTCTGGGCGTCTCAGAGCCAGGAAATGACCATGCTGGTACGTTATGCGCCCCTCGCGGGGACAGTTGGACTGGGGGACAATCCGGTTGTCCTCGTACGTGCTGGAGAACCGTCATGACGACCCCGCCGTCACCGACTCCCCAGGCGTCACCGGAACAGCCACCGGCCGAACCCTCTCCCCGAACCGACACAACGCCGGTAGGACCGTCCTTGACGCCACCACCGGTCGCTCCACCGCCCGACTGGAATTACTCGGGGATTGACCCGAAATTGATGCACGACTTCGAGCGCGACCTCGGCCAGGCCGAGACGACGCTCGGCAGGACCGAGCCGCAGATCCGCCGGATGTTGCAGGACCTCGATCTGGATACTTCACGGCTGAACGCGATCCGTGAACTCGGCAACTGGATCGGTGCCAAACGTCCGGAGTTACGGCGGCGCAACGAGACGATCCAGGCCGTGACCACGGAATGGGCCACCGATACGACCGGCGGGCTGCGGCCCTTTGACGAAGCGCTGTACGCCAGGGCTTCCAGCGATCCCGATGTGTACGCAGCCGCGGCCAAGCTGAGCGAGGCCATCAAAAACGGCGAGGTGGACGAGAAGACGATTGCTGAGTTGGAGCAGCGGGCGGGGGATGAGGGGTTTGCCACGTCGCTGATGTACGCGTTGGGGACCGAGCGGTTTCGATATCTCATCGGAGGGCTGGCGTATCCCAAGGACGCCGACAAGAAGCGACTGCAGGCGGCGCTGGGCAAGGCCCTCGGCGCGGCCAGCTCACGCTTGAACGCATCTTGGCGGGAGGAGTTGCTCTCCAATCTGAGGGTGCCGGTGGATCAGCACGCACTGTCGGCGCTGCTCCCGCATGGCACGTTCAATCAGGACTTCCTGGTGGACGTCGCCAGGACGCTAGAGGCTCTCGACCGCAAAACGTGGAATGACGCGGCCTCGGCGGATATACCGCTGGATCCGATGATCGGCGTCATGGCGGCGTTGGCCAAGCATCCGAAGGCGGCACAGAACTTCTTTTCCGGTGATCCCAGCATTATGAAGCGGTACGTCGGCGAGCGACCGATGTACGACGACGGAGCGGCTTTCGGCGATGCGGTTGAGGCTGCGACTTTGACGTACCGGGACCGCGACGGGACCATACAGAATCGCTCGCCGGGATTCATCTCTGCCGGATTGGCCGCGGATTTCATCAATCTACAGGGGCAGCACTACATGTACGGCAAGCCTTCCTTCGTTCCGGCCGGAGCTATCACGCGCATCCTGTCCGCGTACATCAACGACGTCACTCGTATTGCGCAGGAACCGCCACGTGGTGATTCCAACGTCTACACGGCTACCCGCCTGCACCTGCCACTAGAGGACCAGGTGTGGGGTGCGCAATTCCAGAGGGAAGGCTTGCGCATGGTCATGGAGAACGTGTTCAAGAACGACCCGAACGCACTGGCGGAAGTGACCGCATCCCAGACTGCGTGGTCGAAGAACATGCTGGATCATGGAGCTGAGCAGTCGGCTACAGGAAAGGGAAACGGTTCCCTTCTGATCAACGCGAGGGAAGCGGCGGCCGGCTTCGGATTGATCGCCGATGCCAGCGGAATCGCCAAGATCGAGGAAGGCAAGGCGTTGGACTCGGCCCAGGAGCGGAACGCGAAAATATTCATGGCCGTGGTCAACACTGGGCTCGCAATCCCGCAGGCCGTTCCCTGGGCGATAACAGCCGGCGTCATGGGCGCGTGGACCAGCATGATCGAAGAGTCCGCCAAGAGTGAGAAGCACGCGAACAAGGCGATCTTCGAGGCCAACACGGCCAAGGCGAAGACCGAGTCCCTGGTCGATCAACTCGCCATTGACGCCATGCTCGGACACGGACTATTCGGCAGGACCGACCCGCCGGCCGCTACACATCCGTGGGGCTCGCTGGAAGGGTTAGGCAAGGGCGAAGACCCTCGCACGTCATCGAACAACTTCCTGAAGAACGACGGCAAGTCGCTGATGACACCGGATGAGATGGCGCCGTATCCAGGCGACGTTCAGCCACGTGTCGACGCCTACGACAGATGGCTGCGCGAAGGGCTGGCCGGAAAGCAGTGGAACAAAGTCTCCGAAGCTTTGGAGAAGGGGATCGAGGACGGCATGTCGGAGTTCAAGCCATGACGAAGAGTCACGTCCTCTTCCCTACTGGGATGCTGAGCGTATTGCTGCTGCTGACTGCTTGCCAGCCAGAGCCGGCGCAGAAGAGCGCTCCAGTGAACCATGCCCCGCTTCCGTCGATCGCTGCTCCCCCATATGTCTGCGACTTCGTTCCGCTGGACGCCGTACGGCTGATAACGGGTGTGCGCGACCCCATCGTCAGGGGTGACTTTGACCTGACGGTTGGTCAGGAGTTGGACGGAAATAACTACGGTACCGGAGGCTGCTGGGTCTACGACTCGGCCGGAAACAAGCCAAAGGTGCTGCAGATCTCCCTGTCACCCGGCGGATCGAAAGAGCAGGTCGAAACAGAGATCAGCCAAGGCGCCAAACCTCTTCCGGAAATCGTCCCCGGCGCTATCGGTAATTATGGGCAGGACAGCAGTGCTGACGACACCCAGGCATCGGCGGTGTTGGTGCACGGCCTCAACCGCGTGATCGTGGATCTCTGGCGGGGCGTCAAGGGGCGGGACAACGAGGCCGACGTGGTGGCCATGATGAAGCTCGTCGCACCGAAGCTGATAACCGACGCCGCCCCGGACCCCGAGAACACCAAGGACTGAACCGATGCCGGCGATGGTGAGCAACCCGTTGTACGAGGCACTCCAGCACGCCATCCGCACGATCGGCCCGATGGTCGAACAGATCGATACCGACGTCGACAGGCCCTGCCGAGCCTTCCGAACGGGCAAGGTCTGGACAGGCCCCACCGCCAAGCAGTTCGACGCCCAACTCAGCCATTTCAGTACGCGAGCCCGCGACTCCGGACGGGCCATCATGGACGAATTGCGGCAGACGTTGAGCCGTACCCCGGGCAGGGTCACCGAGGAAGAAGCCGACGCCATCAAACGGAAGTACAGACTCTCCTGACTTCGACATCATCGTGGCCCGCCTATGCCCGCCGGAACCGCCGGTAAGGTCCTTGATGCTCGGATGCCGAACGCCCTACCCGATCTCCCGCGGGCAATCACACCAGGCACGTAAGCGCGTGCCATGCGAGACTGGGCGAGACCATCGGACAGCCACACGCCCAAACGTCAGCGAGAGTCCGTAATGTCTGATTCCGTGAAAGTGCTCGAAAACTGCCTCAGCGACAGCTAAATGCCCAGGTCGCCGAGGTGCTCCCCGCGCACACGGGGATGGTCCCTTCGCCCGCGTCCGCCAGTTCGCCACATGGGCGTGCTCCCCGCGCACACGGGGATGGTCCCTGCTTCGGCCTGATCACCCAGCGCTCGGCGATGTGCTCCCCGCGCACGCGGGGATGGTCCCTTCTCCTCCACCTCGTCGACTTCCAAGGCGGCGTGCTGCCCGCGCACGCGGGGATGGTCCCTGGTAGCGCAAGGGCTCAACCCCAACGACCCAGTGCTCCCCGCGCACGCGGGGATGGTCCCCGCGGCAACATCTCGCCGGGCCAGTTCCAAGGGTGCTCCCCGCGCACGCGGGGATGGTCCCAACTGGGCGCCGCCTGCTGCCAGGGCGCTGATGTGCTCCCCGCGCACGCGGGGATGGTCCCATGTGCTGTTCGCGGTCCTTGCTGGCGTACAGGTGCTCCCCGCGCACGCGAGGATGGTCCCCAGCTCATGGACCAACTGCTCGACATCGAAGAGTGCTCCCCGCGCACGCGGGGATGGTCCCGCGCCGCCCAAGTGCACCGCCACGTACCCGGCGTGCTCCCCGCGCACGCGGGGATGGTCCCACATGGCTGTTGTGAAGCGCCGTCGCACCGCTGTGCTCCCCGCGCACGCGGGGATGGTCCCGATACGCTGAGTCCTCGCGTGTTGGTTGCACGGTGCTCCCCGCGCACGCGGGGATGGTCCCAATGGCGGCTCCGGAGAGTGTTCGCGCTACCCGTGCTCCCCGCGCACGCGGGGATGGTCCCCGGATCACCCTGCATATCCAGGAGACCAGCCCGTGCTCCCCGCGCACGCGGGGAGGGCCTGCGTATGGGCTGAAACGTCTCGTTGCATCTTAAGAAGCATTCCTCAAGCCAGAGCCTCCGAGATTCGGCGCTTGGCGATCTCATCTTGGCCGACGATGCACTTGGCGTAAATGCGCAAGAGGACGTCCACGCTGTGGCCGGCCCACTCGGCTACCTGAGGTGCTGGAACGCCGGCGTTGAGCCAGGTGGAGACGCAGGCGTGTCGGAGGTCGTACGGCCTGGCAGCCAGAGGCGATGTGAACTCCTTCTCCGTGAGGGCTGTCTTGCGCGCGGCCTTCCAGGCTCGTCTATAAGTGATGAACGGCAACTCCCCACCTCTCACACCGGAGAAGAGGCGTCCGCGGGAACCGTCGCAGAACTCGGCCAGATGGGTGCGGAGGATGGCGACCAGCGGCGGAGGAATGGGCACCGTCCGGCCGTGGCCTTGGGCGCGGTGTTTGAGCGCGCGTTCCTCGCGAGCGGTTCCGCTGTCGGTCCATTCGCGGCCGGAGTACGGGGCCGCTTTGAGCAGGTGAAGCTCGCCCCACGCATTCACCGGCTCTCCTGCGTTGTCGCCAGGAGGAAGGGTGATGTTGTCGCGGTGCAGGTTGACGACCTCCTCGGGACGCAGGGCGGCGTAGTACATGAGGGCGAAGAACGCCACGAGGCGCGGGCCGCTCGGCTTCTGTGCCCGCACAGCGGCCAACAGCGCCTTGGCCTGGGCGTGGTTAACGACGCTGCGCCGGTCCACCTCGTACGTGCTCGCCGGCGGCTTCCATTTCAGCGTCTTGAGTGGGTTCTCCGGCAACAGCTTGAGTTCGACGGCGTAATCCAGGGCATTGGACACGATCATGCGGTGCTTCCGTACGGTGTTGGCCGCCGCGCGCTGACCGTTCAGGAGAGAGGTGGCGGCGTCGAGGAGGTCGCGGGCGAGGCCGGGATCGTCAGCGAACGCGGAGACGGGCTTGGTGTTGGCTGCAAGCCAGCGCAGCACTGCTGCCGCCTCGTCGGGAGCCTCTCCCCGGTGCTTGGTGTTGCAGGCCCAGCGGTGCATCGTGGTGCGGAGCGCCAGGTCATCTGGCTTGCCCCGTGTCGTGCTGTACATGGCGGGCGTGGCGGCGGTGAGCGCGCGGGCGATGTCCTGGCGGTATTTCGGCGCTGCGGCCTTCCATTTCATGTCCACGTATTTGCAGACGAAGTCGTACCAACTCATGTCGGCACGGTTTCTGCGACTCCACGAAACGGGCTCGCCAGCAGCGCGGCTGAACGCCTCTCCCCTACGGGCCGCTGCTTGGAGCTCCCCGCGGTAGGTGTCGGCTTGTGCCGCATTGCGGAAGGGCTTGCGCCGCGGTTTGCCACCGACCTTCCAGCGGACGTAGTAGGTCGTGGTGGTCTTGCCCTTGTAGATCTCGGTCTTGTAGACGCGCACGTCGTACGTGATGTCCTGCATCAAGCGGCCTCCTCCAGACGCGAGAGCCAACGGTCGAGGTCGGAACGGCGGATGCGGAGGTCGCCGTTGGGCAGCTTGAGGCAGCGTGGGGCGCGGCCCTTAGCTCGCCAGTCGTAGAAGGTGGAGCGGGAGATTTGGAGTTCGGCGCAGAGCTCCATGAGGGTGAGCATCCCTCGCGGGTTGAGGCCGGTGGCCAAGGGCGTCTCCTTGTGGATCGGATATGTGATCGCGGTGTTGGTGGCTGCGAGGCTGGAGCGTCGTCAGTACGAAGAAAGAAGAAAGAAGTCAGGCACGGGCTCAGACAGCACTGGGACGTGATGGTGGTGGACGGACCTGTCTTCTGGCGAGCGGCCCCATTCGCTGAGTTCTTTCGTGGTGGACGAAACAAGGGCCTGTTTCGGGAGGTCGCTTTTCCGCTGGTGAGTGGCAGGTCATGAGGAGTTGTTTCTTCTTTCTTCGTCAGGGCTGGTACGGCGGTAGCGGACAGAGGGGCGGCCACCCGTGGGCGTGGTGACGGACTCGTACTGGCCGGTGGCGGTCAGGCTGGTGAGAAGCTCGTCGAGGGTCTGTTTCGGCACGTTGCGAGAGAACAGAGCGGAGATCTCGGAGCGCGTCAGGCCGGTGTCGGCAGCCTGGTCGAGGGCGCGGCGAATGCGGTCGATCTTGGGATCTCTCATCTGCTTGTCGAGCACGAAGACGGCTGAGGCGATGGAGTAGCGGACCAGCGCGGCGGCGGCGCCCAGGTCTGCAGTGGTGATCAGGTTGCGGGCCTCAAGGGCGGCGTACAAGGCCGCGATGCGCAGGCAGTACGGCGCCGAGCGGCGGGTGAACTCTGTCCAGGCGTGGTCTTCGTCGTCGGCGGCGGTGAACTCCTCGTACAGCTCCGTCGACCACAGAGCGCGGGCGGGATCGTCCAGGGCGATGCGCTTGACCTGGCGGGCTGCTTTGACGGCGTCGTGGAGCCTGCCGCTGAGGCCGGCCAGCAACTCGGGTGCTACGCCTTCAGGGATGGGCAGGCGCTTGGAGCGCTCGACGTAGATGGGCAGGAAGCGGTTGTAGGAGCCGCCGGCCATGTCCGCCTCCGCCAGGCGCATACGGAACTCTTTCGGCGTGATGTGGCCGATGATCGCGATGTGCGGATTCGACGCCCGGTAGGCGTTACGGGTGAGAACGGCCAGCGTGCGACCGTCCCAGGCCTGTCGAAGCATGGTGCCGAGCGTGGAGCCCTCGCGTTTGGCGCGGGCCATGACGGTGGAGAACTCCGGCTCCGTCACCGACAGGCGCTTGTCCATGGTGCCGCCGGGATCGTCCGGGCTGTCGGGGTCTCGGATACGTTCGATCAGTCCTTCGCCGGAGGACAGGCCGGTGACGCACAGGTCGGCGTAGCCGACGCCGGCGTTGTTCAGGAAGATCTCGGCGGTGTCGGTTGCCTGGCCTTTGCGACCGGAGCCGGTGCGGCCGAAGAGCAGCGGCCAGATCAGAAGTGGGTGGCGGGTGTTACCGATCTGGACGTACGGGCCGGGGCCGATGACCGCACCGCAAGCGGCCAGCGCGGAGGCCAGCACACCTACAGGGTCGGCTTCGGTGGTCGGGTCGGCGGCCTGGACGAGTTCGCCGGGCAGGCCGTAGAACATGGCCCGGTTGGCGGCCGGAGCCGGTGCTGGTAGTCCGATGCTCAGGTCGCCGGACAGATCTCGGTGCAGACGGGTGATGGTGGCATGGGCGTCCAGGTTCTCCAGGATGGTGTTGGCGTCGATTGGGTTGGTCATGCGATCCCCCGGCGTGGCTGACATGCTCCGGCGGTGAAGCCGGAACGGATGGTGGCGGCGGCCTCTCGGGGGGACAGGCCGATGGCGTGGGCGGCGGTGTGGAGTGCGTCCTCGGTCAGGCGGTGTGGCAGCACGCCCGCGGCCACGAGTTGGCCAAGAGCGAAGGCGGCGACGTTCAGGGTGTGGTTGCGGGTGCCTGGGCCGGCGTCGAGCACGTGCTGCAGTTCGTTGCGGAGCGCTGCCACGGCATAGCCGGTCGATCGGGCACCGAGAGAGCAGAGCACATCGGCGGCCGTGAAGCCGATCGGTGGCTCGGCGGCTCGTGGAGTGAGGCGTTCGGCGAGCCAGGGCGGCAGGGGCGCTGGGTCGATGATGTGGACGGCGTCGTAGGTGCCGACGCCATCAGGCAGGTCGACGAAGCTCCCTGGGCCGACGACGTATCCGCCTGCGGCGCGGGTGTCGATCAGCCAGCCGAGTCCTTGCCCCTTGGCGCCCGAGGTGTTGCCGAGGGTCAGTCCTTCCGGAGCCGCGAAGTAGAGGTGAGTGCCGCCACGGCGAGTCCGGACTTGGAAGGTCTCCAAGGGCAGCGGCTGCCCGGCCTGCTCACACAGAAGGGCCAGGACGTCTGCCCCGTCCGTGACGCCGGGCAGGTCCCATGGCGGCGGCGGTTGGTCGCCGTCCTTCGGGGTGTCCAGATCGATGACGACGAGGTCGGAGGGACCGGTGGCGATGCCGATGTTGCAGGCTGAGCCGGTCCAGAATCGGCGGATGACGTCGGGGTCGGTGGTGTGGTGTTCTTTCCACTTCCAGCCCTTGAGCGGCACCTTGTCTCCCGGTGTGAGCGGGAAGACATGCCAACCTCGGGCAGCAGCGGCCAGTGCGTAGGCCAGCATCTGACGGGACGGACTCGTAGTCGTGCTGATAGTTGCTCCTTGGGGTGATGGATTAGCGGCCGTCATGGAGGCGGCGGGCGTAGTTCCACAGGTGGCGGCCGAGGCGCAGGCGCAGGCCAGTGCCGTCGCAGCGGCGGCAGTCGCGGGATCCACGGCCCAGGCGGTTCAGGATTCGGCGTCTCCCCCGGCACTTGCGGCAGCGCCCGAACGGGCTCAGAAAGCACGCCGAGGCATAACAGAGAGTGCCGATGATCGTGGTGATAGCGGCGAGTGCGGCAGGGTGCATGACAGCCTCCTGGGCTCGTTTCAGGGCGCGGCCGAGGAGGGCCGCTAGCGTGCTAACGGCCTGGCCAGAGCTGGTTTCTGTTGCTAGCGGGGGTGCTAGCGCTAGCAGGGTCGGCTACTAGCGCTAGCAGCCTCGGACGTGGTCAGCCGGAGCGTTTCTGGCGGTTACGTTCGGCGATGGCCTCAGTGAGGTCGTCGAGGCGTATGCCGCGCCGGGTGACGGGCTTGCCCTCGATGCGACGGCCGATGTCGCCCACCTTCAGGCCGTACGGCTTGAGCGCGCTGGTGAGCTGTTCGGACTTCCAGCCGGTGTAGACGTCGGGTCGGAGTTCGGTCAGACGGGCGCACAGGGCTTCGTTCCAGGCCGCGTTCTCTCCGGCGGGCCAGATGTCGGCGAGGTCGGCCAGGATGTCGAAGACCGGTGAGTCATCTCGGGCTTGAGTGCCTGGTTCGGGCAAGGTGCCGGCCAGTCCGCGGAGCTGCATGGCACGGGCGATGACCTTCTCTGCGTCGCGGGTGTCGAGGTAGTACGAACGGCGGGCGGCCGGCTTGCCGAGGCCGATGAGGATGCCCCAACCGGCGTCGGTCACGGGCTCGAAGACGGTGGCCCGATAGCCGTTCTTGTACATCGACGTGCCGAGGATCATGTCGTTCGCGACCTGGTCGGCCACCGACATGCAGTAGCGAGTGTTGACGTTGCGGGTGATGCCGGTCGGCAGGCTGTCCTTGTCGGGGATCTGCGTGCCCAGCAGAAGGATCACTCCCAGGGCGCGGCCCAGCTTGATGACCTTTTCGCAGATCTCCCCGGCTTCCTTGCCGTACTGCGAGTGCAGGAACAGCTCTTGGACCTCGTCCACGGCCACGATCAGCGGGTGCAGGCCGGAGCCCTTGAGAGACGCCAGTTCGGGCGTCACCTTGTTCTCCGGTGCCTTGCCGAGGGCGTGGTAGTGGGCGATGCGCTTGGAGCGGCGTTCGCACTCCTTGTACAGCCAGGCGAACATCGCGGCGCAGCGGGCGATCGTCTCGTCGTCGAAGCCGTTGCCGTACTCGGTGCAGACCGGTTCCACGACCTTGAAGTCGCCTACTCCCTTCAGTTCGTAGATGCGCAGCTCGGCGCGCGGGTCGAGGGCGGCGGCCAGAACCGCGAGCCTGAGTCCGAACGTCTTGCCGGAGCCGGGCTGCCCGCCGACGAGCCAATTGCGGAACACCAGCTCAGCGTGGCTGGTCTCCATGCGCGGAGTCGTGGCGAACGGGAACGGCTTGAACACGTCCACCTGGCCTTCGCGCAGCAGGGGCCAAGCCGGTTGCTTCATCTGCGAGGCGGGCTCGTAGCCCACCCACAGAGCAAGGCGCCCGGGGTGGCCGGCCGCCGGCTCGGGCCAGACCTGGTCGAGCGGAAGCCGCATGGCCGAGGCCAGACGGCCCCGCCGGGCCACCACGTCGGCGGCCTCCACGCCAAAGGGCAGATCCACGATGGCCAGGTGGCCTGGGCCGTCGCGGTGGATCTCCTGCGGGAAGCTGATGGCGTTCGGGTCCTTGCTGACCGCTTGGGTGATGCCGGAGATACCGCACGACAGCAGCGCTCGCCGCACCAACTCGGCGGTGAGCTTGCGGTAGCGCGGTGCCTCGCTCACGCGGTCGGTGATCGGCCTGTCCGTTGGACGCCCCGCGCGGGCCAGCAGCGGGACGGCCACGGCCAGCACCGCGAGGCGCATCCAACTGGGGATGTCCGCCACCAGGAAGACCAACAGGCCGATCAGGGCGACGATGCCCAACGTGAGCAGGATCGACCAACGCCAGCGGGACTGGCGTTGGCGCTGCTTGTCCAGCTTCAGCCACGTCTCCGCGTCGTTGCGGTCGGCGGCGCACTGGCGAAGCGCCCAGTTGCCCTCTTCCGCCGTCGCCCAGTGCAGGAGGCGGCCGATGGCCTTGAACATGCCAGGGACCGCGTACCAGAGCGTTTTGGCCAGGTACTTCGGCGAGCGCACACCGTGGTAGCCGAGGACGTATCCGGCGTCACGGATCTGCCAGGCGACCATCGCGCGGATGGACTGCCACGTGCGGAGCCACACCGGCACGATGGGCGCGCGGCCCTGCGCGATCCTGGCGGTTGGTGGTACGGCGTCCTCGTCCGGTGGATCGACCGGCGGACCGGTGACGTGGTCGGTGACGGCTACGGTCTCGCGGTCGAAGAAGTCGTCGTCAGAGTCTGACTCCAGGCTGTCGGCCTGGCGGGTACGGCGGCGCGAGTCGAGTGGTACGACCTCGGCCTCGCCACCGTCTGCTGGAGTACCGTCCGACCACTCGAAGCCGTGCAGCCCGCGACTGTCGGGTTCGTGCGGGTTGTGGGTCATGATGAATACACCTCGTGTGCCTTGACGGTTGCGGGGTGGCGGGGCGTGGCCACTGTTCTTGGCGGAGTGGAGGCCGCGCCCTGTGTCTGTGACGGTTCGCGGTCGGACCGCGAACCGTCCGGTTGATCGTCGGCGGTCGGGCCGTGCGGTCCGTCCGCCTCCGTGTCGGCGGTCCGTCCGGCGGTCGTGAGCCTCTCGGGCGGCGCCTCGGTCCGTAGGCGGGACAGCAGGGCTCCGGCACGGTCGGTGGAGACGGACCGGCCGGTCTGCCGGATGGCGTCACGGAGCCGGTCACGGGTGAGCGCGATGTTGCGCGTCTCGTGGTCGGCGGCGATCTGCCAGCCCAGCGCCATCAGATCGTCCACATCGGCTCGAAGCCTTGTGCTCTTTCTCGAAGCTTTGGGCTTGGATACGGGTTTCGGGGGCAGCGCCGGACGCGTGATCGCCGGCGTGAGTTGCATGTGCTCGGGAGCGAGTTCGCCGAGCCGGTAGAGCGCGCGTTCCCGGCGGGTGGCCTTGAACCGCCACAGCCTGCCGTACCGGTCCTGAAGGTCGGTGCGGGCGAGGATGCGGTCACGCTCGCGATTGAGCGCGTTCGGGTACGAGCGGATCTCCCACAGCACCATCCGGCGCCACAGGGCGAAGGTGGACGGGAAGGCCAGCAGCCACCGGGAGACCCTGATGGACTCCATGTGGTTCGGCTTGGCAAGGTCGGCGCGCTTGCGGATGGCGTACGCGCCCACCTCTACCGCCACCACCCAAAGACCGGGAAGCATGGCATGGGCGATGACCCCGAACATGGTGTCCTGGCCTGCCACGTTCAGGTAGATCGTGGCGCCCGTCAGCGACCACGGCACCAGCCGGAGCAGGCGAAGGCGCATGCCGAGCCGGGCGAGGACGATGTCCAGCGCGGAGAAGACGGCGATGCCGAGGTCGATGCCGAGTGGAACGATCCAGGCGAACCATCCGAAGGACGGTTCGGCGGCCTCGGCCACCGTGGCGAAGCTGATGACGAAGCCGAGCAGGCCCAGTCCGGCCACGGCAGCGGCGGTGACCGAGACAGCGGTCTGTTCACCCTCGCTCAGTGGACGAGGCCCGTAGATCGTTGCGGTCATCGGCCCCGCCTCCCCCAGCAGCGCGGGCATCCTGGCCGGTCGCACCAGTTCGCGCGGTGGCTGGACCAGATGCGCAGCACCTTGTCCGGCGATCCGGCCGCGTCGACGGTGAACCGAACGGCCTGGCGCAGGCGCAGCCGTTCCTGCGCGATGCGTACCAGATCGCAGGTGATGAACCCGGCGCCGAACGTCACCAGGTAGAGCAACGCCGTGATCATGCACTCCTCCTCAGTGGGGCGTGGATCTCGTGGTCGAGGTCGGCGGCGTACACCGCGCGACGGCACAGTGCGCAGTAGAACTGGACGGGTCCGCCGTCGAGCTGTGCCACACAGCGTGGACAGCACCTGGCCGGCCACGGCGACAGCCGGACGGGGCGGGTCGACTCGTGCATGAAGCCTCCTTTCAGATGCCGGACTGTGAGCGGGCGAGGATTCGGCACAGACGACAGCCAGGCAGGCATCGCGTGCCGTGCGAGGTGCACACTTCGACCTGGCGGCGGACGCCGCAGCCACGGCAGCGATAGGCGCTGCACGACCGCTTGCCGCAGTCGGCGCACTGGAAGCGGGCCATCAGGCGGCTCTCCCCTGGAACAGTTCGTCAGTGGTCAGGCCCGCCCAGACGCCGGCCTCTGGACGTATGGCCAAGGCGTAGGCCAGGCAGGCGGCACGCGCGGGGCATCCGGCGCACACGGCCTTGGCCTGCGCCTCTCGGGCCTCCCGCACGTCGTCGGGCTCGTGCTCGAACAAGTCGGGGCCGGTGAAGAGGTCGACGTCGCCGTTCTCACAGGCCGGGTTGGCGTTCAGCAGGTCGTCGCGAAGATCGGACAGTTCCTCGTCGCCCAGGACGGCGGCAGCCAGCTCGTTCATCGCCGCACCCCCAGCAGGGTGGCGAGGGCCTCGGCGACGGCGAGCCGATGGCAGGTCGGACAGATGGGCGGAGTCGGAGCCTCCTCGTCGGGCGCGATCTCCTCGGCACCGCCGCAGACCAGGCAGGTCCACTGGACGGACTCCCAGACGACGGCCAGTTCGAGTTCAGGTGTGGGCTGTGTGTTGCTGGACCCGTGGGTCATGATGAGGACACCTCTCTAAGGGGTGCCGGGGCGCGGATCAGGTTTGGCGACTATGGCCGCGCCCCGGCTTGTTCTGTTCGGTGGTTCAGCCGAGACCGTTGCTGAAGACGGTCAGGGCCTTGGCGATCGCCTGTACGGCGTCCACGGCGTGGTTGACGGCGATCGCGGCCTTATGTGGCTGAGTGATCACGAAAAAGGCCGCGAGGATCATCAGCACCGTGGGCAGGAAGCGGCGGGGTCGGAGAGCAGGCATTGTCGTGATCCCTTCTGATCGCAGTCGCGCGCCTGTCCCTCCTGGTGACAGGCCCCCTTGTCGAGATCCTGTCCTGTACAGGTATAGAACAGGACTGGCGAGTCCGTCAAGGTCCTTTCGGGGCCCGCCGTGTTCGTGACACCAGAAAACCGCGCAGGTCAGGGGGTACGGCAGTGTTCAAAAGGCGGTGCAATTCGGCGAAGGGAGGTGCACGACAGCCGGGAGGGGGTGCAAACTTACGGCGACATAGTGATCACTGAGGGTTGGGGGTTGCCATGAAGCTCCGAGAGCCGAACCACCAGCTCGCAGGAGTCATGGCCAGAGCCGCTTGTTCCAACAAGGCCCTCGCGCGGCGCGTGCAGGATGTCGCCACGAGCCATGGTGCGGACATCCGCTGCGATCACGTGTCGGTGAAACGCTGGCTCGACGGAATGCACCCCCGTGGCCTGACCCCGCACTTCATCGCCGAGGCTCTCAGCCGCAAGCTCGGCGAGCGGGTGAGCGTGCGCGACATCGGCATGATGTACGCCGAGGCCACGCCCTTTACGGCGAGCTCCCTGAAGCAGTCGCAGGCGGACGGCCTGGCCGAGAGCGTGACCGTACTGGTGTCCGGCGATCTCTCGGCCAATCCTCAGGTGGTCGAGTGCGACGTCTCCGCAGACTCGTGGAACGACTCCATGGTCACGTGGCTGGTGAATCCCGCACCGATCCCGAAACCGCTGGCTGAAAGGCGATTGATCACGGCGTCCAGTGTCGAGGCAGTACGTGAGACAACGGCGATGTTCGCCAAGCTCGACTACCGGTTCGGGGGCGGCCACGCCAGAACCACCGTGGTCCAGTACATCGCCATGGAAGTGGAGCCGCTGCTCAAGCACATCCGGCCAGAGACGGCGCTCGGCAAGGAGTTCCTCTCCGAGACGGCGGCCATGCTGCGTCTTGCGGCGTGGATGGCGTACGACACCGGGAGGCACGGCCTCGCCCAGCAGTACATGACCAAGGCCCTTCGCCTGGCGCGTGAGGCTGACAACCGCATGCTGGGCGGCCGCATCCTGGCCGGCATGAGCCACCAAGCCAACTATCTGGGCCACTACGGCATGGCGGTGAACCTGGCACGGGCCGCTCAGATGGGCGCCAAGGACGCCGCCACACCGACGGCCATGGCCTTGTTCAGCGCCATGGAGGCGCGAGCACTGGCTTCCCAGGGCGACGAGGCCGGATGCAGCCAGGCACTTTTGGAGGCAGAACGCTGGTTCGACCGGCGAGTACCAGAGGATGATCCGGTCTGGCTCCGGTACTTCGACGAGGCCGAGCTGGCGGCCGAGTTCGCCCACTGCTTCCGCGACCTCGGACATCACCATCGAGCCCGCGACCGCGTCATGGAGAGCGTGCAGCTCTCCGAGAGCCTCTACGTCCGCAGCCTGTCCTTCGTACGCACCATCCTGGCCACCAGCCACGTCGCCGGCGGCGACCTCGACCACGGCCTCGCCGTAGCCCGCGAGGTGGTGACCACCGTGGCCGACCTGCGATCGGCCCGGACCCGCAGGTACGTACAGGACTTCGTCAATCAGCTCGCGCGCTATGGGAACGATCCAAGAGTGCGCGAGTTCCAGAGCTTCACCGAGACGAGGCTCGCGCGAGCCCGCTCCGAAGCAGGGGCAGCGAGATGAACCCTCAGCAAGCTACTCGGGGTTGCCACCAGCGACCGAGCGGTACCTGAGGGAAGGACCACGAGCCACGCCGACCGAGTCGCTGGTGTGGCGCTCGCCCCAGCGGTTTGCGCACCTCGCGCTCGTGACACCTCGCGCTGGCTCAGCCGGGAAGCGGCCACGGTGGGCGTCCCCACAATGGCGCACCGGCCTACCTCCACTCACACAAGTGCCGCCGCCCCATTCTCCGGTCTTGATCACGAGTAGGGGTCCGAGACGACGTCTCAGGGTGAGATCGCCTCGTACAGGCGCCGCGCCTCGTGGATCAGCAAGGTTGAGCCCTTGCGTGCGGCCAGCTCCGCCAGCCCCGGTAGGTCGTCCTGCGCCCCGGTGAGTACCGCCGCCTGCGTAGCGACCGTGAGCAACTTCCCCAGCCCGGCCCTGGCCTTCTCGCCGGGCCCAGGCAGTAGCAGGGGCACCGCCTGTGCCAGAGCCGTCCAGATCTCGGCGTGTGCCCCGCCTGCCGTGACCTCGCCGAGGATGCCGATGATCCGGTTGAGTTTGACCTGCTCGCCGACAACCATGTGACCAATGGCCCGGCCGAGGTCAGCCGCGGGCAGTTCCCCGCGCGCGGCCAGCGTGAGGATCGCGTCGGCGGCGCGGGCCCGCTGGGCGGGGACCGGCTGGCTCATGCCGGCAACGATCGTGCTCGCTGTCGCGAGGCCGACCGGACCGTCGTTATGCGTCAGGGCGGCCACGACCTCCACGTCCATGAACCCTGGGAGGCACTCAAGGAGGTACGCGGCCACGGCCTCCCGATGCGACGGCATGATGGACGGCCACCACACCATGTTCCGGGAGAAGGCGGGATAGCCGGCCTTGGGCACGAGCGTCCACAGCTCGGCGAGCGGCCCGGGCACGCCCTCGGGCGGTGCCAGCCGGGCATGCGCCTCCTGCAGCGACTGGTGGTAGGACCCCGGGCGGTCGAACGCCTCGAGCTCCCAGGTCACCACGGGGTCGGGCAACCCGCCGTCGCGCAGGCAGGCCGCCAGCCGCCGGCCCGCTTCCGACGGCAGTCTCTCTGCCCGTTCGGCAAGCTCCGGATTGATCCGGCGCGGCAGCCGCAGCAACGCCTGCAGGAAATCGTGTTCAAGTGGCTCGGTGCCGTTCAGCCGCTCCATGCGCGCGACCAGGGTGGCGGCGTCGACGTGCCCCGTGGGCGAGGTCGGCGTGGCCAGCAGCACGGGGACCGTCTCGCCCCGCTCGAACAGGGATATGACTTCGCGGAAACGCTGCTGGACGAATCGTTGCAGAGCAGGTTCATGGCTCGGCCAGCGGCCTTCGCCGTTCAGCAACTTGGTCAGCTCGCGGCTGTCCGCGGGCGACACGATGGCCAGCGCGCAGCGCAACAGTAGAAAAGGAATTTCCTCGTCGAAGCCGGAAATGCCGTATACATAGACGCTCGCGTCGAAGGGGTGCTTCCAGTTCGTCCGCCACCACGACTGCAACCCGGCCACGACGGCATCGCGGTCCCGGTGCGTCAGCTCGACCAGCGCTGCGAGAATGCGGTCGGCCCGCGCCGGATCCTGCGGCCAGAGCGGTCTGTCCAGCTCAGCGGCCAGTTCCGGCACCGAGGTGATGGGCGGGGCCAGGGCGGGCAGCGACGTCGCGGTCAGCGCGGGAACCGTCACGGGCTCGGGTGAGACCTCGTCCACCGCGCCATAAGCTGCGGCCAACCGCCGGCGCAGGTCGGCAGGCAGCCGGGCACCCGCCTCGCGGATCGCCTCCCTGTCGGGTTCGGCGGTGTGCGGGGCAAGCTTGACCGCGACGCGTACCGCACGTTCGCGAAGGCTGGGCGTATCGACGTCGAGCACGGGCACCAGCGCGGCCGCCGCGGCGGCGCCCCTGGCCGGGGGCGCGTCGGCGATCCACTTCACCGCGGCCGCCATGTTCTTCTTCTCCGGCCGGTACGCCAGCGCCTGGACCGCCTCGGCGAACAGTTCCGCGTCGAGCATTCCAGCGGACTCCGCCCGGTGCAGTTCCTCCATGGCGAGCTGGAGCACGGGTGAGGGCGCCGACGGCAGCACTCGGACGAAGTCGGCCACCGGGATCTCGGCCGTTTCCGGCTTCAGCTCCCGCCACAGCGTGACGAACGAACCGGCGTCAGCGGCGTCGACTCCGGTCAGGAACCGGCTCATGCAGCCGTCGAGCAGCGCCTGGCGCGGCACACGGCCTGTCCGGGACAACGCGACCAGCTCACCGATGATGGTGTGACCGTCTGCCCAGACTCGGCCCCAGGTCAGCCCGTCCGCCACGCCCTGCGCTTGGAACAGGCGCGGCAGCATGTGATCGAGCAGCCGATCGCCGGCGAGTACCGGAGCTCCCCGGTTCGCCTGCTGCCGCAAGGCCGTCCGCAACACCCATCCGGACACGAACGCGTCGTTCTCCGGCGGCTCGGCGCCTGTCTCGATGACCAGCGCCGCGGCCAGATCCCAGTCTCCCAACGCCTGCATGCGCCGCCACGTCGAGCCAGTGGCCGGCCGCAGCCGCCGCACCAGGCGAACGGCCAGATCACGGCGCCACTCCAGCGACCGGTTCGCCAGCACAGACATCATGCGTGCGGCATCAGCCTCCGGCTCCACCCGGCGCAACTCCCGCCGGTTGAGCCAGGACGCCACCTGCTCCGCCCCGCCCAAGCAGGCCGCCCCGGCCAAGCGGTAGAGGGGCGCCAGCTCCCGGACCCGCTGCTGGGCCTCCCACCCAGCACGTCCGCGTTCGCTCAGGTGAGCCGGTAAGTGCCGGCCGATCGCGCGCTTGTCGTCGTCGCCGAGGCCGTTCAGGAACGCTACGAGGCTTGCGACGGAGCCGGTCTCGATGCGGTCGAGTGCCTCCTGTACGGGGTTCACGCGGGTGCTCCGATCCGGGCCGGACATAAATCGATCTCGATCACGGGCCGCAGCCTATTGATCGGTACTGACAATCGCGATGAGGGAAATCCTCGCGACTACGACCCGCGAGAGGTTCCTTCGTTGCCGTTGAACGAAAGCGGCGGCTCTACGCCATCGGGTTCGCGTCCTGACTGGTTCCGACAGCGTGATAGGGGTGCCAACCTGCCTGATCGCACCACGGATCCTCGCAAAGCGTGATCCGTTCTTCCGGCTCTGGTGTATCGAGGCGCCGCCCGGACAATTCGCCGGGGGTCCAGCTGATGCACTCGGGCCTATGCCCGGTGCCGTTGCGGCAGAATTCCTCCACAGCGGCGCGGATCTGACCAACCGGCAGGGTGCTGTGCGGGTGATGGTAGCGAGGGAATCCCGGGTCGGAGATGACGTCAGGATCGAAAGCGGGCGGGTAAGGGTTATCCGAGATCCACACGTGCTCGGCGATACTCGGGGCAACTGACACAGTGGTGCCTTCCGTTACGAGCCACATGAGGGCGCCGTAGCCGGTCGCAGCATTCACTGCGATGTGCAGGTAATTGTCGAACTGACCGGTAAGGTCATCCATGTCCAAGCGCTGTCCGGCGAAGATGAACTGAGCGGTCATGCCGCCGTCCGGCCAGTCGGGCTTGGGCAAACTCTCAAGTGCCTCCCGGACCCACGCTGGTGCGGGCTCCGACTCCTGCTTCGGAGGCGGTTCAGGATCAGGCAGGTTCTCGACCACCTCGGTGATCAGCTGCGACATCTCCGCCCATGTCTCAGCATGGCGAATTCTCCCGTGCATGAGAGCGTTCAGAATCAACGTCCTGCCCTTCCGCGCGATCTCGCGTTCTCGACAACCGGGGAACAGCATGCCCTCCCAAGACAGAGATCGCTGGAATACGAGTGCTCAGAACGGCCTCCAAACGCGCGGCAGGACGTCATGCCGCAGTGACGCCACGCGCCTGTCGAACTCAGCACGGATCTCGGGGCTGTGGTCCACGTTCTGCATGAGCCAGCTAGTCATCGTGGTCTCGCGGATACGGCGGATGGTGTGGAAGCCGGGCCATTCGGTGACGTCGAAGCCGTACGCGTCCACAGCTCGCGCGTACTCCTCCCGCGAGACCCAGCGGAAACCCCTGAACGGGATCCCCCAGCCTGTGCAGAGGTCCCACTCGCGCGGCCCCCAGGCGAACGCCTCGAAGTCGAGCAGGATCACCTGACCGTCGCTGCGGCGCAGGAGGTTGTTCTTGTGGCCGTCGCCGTGGATGTGGCCGGCGGGCAGGGGGAAGTCGAGGGAGTTGTACTCGGCGTAGAGGTCCTTGACCCGCTGGCGGAGGAACTCGAGGTCCTCGTCGGCGACGGTGGAGGCGCAGTCCAAGCGATCCTCCACACGCGCGAGCGGATCGAACAGCGGCAGAACCAGATCCACCGGCTTCGGTACGTCATGCAGTCGTCGTAGCATCACCGCCAGGTCGGCGAAGCTGGGAGCCGGGCCGCCGCTGTCGAGATGCCGCCAGAATGTCACCACCCGGCCATCGTGAATGGTCGCCTGGGGACAGTCCGAGAAAAGGCGCACGCTGGGGAAGGCCGCCGCTTCCAGCCACCGCGCGACCGCCACCTCCTTACGCACATCGGACAGGAGATTCACGCTCCGAGCGATCCTCACCACCACCGGGGCTGACGCCAGGCGGTACAGCGCGTTCTCGCCGAGCCGCATGGGGACTGCACCTCGACTGTCCAGCCCGGCGTGCTCGCAGGCTGCAACGAGCGCTCTGTGTGCGTCCTGCTCGCCGAAACCCTGGGGGGTGGGGGTGGTGGTCATGGATCAGCCCTCTCTGCTCGTGTTGCTCGGTGGCGAACTGGTGGCCACGAAACGGCCCTTGCTGGGGATGACGATGATCAGGCCCTCCTGCTGAAGCAGTTCCAGGGCCTTGCGTACCGTGATGCGCGCCGTACCGAACCTCTCGGCGAGGACAGGTTCACCAGGCAGACGCACATCCGGAGGAAACTCGCCGGCCTCGATGGCGGCGCGGAGCTGGTTGGCCACGTCCTCATAGCGCGTGGCGGGCTTCGCGCCCTGCGCGGCCCGCCCCTGCACCCTGCGACCGCGGCCCATCTGACTCACGACCAGGCCCTCGCGTTCCAGCTCCGCGAGTGCTTGGCGTACGGTGCCGCGAGCGACGCCGTACGTCTGCATGAGCACCGCCTCGGACGGGATCATCCCGCCGGGCGGATATTCGCCGCCGCTGATCCGCCGACGGAGGTCGTCAGCCACAGTGGCGTACGCGGGCTGAGCTTTGCCGTGAGTCATGAGGCTCCCTTGCCGAGCAACAACGGACTCAAGGCTAAGACGAGCACGCATCCGCGGTAATGAGTGTCGTCTTGGCGGGCGGCTGGACGCCGTGGCCAACCTGCGGCTGGCAAAGGACGGGCGGGGGCGGCTTTGCCAAGTTTCTCCCCGTCGGGCATGTCTCCGGCTTCGGCCACGTGGCGAGGCCATCAGCGGGCTTCACCCGCCAGAAGCAGCTTCCACAAGCGTTCCGCCTCCGCCCGGCGCCAGGGTCCGGCGTAGGCGACCCTGGGCGGGGTGATCTGATGGGTGCGGCGGAACACGCACAGGCCACCGCCACTCAGCAGTTCGTAGACCACCACGCAGCAGGAACACGTGTAGTCGACGACCCGTTGACGTGTTGCCTGGTCCTGCAGCCAGTCCTCCATCGTCCAGTCGATGGCGACGGCCGGAGCGGCGATTCGGCCAGAGGGATGCACGGACATCCGTGGGCATGGCCAATCCTCCATCTGGTGGTGTGGCAGCTCGACCATTGCGCGAACCTCCCACTTCGCCGTGTGGCAACGTTCCTGCACGTAGATGCTTATGAGCATATGCCTACGAGACCATATGAGGTAGTGGTGTTGTGATGATGACCTCTTGTGATCGACTTCGGTTCCGATCGACCTGTGCACCGCCAGCTGGCCGACATCATCCGCGCGGACATCACAGCTGGCCGGCTCAAGCCTGGCCAGGCACTCCCCTCGGAGACCCGGCTGATGCAGCAGTACGAGCTCGGCCGCGTCGCAGTACGGCAGGCACTGGGTGTGCTGCGCAGCGAGGGGCTGATCGTCACCGTGAAGCGTGAAGGCTCCTACGTCCGGCCGCAGGTGCCCGCCGAACGGGTCGCCGTACAGCGGTCAGCGGAGATCACCGCCCGGATGCCCTCCCCCGAGGAGCGCAAGGAACTGGACATCCCCGAGGGCGTCCCCGTGTTCGTCATCAACCAGCCCCGCAAGCGCAACCGCATCCTGCCCGCCGACCGAACAATCCTCATCTGGGACGACGACGAAAGCAGTCGAGCACGCTAACAATCCACCTCGGGGTGGTCCCTGTGCGCTCAGGGACCACTTCCCGCGTGCGCGGGAAGCACGACGTGGACCCGATGAGCAGCCTGTCGCTGGAGGGACCATCCCGGCGTGCGCGGGGAGCACGCCGTCTCGCTCGGCGCCACCACCCTGGTGACGGGACCATCCCCGCGTGCGCGGGGAGCACGTCGCCGAACGCCGTGGTCGGCTTGTCCTGGAGGAACCATCCCCGCGTGCGCGGGGAGCACGCTATGTCTCTGCTTTCTCCTGAGGCTCAGAAGGGACCATCCCCGCGTACGCGGGGAGCACGTCACCGCAGATGAGGCAGTGGGGGAGTCGCGGGGACCATCCCCGCGTGCGCAGGGAGCACCGTTTCGCCAGCTCGGTGATGTTGTTCGCGAAGGGACCATCCCCGCGTGCGCGGGGAGCACCTCGCGTGGAGCGATGCCGTGGGCGGGTTCCCGGGACCATCCCCGCGTGCGCGGGGAGCACCCCTGGGGACAAGCTTCCGGACCATTGGGAGAAGGGAACATCCCCGCGTGCGCGGGGAGCACAATTGTGATGTTCGCCCCAGACTCGAATGCCGGGGACCATCCCCGCGTGCGCGGGGAGCACTGTTCGGCAACACACGGAAGCTGGTCGACGCGGGGACCATCCCCGCGTGCGCGGGGAGCACTGCTGGATACGGAAGTCCTGGCTGTACGTAACGGGACCATCCCCGCGTGCGCGGGGAGCACGGTACGCCGTTCCAGATCGCGCAGGCCCAGATGGGACCATCCCCGCGTGCGCGGGGAGCACGCGACACCCCAAAAAGGGCACTGAAACGAGCCGGGACCATCCCCGCGTGCGCGGGGAGCACTTCGGATTGACGTACAGCCACACGTGGCCCGGGGGACCATCCCCGCGTGCGCGGGGAGCACCTTTCTGATTCGAACATCGATCTTGAAGCTGAGGGACCATCCCCGCGTGCGCGGGGAGCACACGAACAAGGCGGAGCGGCGGAAGATCCTGCGGGGACCATCCCCGCGTGCGCGGGGAGCACGCGTCCTCGTCGATGAACTGAGGTGCCGGCTTGGGACCATCCCCGCGTGCGCGGGGAGCACCGTGGCGTCAGCTCGGCGGGTGTGACCTGGCAGGGACCATCCCCGCGTGCGCGGGGAGCACATTTCCGAAGATCCGAACACGGTTTTCGGTCAGGGACCATCCCCGCGTGCGCGGGGAGCACGCCTTGCTGATCTTCTGGAGCTTGGCCCCCAGGGGACCATCCCCGCGTGCGCGGGGAGCACCTCGCGCTCGTGCACGAGGAACGCCTGCACGTGGGGACCATCCCCGCGTGCGCGGGGAGCACAGAGAGCCGGCCTGGCGGAGTTCCACTACACCGGGACCATCCCCGCGTGCGCGGGGAGCACGACGCCGGCCGGGTCGGGGCCGCCTGGCCAGGGGGACCATCCCCGCGTGCGCGGGGAGCACGGCCCCGCACCGGGAGGAATGGTGTGGGGCCTGGGACCATCCCCGCGTGCGCGGGGAGCACCCATCGCTTGGCGATCCTGTCGAGGCCGACGAGGGACCATCCCCGCGTGCGCGGGGAGCACATGCCGCAACCGCCGGGGCAGATCTCGGCGTCGGGACCATCCCCGCGTGCGCGGGGAGCACCGCCAGAAGCGGATACGCCTGCGTGCTGAGTGGGGACCATCCCCGCGTGCGCGGGGAGCACGGCTGCCACCCGAGCGAGATCAGCGGGCATCCGGGACCATCCCCGCGTGCGCGGGGAGCACTCGGTACGGCAGGCGGCCTGGTAGCGGGCGCCGGGACCATCCCCGCGTGCGCGGGGAGCACCTTTAACCATCCCCGGGTAGCGAATCGGGGAAGGGACCATCCCCGCGTGCGCGGGGAGCACCCTCGGTGACCTGCATGGCTAGTGCGCTGACAGGCGAATTTGGAGCACTTTTGCAGATTCGGGCATTTCGGACTGCGCTGGTGATCTCCGTCGCCTGTAGGCGGCGAGGTACGACACGCACTCAACGCTGCCCATAGCGGCGTCGACGGGCCGCCTTGCTCCAGTTGCGCGGTGGCTCGTTGGTCGGCTGGGCCTGCTGTTCCTTCGGCCGGCGCAGCAGGATGAGTCCTTCGTGGTCGATGGGATGCCACTTATGATCATGTGTTTCGAAGGCGAAGCCCTGCTCATTGTCCGTGGTGTAGGCAAGGAGCGCTCGGCCCGTGTCGGCGTACTGCTGGACCTGCAACCAGAGTTGCTCGCGAATCCGCGCCGACGGGCCGCCGATGAACACCCCAGGAGAGATCTCCATCAGCCAGCGGGTGAGAAACCCGCGGAGCCCGACGGGACAACGAGTGAGCACGATGACCGTCACCAGGGAACCTCGTCGGCGTAGTTGTGGCCAGACTCCAGTTCGATACCGTGATCGCTCTGCAGCAGCACCCGGTCGATGTCCTCGTCCAGGGCGTCCGCGCCTCCGGCCGCATCGCTCAGGAGTAGGTGCTTGATGTCGTTCACGCACCGTTTGAGGAGGCCGACTTTGTTGATGCTGTCGCGGACTGCCCGCCGCGTACGTGAGCCGACATCTTGCGGGCTGTGCGCTGCCACCTCGAAGGCCACCGGGATGGCGATATCCGTCTTGTAGAGGTCAGCGATGTCGAGGACGAAGGCGAGTTCGTGCCCGGAGTGGATGAAGCCCAGACCAGGCGCGCAGCCGAGCGCCGTCACGGTGGTCTGGGCAACGCCGTACATGCACTGGGCCGCAGCGGTGACCGCCTGGTTCAGCGGGTCACCCGCATCGAAGTCACCCGGGACGTAGACCCTTCCGTGCCATTGGAGCCCGACGCGCTCCGCCTCCTGCCGGTACCGTTCCTTGACTCGCCGTCCTTCTCTGCCCAGCAGTTCATGCCTGGTCAAAGCCGAGGGGTCTTCACCCGGGAACCTCATGCGGTACATCTCGCGGGCCACCTCAAGGCGAGTACGGCGGTTGGCCCACTTGGCAGCCTGCGCCTCCACGAGCGATGACGAACGGTTGAGCGATCTCCCACCGGAGTAGAACCGGACACCCTGCTCCCCCACCCACAC
>NZ_POUD01000094.1 GCF_003236395.1 Nonomuraea aridisoli | reverse complement strand
CCCCCCGCCCGGTCGCCACGTCCGCGACCACCCACCGCACGCCGCTCCCGGACGCCCGCGCCGAACGGCTGGCCGCCCGCACGTCATGCCCGTCGGCGACGAGCCGTTCCACCAGGGCACGCCCGAGCCGCCCGCTTCCGCCTGTCACAAGAACCGCCGTCATGCCCTATGGACGGCGCCACGGGGTGCGATGTGACAATGTTGCGGTAAATCACGGCATTTTCTTCGCGCGCCTGAGGGGATCATGACTCCAGAGCAGCCCGGCCCGCAGGAACCCGATCCCGACCGGACGATCAGGCACCGCCATCCCCGCCCGGTCCACCAACCCCGGCACGACTCACCGGAGCACCCCGCCACCCAGCGGCTGCCGTACACGCCGGACATGCTGCCCGACGTCCCGCACTACGAGACGAAGCCCCCCAGATCAGCCTGGTGGTGGGTGATCGTCACCGGCGGCGCGGTCCTGCTCCTGGCCGCGGCGGCCGTGGCCGTGATCCTCTGGGCGAACAGCGCCGACGCGGGCGTGCACGCGTACCAGCCGCAGCCCGTCAGCCTGGCCTGAGGCCCGTCTTCGGAACGTCGGCAGCCGTACCCGCCGGGAGGACGCGCGCCACCACACCCGAAAGGCGCGTCCTCCAAGCACTTTTGGCAAGAGATCTCCCCACATGCGGGAAACACAGCCATCTCTTTGGATAGGTCGTAATAGAGGAAGACGACTTCCGGAAATTGTGCGCAATGTCACATGTGGGACTGGAATCGGGCCCCACCTCCGGAAGTTGAGCGAGTTACGACTGACCAAACAGGCCAGCCTCGCAAACGCCATCGGCGGAGGTTCTCATGAAGGCATGGTCACGCTGGCAGGACTGGGTCACCCTGGTCGCCGGCATCTACGCGGCACTCTCCCCGATCTGGGTCAACGGCGCGTCGGGCGCCGCGCCCTCGCTGATCGTGCTGGGTGTCCTGACCGCGATCACCTCTCTGGTATCGCTGGCGAACCCGGGAGTGGTCGCCACGGAATGGCTCAACGCCCTCTGGGGCGTCCTGCTGTTCGTCGCGCCGTGGGTCATCACCTACACCCAGAGCGTGGGCGCGTCGTGGACGTCCTGGGTCGTGGGCGTCATCACGGTGGTCCTCAGCCTGACGGCGGTCCCCGCCAGCAAGGCGGCGCACCGTCACGTGATCCAGCACTGACCCATCACCACAAAGGCCGGGCTCATCCGAGCGACCCGGCCTTTCGTGCGCCCACCTGCGCTCCGCCCCAACAACGGCGGGAAAACGTGAGGTGGAGCTATGGGGATTCGAACCCCAGACCTCCTCCATGCCATGGAGGCGCGCTACCAACTGCGCCATAGCCCCTGGTCACCGCTTCGAGTCCACCCGTTGCGGCGCTCGGAGAGCATATAGCCATCCGGCCCGATTCGCCTAATCGCGGCGGCTTCCCGCGCCCTGGCCACCGAAACGACCAGGGCGCCACGATCATGCACACCCCGTACGGCCCCCGAGCCGTACGGACGGGGCCCTACGCCTCGGCGTCGGGCCGGTCGTCGCTGTGCACCGGCTCGGGGAGGGTGCCGGCGTTGTGCTCCAGCAGCCGCCACCCCTTGCGTCCTTCCTGCAGGACGGACCAGGAGCAGTTTCCGAGCCCGCCGAGCGCCGGCCACAGCTCCTCCGGCAGCCCGAGCAGCTCGCAGATGCCGAGCCGCAGCGCGGCCCCGTGTGAGGCCACGACGAGCAGGCCGTCGTCGTCGAGACGGGTCACCCACCGGCGCATGGCGGCCGCCACCCGGGCGGCCACGTCGGTGACGGACTCGCCGCCGGGCGCCTCCCAGGCCACGTACTCCTCGGGCCAGCGCGCGGCGATCTCCTCGCGGGTGAGCCCCTCCCACTCGCCGCCGCCGCGTTCGCGGAAGTCCTTGTCGACCGCCACGTCCAGCCCGACGAGCCGCCCGAGCGCGAGCGCGGTGTCGTTGGCCCGCTGCAGGTCGGAGGAGACGATCAGCGTGGGGCGCAGCGAGGCCAGCAACGACGCGGCCCTCGCGGCCTGCGCCACGCCGGTCTCGTCGAGGGGGATGTCGGAGTGGCCCTGGAAGCGCTGTTCAACATTCCACAACGTCTGCCCGTGTCGCAGACATACGATCCGCTTGCTCAAGAGCGCGCTCGCTGCAGGTTGGCCTGCAGGACGCTCTCCGGCAGCGAGATGGCCGGGCAGTCCTTCCAGAGGCGCTCGAGCGCGTAGAACGTACGGTCTTCCTCGTGCTGCACGTGCACGACGATGTCGACGAAGTCGAGCAGCACCCAGCGGCCCTCGCGCTCGCCCTCGCGACGCACGGGCTTGGCGTCGGCCTCGGTGCGCAGCCGCTCCTCGATCTCGTCGACGATGGCGCGGACCTGCCGGTCGTTGGTGGCGGAGCAGAGCAGGAAGGCGTCGGTGATGACGAGCTGCTCGCTCACGTCGTAGGCCAGGATGTCATCGGCCAGCTTGTCGGCCGCGGCCTCCGCGGCGATGCGCACGAGCTGGACGGATCTCTCAGATGCGGTCACGATGCGGGTCTGTCCTCCTGTGTCGGCAGCATGCCCTTAAGTTGAGGGTACCCTTCCGGGCCCAAACCCCTCACCTGCGCCGCCGTCACCCTCAACCTGACTGGTAGAGGCCCCGCTTGTTGATGTACTGCACGATCCCGTCGGGCACGAGATACCAGATGGGCTCGCCCTTGGCGACGCGCTGCCGGCATTCGGACGAGGAGATGGCCAGGGCGGGAATTTCGAGCAGCGTCACCCGGCCCTCCGGCAGCCCGGGGTCGTGCAGCGTGTGCCCGGGGCGCGTGCAGCCGACGAAGTGGGCGAGCTCGAACAGCTCCTCCGCGTTCTGCCAGCCGAGGATCGCGCCGAGCGCGTCCGCGCCGGTGATGAAGAACAGGTCAGCCTCAGGCCCATAAATTCGCGAAATATCGCGCAAAGTATCGATGGTGAACGTCGGCCCCGGACGGTCGATGTCCACCCGGCTGACCGAGAAGCGGGGGTTCGACGCGGTGGCGATGACCGTCATCAGGTAGCGGTCCTCGGCCGCCGACACGTCACGCCCCGACTTCTGGTACGGCCGCCCGGTGGGCACGAAGACGACCTCGTCGAGCTGGAAATGGTGGGCCACCTCACTGGCGGCGACGAGGTGCCCATGGTGGATGGGATCGAACGTCCCACCCATCACCCCCACTCGTCGCTTCCCCTGCACACTGGGCGCATTCATCATGAAACGGACCTTACGCGGACGTATCCCACCAACATGATGGGACCCCCCTTGGTGATGACCGCGCATCACTTCCGTTGCGGACGTAGCATGCCGGGCATGACGACCACCCCGGACCGCAACCGCGTCCAACTGCCCGGCATCTCGTCTCGAGCCTACGAACACCCCGCAGACCGGTCCGCGCTGGTCGCTCTGCGCAAGTTGAGTGGGTTCGACACAGTTCTCAAGCAGATGTCCGGTCTCATCAGCGAGCGCCGGCTGCGCCTGATGTACCTCGCCTCGGCCGTGCGCGTGAGCGAGACCCAGTTCCGCTCCATCTACGACATGGGCCGCGACGCCGCCTACACCCTCGACCTGCACCGGATCCCCGAGATCTACATCCAGCAGGATCCGCAGGTCCAGGCCAAGGCGATCGGCTTCGACGACCCGTTCATCGTCGTCACCACGGGTCTGCTCAACCTCATGAACGAGGAGGAGCAGCGCTTCGTCATCGGCCACGAGACCTCCCACATCCTGTCGGGGCACGCGGTCTACCGCACGATGCTCGACATCCTCACCCGTCTCGCCACGCGCGTCGCCTGGATCCCGCTGGGCTACATCGGCCTGCGCGCGATCGTGGCGGGCCTGGAGGAGTGGTACCGCAAGTCCGAGCTGTCCTCCGACCGCGGCGGCCTGCTCGTCGGGCAGGACCCGGAGGCGGCCAAGCGCGCGCTGATGAAGCTGGCCGGCGGCTCCTACATGCACGAGATGAACATCGAGGCGTTCCTCGAGCAGTTCCACGAGTACGACACCGCGGGCGACCTTCGCGACGGCTTCCTCAAGGTCCTCAACCTGCTCGGCACGACCCACCCGTTCGCGGTGGTGCGTGTGGCGGAGCTGGACAAGTGGCAGCGCAGCGGCGAATACGACCGCATCATCGCCGGCGACTACCCCCGCAGGGACGACGACTCCAACGCGCGGGTGACCGACGAGATCAAGGCGGCGGCCGAGTCCTACCGCGCCTCCTGGCAGCAGTCGCAGGACCCGTTCATCGGCGTGCTGCGTGACGTGGCCGAGGGCGCCGTGAACGCGGGCGAGCGCATCTTCAACCGCTTCTCCCGCCGCGACGGCGGCCAGGGCTGACGCGAGACGGCACGCGGCCGATCCGCTTGATCAGCCGCGTCCCCGCCGCCGGCGCCCGCGTCGGCGAGGCGGCGGGACCAGCGCCAGGGCCTCTCCTGCGGCGCCGTCAGGTCACAGCAGCAACGCGATGGCGCGCACGGCGGCCGCGCACAGGGCGACGAACCCACCCAGCACGGCCAGTGCGCGCAGCCCCTCCCTGCGCAGGTCGGGCAGCCGCTGCCCGACCCGCTCGATCTCGCGGCCGGTGATCCCGCCGCACAACATCCCGAACACCACTCCGGCCACCGTCACGGGCGCGGCCTGCTGCCACCAGTCGGAGTCGATCTCGCCGCCGCCGGTCGCCCAGAGCGCTCCGCCTGAGGCCACCGCGACGGGCAGCCCCGGCCACACGACGGCGGTCACCACCGCCCCGGCCAGCGCGGCAGGGAAGAACAGCACCCGCAGCGCCACCCGCGAACGCCGCGAGCTGCGCTTCCTGACCATCCAGTGGCTCATCCACAACGTCCTGGTGAGCACCACGAACACGGTCGTGATGGCGATCGACGCGATCGGCCAGATCACCGACGTCACCACGCACGGCACGGCCAGCACCGCGAGCAGCAGCAGCGCGCCGTTGCCCGCGGGCAGCGTGGTGGACGACTCGGCCCGCAGCCCGGCCGCGCGCCCGCCCTGCGGCTTGGCGACCGCCGTCCGGCTCCGCACGGCCGCCGCCGTGCGCTGGCGCGGCCCGGTGACCTTCCCGTCCGCGCCCGCACGGGCCCGCGGCGCCGGGACCTTCCCCTCGGCCGCCGTACGCCCGCGCGCCGCGGCCGCGCCCTTGCCGTCGGCGCCGGTCCGGGTCCGCGCCACCGCGGCGCCCTTGCCGTCGGCGCCCGTACGCGTGCGCGCCACAGCGGCGCTCTTGCCGTCCGGCACGGCCCTGTTTCCGGTACGCCCGCGCGGCGGCGGCACCTTCCCCTCGGCCGGCACGGCGTTGGGGCGGCTCCTGGCGGAGCGGGCCTCCTCGGCGACCCTGCCGCGCGCGGCCGTCCCCTTGCCGCTCTCCTCCGCCGCGTCGGCGGCGGACGGGTCGGGCTCGCCCGCGCTGGTCGCCTTGGCCAGCCGCGACAGCCGATCGGCGAGCAACGCCGCCGTGGGCCGCTTGCCGGGCTCCCGGTTGAGCGCGGCCCGCACCAGCGGCAGCAGCTCGACGGGCACGCCCTTGAGGTCGGCCTGCCCGTTGAGCACCGCGTACATCTGCGCCTCGGCCGTGCCCCGCCCGAACGCCGGCCGCCCCGTCGCCGCGAACGCCACCGTCGCGGCCCAGGCGTGGATGTCGGCGGGCGAGTCGACCTGCTCGTCGGCGAAGATCTCCGGTGCGGTGTAGCCGGGCGTGCCGAGGAACGTGCCGGTCATGGTGAGCCGGGTGGCGTCGAGCACCTGCGCGATGCCGAAGTCGATCAGCACGGGGCCCTCGGCGCCCATGATGATGTTGCCGGGCTTGAGGTCGCGGTGGACGACCCCGGCCGCGTGGATGATCGCCAGCGCGGCGGCGATGCCCTGGGCCAGGCCGACGAGGCCGGAGACGTCGAGGGGGCCATCCTGGCGGACGCGTTCGAGCAGCGTCACGCCCTCTATGTGCTCCATGACGAGGTAGGGACGGGCGCCGTCGAGGTCGGCGTCGAGCACCTTGGCGACGTACGGGCTCTCGACCCGGCGCAGGGCGCGCACCTCGCGCTCCAGCCGCACGCGCGCGGTGGTGTCCTCGGCCAGGTCGTGCAGGACCTTCAGCGCGACCCGTTCGCCGCGGCGGGTGGAGGCGAGGTAGACCTCACCCATGCCACCCCGGCCGAGCCGCTCGACCAAGGTGTACGGCCCGACCTTGCCGAGCTTGCTCACCGTCCCTCCCCGCCCGGCGCGCCCATAAGGGACACAACCCTAGCGCCGGTACGCGCGTCGCCGCTTGCGGCACGCCGAAGGATTATCGGCCTGTGTGGTCGGTGAGCATCCGCTCGAGCTCCGTGGCGGGCTCGTCCGGCAGCGGCCGGCGGCCCTTCCTGCGCCAGTTGACGTGGCCGCGGCTCTCCAGCCAGAGCAGCAGACGGTCGGCGCCGAAGAGCACCGCGGCCGAGAAGACGAGGGCGACGACAATGTCCATGTCTCCCAGTCAACCCACGGGGCCGGGCGCTGGTCAGGCCGACACGCCGCCTAACCGGCCACCACCGTTCCCTCTGACGTGCGCAAATGCCCCTCACCCGTATAGATCCACTTGGTGGAGGTCAGCTCGGGCAGGCCCATCGGGCCGCGCGCGTGCAGCTTCTGCGTGGAGATGCCGATCTCCGCGCCGAACCCGAACTCGCCGCCGTCGGTGAACCTGGTCGAGGCGTTGACCGCGACGGCCGCCGAGTCGACCAGCGCGACGAACCGGCGGGCGGCCCGCTGCGAGCGGGTGACGATGGCGTCGGTGTGGCCGGAGCCGTACCGCCTGATGTGGGCCACCGCCTCCTCCAGCGAGCCGACAACGGCGGCGGCGATGTCGAGGGAGAGGTATTCGGCGAGGAAGTCGTCCTCGGTCGCGGGCACGACCTCGCCGTAGCGGGCGATCCGCTCGTCGCCGTGGACGGTCACCCCCGCCTCGCGCAGCGCCTCCAGCGCGCGCGGCACGAACGCGTCGGCGACGCCCTCGTGCACGAGGAACGTCTCGGCGGCGTTGCACACCGACGGCCGCTGCGCCTTGGCGTTGACCAGGATCTGCACGGCGAGCTTGACGTCGGCCTCGGCGTCGACGTAGACGTGGCAGTTGCCGACGCCGGTCTCGATCACCGGCACCGACGACTCCTCGACCACCGCGTTGATCAGGGACGCGCCCCCGCGCGGGATCAGCACGTCGACCAGCCCCCGGGCGCGCATGAGCTCCTTGACGGAGTCGCGGGTCTGCCCGGGCACGAGCTGCACGGCGCCCGCGGGCACCTCGGTGGCCTCCAGCGCCTCCTGCATGATCCTCACCAGGGCGGTGTTGGAGGAGTAGGCGCTGGACGAGCCGCGCAGCAGCACCGCGTTGCCGCTCTTCAGGCAGAGCGCGGCGGCGTCGACGGTGACGTTGGGGCGGCCCTCGTAGATGATGCCGATCACGCCGAGCGGCACCCTGAGCTGGCGCAGCTCCAGCCCATTGGGCAGCGTCGTGCCGCGCACGACCTCGCCGACCGGGTCGGGCAGGTCGGCCACCTGGCGCACGGCCTCGGCGACGGCCGCGATCCTGGCCTCGTCGAGCCGGAGGCGGTCGATCATCGCCTCGGACGTGCCCTGCTCCCTGGCGCGCTCGACGTCGGCGGCGTTGGCCTCGACGATCTCGGCCGCCCGCGCGACCAGGGCGTCGGCGATCGTGCGCAACGCCCGGTCCTTCGGCGCCCGCGGCAGCGGGGCCAGCTCGGCGGCGGCCTCTCGTGCCGCGTGGGCGACCTTCTGGAACTCTGTGCTCATTGCTGCTCCGCTTCGCAGGCTCAGGCGTGGGTCTCCAGTATGACGATGTCGTCCCGGTGGATCAGCTCGCGTTCATATTCCGGACCGAGCGTGCTCGCCAGCTCCCTCGTGGAGCGGCCGAGCAGGCCGGGGATCTCGGTCGCGTCGAAGTTGACCAGCCCGCGGGCCACGACGAGCCCCTGAGGGCCGCACAGGTCCACCGGGTCGCCCGCCGCGAACTCGCCCTCCACCGACGTCACCCCGGCGGGCAACAACGACTTGCGCCGCGCGACGACGGCCTCCACCGCGCCCTCGTCGAGATGCAGCCGGCCGCGGCCGGTGGTGGCGTGCGCGAGCCAGAGCAGGCGCGTGCCGGGGTGCCGGCCGCCGGGATGGAAGTACGTGCCGACGTCGGCCCCGGCGAGCGCCTGCGCGGCGTGGGCGGCTGCGGTGAGCACCACGGGCACGCCCGCCCCGGTGGCGATCCTGGCCGCCTGCACCTTGGTCACCATGCCGCCGGTGCCGACCGCGGCGCCGTTCTTGCCCAGCTCGACCCCGGCGAGGTCCTCGGGCCCGCGCACCTCCGTCAGCCGCCGCGTGCCGAGGCGGCTGGGCGGGCCGTCGTAGAGGGCGTCCACGTCGGACAGCAGCACCAGCGCGTCGGCGTGGATCAGGTGGGAGACGAGGGCGGCCAGCCGGTCGTTGTCGCCGAAGCGGATCTCGTCGGTGGCCACGGTGTCGTTCTCGTTGACGATGGGCACGATGCCCAGCTCCAGCAGCCGGTTGAGGGTGCGCTGGGCGTTGGCGTGGTTGGCGCGCCGCATCATGTCGTCGGCCGTCAGCAGCACCTGGCCGACGCGCAGCGAGTAGCGGGCGAAGGAGGAGGTGTAGCGGGCGACGAGCACGCCCTGCCCGACGGAGGCGGCGGCCTGCTGGGTCGCCAGGTCGCGCGGTCGCGCGCTCAGCCCGAGCGGGCCGAGGCCCGCCGCGATGGCTCCGGAGGAGACCAGGACGATCTGCGTCCCGGTACGGCGCCGCGCCGCCAGCACGTCCACCAGGGCGTCCACCCGATCGACATCGATCATGCCCTGAGGGGTCGTGAGGGAGGAGGAGCCGACCTTGACCACGACTTTCGACGCTGAGGCGATCTGTTCCCGCACGTCTGGCAGCCTATCCGCTCGTACCGACCCAAATAGCTACATTGACTGCATCAGTTCATTCAATGTAGTAAAGATGCATGGAAACGCGCACCTACGTGGTCACCGGTGCCGCCTCGGGCATCGGCGCGGCCACCGCCGACCTGCTGGCCAAGGACGGATTCCGGGTCATCCGCTGCGACGTCCGCGACGCCGACGTGCTCGCCGACCTCACCGCCCCCGAGGGCCGCGAAGGCATGGTCTCGCAGGTCACGGCGGCCTCGGGCGGCCGGATCGACGGGCTGATCGCCGTTGCGGGCACGGGCGTGCCGTCGGAGCAGACCGTACGCCTCAACTTCTTCGGCACGATCGCCACTCTCGAAGGGCTGCGCCCGCTGCTGGCGGCGTCCGATGCGCCGAGGGCGGTCGCCGTGTCGTCGCTGAGCGCGATCGTGGCCGCCGACGACGCCATCGTCGAAGCCTGCCTGTCGCTGGACGAGGAGTCCGCCGCCGAGGCCGCCCGCGGCGCCGCGAAGGCCGGACGCGGCCGCGTCATCTACCCGTCGAGCAAACAGGCGCTCAACCGCTGGCTCCGCCGCGCCGCCCTCACCCCCGAATGGGCGGGCGCGGGCATCCCCCTCAACGCCGTCGCCCCCGGCGTGGTGGACACGGAGTCGGCCAGGAAGCAGTTCCTGTCCGACCCGGCGACCCGCGCCCTCGTGTCATCGGCCATGCCCCAACCGCTCGGCTTCCCTGGCCCCGTAGAGCCGATCGCCTCCCTGCTCGCCTGGCTCTCCGCCCCCGACAACTCCTTCGTAACCGCCCAGATCCTCTACGCCGACGGCGGCGCCGAAGCCGCCCTCAACCCCTGACCACCTATCCCATCCCTCCACAGGCACTCCCACCCGCAAGCCTGCGGTGCCTTCACCCCTGAACACCAACCCACCCAGCCGCCCGCGCCCCGCCCAAGCACCTGCCACCACCTCCACCCCTCAACGCGCAACCACGCGGCTAGCGCTGGTGCGGCGAAGCGAACCGCGGCCCGCGGCGCGCAAGCCGCGCCCGGACCCTCCGCGCCTCCGCCCCGGGGACGCGGGTGAGGGTACTGGCCGGCACGCCGGTGGCGCGGGCGATGTGGTCGGGTGCGGACCACAGTTGGCCGCGAGCGGCCGGCATCTGCTGTTCGCTCTTGGCGGGAGTGCGGCGAAGGCAGCGGGGCCCGCTGCGCCGCCCGTGTGGCCCGTCCCAGCCCTCGATCCGCAACCGGCGCACCCATCGGTGCCCGCACTGCCGGGAGATGCCGAGTTCGGCGGCACGACGTAGCGGCCAGCCGTCCTCGACGACACATCGAGCCAGGCGCAGGCGTCCGAGTTCGGCCAGTGGCGCGTTACGGTGGGGCATGAGGGCCTTTCTGGTTGGCGTGTAGATGTCGCAATCCACACCAAACCGAAGGCCCTCATCCATTCACAAGATCATCGACTCTGTGTCGCGCCGTACTCAACCTCTGTGGTCAGTACAGCTAGCCCAGGCGGTTGTCGGTGCCGCGCGGCCCCTGGCGTACGGACTCGGCGTGCAGCGTGGGCTGCCAGTCGAAGACGTAGCCGCCCTCCATCGGCCCGATGACCACCTCGGCACCCGGGCTGGCGCCCGCCTTGGCGAGCTCCTCCTCGACCCCCAGCCGTTCGAGCCGGTCGGCGAGATACCCCACCGCCTCGTCGTTGCTGAAGTCGGTCTGCCGGATCCACCGCTCGGGCTTCTCACCGGTGATCTGGAACAGGTTGTCGTTGACCCGCCGCACCGTGAACCCGGCGTCGCCGAGCTGCTTGGGCCGGATCACCAGCCGCGTCGGCTCCTCGACCGGCTTGTTGGCCCTGGCCGCAGCGACCCACTCGCCCATCGCGTACGTGAGCTCCCGCAGCCCGTCGTGCGTGGCCGCCGAGATCGTGAACACCCGCAGCCCCCGCTCCTCGAACTCGGGCCTGACCAGCTCGGCCAGCTCCCGCGCGTCGGGCACGTCGGCCTTGTTCAGCACGAGCAGCCGCGGCCGGTCCTCCAACTTCCCGTACGCCCGCAGCTCCGCCTCGATCACCTCATAGTCGGTGATCGGGTCGCGCCCCGGCTCCATCGTGGCGCAGTCGATGACGTGCACGAGCATGTCGCACCGCTCGACGTGCCGCAGGAACTCGTGGCCCAGCCCCTTGCCCTGCGAGGCGCCCGGGATCAGCCCCGGCACGTCGGCCACGGTGAACACGTGGTCGCCCGCCGTCACCACCCCCAGGTTGGGGATCAGCGTGGTGAACGGATAGTCGGCGATCTTCGGCTTGGCCGCGCTCAACGCGGCGATCAGCGACGACTTCCCCGCGCTCGGGAACCCGACCAGCGCCACGTCCGCGACGCTCTTGAGCTCCAGGACCACGTCGAGCCCGTCGCCCGGCTCGCCGAGCAGCGCGAACCCGGGGGCCTTGCGCTTGGTGGTGGCCAGGGCCGCGTTGCCCAGCCCGCCGTGACCGCCCTGGGCGATCACGTAACGCGTGCCGGCGCCCACGAGGTCGATCAGCACCTCGCCCGTCCTGGCGTCCTTGACCACGGTGCCGTTGGGCACGGGCAGGATCACGTCCTCGCCGTTGGCGCCGTCGCGGTGAGAGCCCTGGCCCTGCTTGCCGTTCTCCGCCTTGCGATGCGGGCGGCGGTGGTAGTCGAGCAGGGTCGCGGTGTTGGGGTCGACCTCGAGGATGACGTCACCGCCGCGCCCGCCGTTGCCGCCGTCGGGCCCGCCGAGGGGCTTGAACTTCTCCCGGTGGATGGAGGCGCACCCGTTCCCCCCGTCACCGGCCTTGATGTGAAGGACCACCTGGTCCACAAAGTCCGGCATCCCGTATTCCTCCATCACCCCGCCCGGGGCATCTCATTCCAACGTACGAGGCCTCCGGCCCCGCCCCACGATCTGAACGCCGGCCGCCCGGGTCTCATGCCCGGTGCCCGCCGGCCACCGCGGAACACGAAAAGGGGCGGATCGACCAGCCGATCGATCCACCCCTTGACGTGAAAACCCGAGTCGCGGACGAACCTACTCCGCGACGGGGACGATGCTCACGGCCCGGCGGCCGCGCTTCACACCGAACTGCACGTGGCCGGCGGCCAGCGCGAACAGCGTGTCGTCGCCACCGCGGCCCACGTTGTCACCGGGGTGGAAGTGGGTGCCACGCTGGCGGACGATGATCTCGCCCGCGTTGACCAGCTGGCCACCGAAGCGCTTGACGCCCAGTCGCTGGGCGTTGGAGTCACGGCCGTTCCGGGTGGACGACGCGCCCTTCTTGTGTGCCATCTCGCAAACTCCCGTCAGGCCTGCTCGATACCGGTGATCTTCACCTGGGTGTACCGCTGGCGGTGACCCTGGCGCTTCTTGTAACCGGTCTTGTTCTTGTACTTGAGAATCCGGATCTTCGGGCCCTTGGTCTCGCCGAGAATCTCGGCGCTGACCGTGAACTTGCCCGCCTCGGTGGTCACGTCGCCATCGTTGACGACGAGCACCGTCGGCAGCGAAACCGAAGAGCCGACCTCGCCGGCGACCTTGTCCACCTCGAGGACGTCACCGACGGAGACCTTCTGCTGCCTGCCGCCGCAACGAACGATCGCGTACACCGCGGAACCCTTCTACTGACTCACTGTTGCTTTCGAACACCAGCCACCTCACGAAGAGGTCGCCGCCGAATGCTGCGCCTGTCATTCGGCCTGTCGCGAACCGACGAACCGAGTAAGCGCGCCAACAGGGCACGTCACCTGACGCACCGGTTCACCAGGGTACCGGATTAACGGCCCCCTAGGCGAACCGGACGGAACGTCGGAAGTCCGCCGAGGACTACTCGGCCGACTTGGCTCGGCGCGAGCGTCGCCGCCCTCTGCCGGAAGTCTGGTTTGCCTGGTCGTCCTCAGCCGGGACGTCTTCAAGCGCACCGGTCACGGTATCACGGCCGGAGGAGTCCTTGGCCGCGGAAACCTTGTCCGTGACCGCCTTCTCCACCGCCATCTTGCCCTGTGTGCCCCGCGGCTCCGGCTTGGACTCGACCGGCTCGTTCGAGATGATCAGCCCGCGCCCGTTGCAGCACTCGCACGGCGTCGAGAACGCCTCCAGCAGCCCCTGACCGACCCGCTTACGGGTCATCTGCACCAGGCCCAGCGAGGTGACCTCGGCCACCTGGTGCTTGGTCCTGTCGCGTGCGAGGCACTCCAGCATCCGGCGCAGCACCAGGTCGCGGTTGGACTCCAGCACCATGTCGATGAAGTCGATCACGATGATGCCGCCGATGTCCCGCAGCCGCAGCTGGCGCACGATCTCCTCGGCCGCCTCCAGGTTGTTTCTGGTGACGGTCTCCTCGAGGTTGCCGCCCTGGCCGGTGAACTTGCCGGTGTTGACGTCGACGACGGTCATCGCCTCGGTGCGGTCGATCACCAGCGAGCCGCCGCTCGGCAGCCACACCTTGCGATCGAGCGCCTTGGCCAGCTGCTCGTCGATCCGGTACGACTCGAACACGTCGCCCTGCTCGCCGTCCCACTTCGTCAGCCGCTCGCCGAGGTGCGGCGCGACGTACTTGACGTAGTCGTCGACGGTGTTCCAGGCGTCGTCGCCCTGCACGACCAGCGAGGTGAAGTCCTCGTTGAAGACGTCGCGCACGACCCGGATGGTCAGGTCGGGCTCGGCCGACAGCAGCTCGGGCGGGCTGGCCGACTTGGCCTTCTTCTGGATGCTCTCCCACTGCGCCGACAGCCGGGCCACGTCACGGGCCAGCTCCTCCTCGGAGGCGCCCTCGGCCGCCGTACGCACGATCACGCCGGCGTTCTCCGGCATGACCTTCTTCAGGATGCTCTTGAGCCGGGTGCGTTCCTTGTCGGGCAGCTTGCGGCTGATGCCGGTCATCGACCCGTCGGGCACGTACACGAGGTAGCGGCCCGGCAGGCTGATCTGCGAGGTGAGCCGGGCGCCCTTGTGGCCGATCGGGTCCTTCGTGACCTGCACGAGCACCGACTGGCCGGACTTCAGCGCCGACTCGATGCGCTTGGGCTGGCCCTCCATCCCGGCGGTGTCGAAGTTGACCTCGCCGGCGTAGAGCACCGCGTTGCGGCCCTTGCCGATGTCGACGAACGCCGCCTCCATCGAGGGCAGCACGTTCTGCACCTTGCCGAGGTAGACGTTTCCGACGTAGGACTGGCTGGCCTCGCGGTTGACGTAGTGCTCGACGAGGACGCCGTCCTCCAGCACCGCGATCTGCGTACGGTCGCCCTGGCGGCGCACCACCATCATGCGGTCCACCGACTCGCGGCGGGCCAGGAACTCCGACTCGGTGATGATCGGCGGACGCCTGCGGCCCAGCTCTCGCCCTTCGCGGCGGCGCTGCTTCTTGGCCTCCAGCCGGGTGGAGCCGCGCACGCTCTGCACGCCGTCGGTGGCGGTGTCGAGCGCCGCCCGCCCGGAGCGCGGGGCGCGGATGCGCACCACCGTGTTCGGCGGGTCGTCGCCGGACGGCTCGGTGACCTCCTCGGTGCCGCGGCGACGGCGGCGACGGCGGCGGCGCGAGGTGGAGGTCTCCTCCTGGGACTCCTCCTCCTGCGGCTCCTCTTCGGGCTCCTCGTCCTGTTCCTCGCCGTCCTCGGCCTCGTCGCGCTCGCGCGTCCTGCCGCGGCCCCGGCCGCCCCGACGGCGGCGACGGCGGCGGCCGCCGCCCTCTTCCTCCTGCTCGTCGGTGGTGTCGGCGTCGGTCTCCTCTTCTTCGACGACCGCCTCTTCGGCGAGCTCCTCGACGTCCTCGGGCTCGACGATGGGCTGCGGCGGCTCGGCCCGGCGCGGCACGACGGGCGTCGCGCGGCTGGGGTCGGGCGCCTGGAACAGCGGCGCGAAGATGGCCGCCGGCCGCTGGAACGCGGCGGCGGAGTCGCTCTGCCGCTGCGCCGTCAGCCCGAAGGGGTCGGCGAGCAGGCTCGGCCGGACGACGTCCTCGTCGAGATCCTCACCGGCGGGCTCGTCATCGAGCGGCTCGTCCTCGGGCAGGATCTCGACGACGTCCTCGTCCTCGATGTCCTCGTCGGTCTCGGAGGGCGCCGCAGGGCCACCCTCGCGGCCCTCCACACCAGCGCCCCCGGCGGCCCCGCTCGCGGCGATCTCCGCATCGGCCGTCCCACCGCGCGACACGTCCGTACCGGCCTCCTCGCCGGTGCCGAACGGCGCCGCGGCCTCGCGACCACCGGAGGGCGCCACCACTTCGGCGACCCCGCCCCGGCCGGCCTCGGCCGCACCTGCGCCGGCCGCGGTGTCCTCAGCGGCGGGCGTCTCGGCCGCCACGACCTCTTCCGGCTCGGCCTTCTTCCGCGTACGGCGCCGCTTCGGCGCCGCCTCGACGACCGGCTCGACAGTCTCCGCGGTCTCGGCGGCAGGCGCCTCGGAGACCTCGGCCGCCGTCTCCGCCGTCGTCTCCGTGGCCTTCTTCGTCGTACGCCGCCGCGTCGTCGTGGCGGTGGACCGCGTCCTCGTACGCTTCGGCTTCTCCGCCTCCGCACCATCCGCGGCGTCCTCAGCCCCGGCTGCGGCGCTCTCGGCACCACCGTCGGTAGCGCTCACAACACCCGCGAGGGCATCGGCACCACGCTGAGCGGCCTGAGAACCACGCTGGGCGGTTTCCTCGGCTCCGGCCACGGCGCTCGCGGCACCACCCTGGGCAGCGCCCTGAGCACCACCTGCGGCGCTCGCAGCCGCACTTTCACCGGCGGCCTCACTCGCGGCCGCACCGGCCGCGCCACTCTCCTCCGCCTCACCGGCGTGGGACGTCGCGAAAGCGGGAACCGTCTTGACGGCGGGCGCCGTGGCCGCCGCTTCGAGAATCTCAGGAGCGGGCTCCCCCGCGGCACGCTGCACCGCGTTCGTCCGGACCGGTTGCACCTCGGCGACCTGCGGCGCGGCCTTCGCTGCGATGACGGTGACCGGGACGGACGCCGGCTCCTCCGGCGGCTCCGGCGGGGGACCCGCCGGGCGGCTGGCGGAGCGGCGGCGCTCGGTCACCTTGGGCTGTTCAATTGTCTCCCCGTCGGGGCCGTTGGCCCCGGCGTTGGGCTCGTTGTCGAGCATGCGGGCGTTCTCCCGTCAGCTCCCGGGCGCGTCACCGCGCCGCGCAGGAGCCCTCGTGTCTCGTTGTCCGCCGGCGCCCCCGGAAGGGGCGTATCGGCGCCAAGTCCTGTCAGCGGTAGTGCCCGGCTCACGCAGGGCACGTCCTCAACCGGCGACGTGCTCACCCGCCGGTCCCGCCTCGCCGCCGCGCGTTACGTCGCGGTCCAGGTCGAGCGGGTCGGCAAGCGCACCGGTGCTGACGTCGAGCGGCCCCTGCGCCAGCCTGGTCACCTCGGGGGGAACCGGCGGCGCGAAGTCGGCCACAAGGCGCAGCCCTGTGAGCACATCGTCGGGTCGAACGGCAGGCGTCATGTGCCGAACAACCATGCGCAGTATGACACACGGCCGTCCGCCCACCTGAGCTGCGGTTCTGTCTGTTCCCTCGGAAACCTCGAGCCCCAGGACGGCCTGCCGCGCGTCGAAGCGGCGGGGACCCTTCTTGGTGAGGCGCTCGACTTCCACCGTGCCCGCCGCGAAGAACTTCTCTGCCGCCACCTCGGCGAGTTCGCGATCGGCACCGGGCAGCCGCACTTCCCACTCGGATGCCTCCAAGCGGTCGGCCAGCCCGCCCGGACCCGCCTCCACGACGTCGAGCACATCGAGCCCGGAGGGCAACGACTCGTCCAGGCTCTGTCTGACCTGGGCGGGATCGCTCGGCGTGGTGACGCCGATCTCGAGGTATTCGGCTTCACTGGCGACACCGGTCGGCGCCGCGCCCGCGTAGGAGATCTTCGGGTGGGGCGAGAAACCCGCGCTGTAGGCCACCGGAATGCCGGCACGGCGGACCGCTCTCTCGACGGCCCGCGAGATGTCGCGGTGGCTGGTGAAGCGCAGGCGGCCGCGCTTGGCGTAACGCACACGCAGGCGCTGCACCGTGGGCGCTGGCGGAGGCCCTTCGGGAACAGGTTTCAGAGCTTGTCGTCCTTCCTTGTCAAAGAGTTCCTTCGTCCCAGGATAAGCCGCCCCGGCAGGTGTACGTGTACGCCCAGACACGGCTCGCCCACCGAGAGCGCTAGACCACCGTCAGGGGAAGGAGTTTCCGCCCCGTCGGGCCGATCTGAATTTCGGTCCCCATCGTCGGGCAGACACCGCAGTCGTAACACGGCGTCCAGCGGCAGTCTTCGACCTCACCGCCGGAGACGGCCTCCTGCCAGTCCTGCCACAACCATTCGCGGTCGAGCCCCGCGTCGAGGTGGTCCCACGGGAGGACTTCGTTCTCCTCCCGCTCACGCGTGGTGTACCAGTCGACGTCGACGCCCGCCTTCTCGGCGGCGGCCATCCAGCGTTCGTAGGAGAAGTGCTCGCTCCACCCGTCGAACCGGCCGCCGTCCTCCCAGACGTTCCTGATCACGGCGCCGATCCTGCGGTCGCCCCGCGACAGCAGCCCCTCCACGATGGACGGTTTGCCGTCGTGGTAGCGGTAGCCGATCGCGCGGCCGTACTCCTTGTCGCCGCGCAGCGCGTCGCGCAGCGCCTTGAGCCGCCGGTCGACCGTCTCGTGGTCGGCCTGCCCGGCCCACTGGAACGGCGTGTGCGGTTTCGGCACGAAACCGCCGATGGAGACCGTGCAGCGGATGTCGCGGCTGCCGGTCGCCTCGCGGCCCGCCTTGATGACCTTCTTGGCCAGGTCGGCGATGCCGAGCACGTCTTCGTCCTGCTCGGTGGGCAGGCCGCACATGAAGTAGAGCTTGACCTGCCGCCAGCCCTGGGAGTAGGCCGTGGTGACGGTGCGGATGAGGTCTTCCTCGGTGACCATCTTGTTGATCACCTTGCGCATCCGCTCCGAGCCGCCCTCGGGCGCGAACGTCAGGCCCGAGCGCCTGCCGTTCCTGGAGAACTCGTTGGCCAGGTCGATGTTGAACGCGTCGACCCTGGTGGAGGGCAGCGACAGCGAGGTGTTGGTGCCTTCGTACCGGTCGGCGAGGCCCTTGGCCACGTCGGCGATCTCGGAGTGGTCGGCGGACGACAGCGACAGCAGGCCGACCTCGTTGAAGCCGGACTGCTTGATGCCGTTGTCGACCATCGCCCCGATCGTGGTGATGGAGCGCTCGCGCACCGGACGCGTGATCATGCCCGCCTGGCAGAAGCGGCACCCGCGCGTGCAGCCGCGGAAGATCTCCACGCTGAACCGCTCGTGCACCGTCTCGGCCAGCGGCACCAGCGGCTTCTTCGGGTACGGCCACTCGTCGAGGTCCATCACGGTGTGCTTGTGCACCCGCCACGGCACGTCGGGCCGGTTGGGCGCGACGCGCTTGATGCGGCCGTCGTCGTGGTATTCGACGTCGTAGAACTTCGGCACGTAGACCCCGCCCGACTCGGCGAGCCGCATGAGCAGCTCGTCACGCCCGCCGGGCCTGCCCTCGGCCTTCCACTCGCGGATGACCTCGGTGATGGCGATGGAGATCTGCTCCCCGTCGCCGAGCACGGCCGCGTCGAGGAAGTCGGCGATCGGCTCGGGGTTGAAGGCGGCGTGGCCGCCCGCGAGCACGATCGGGTCGTCCTCGCCACGGTCGACGGCGAGCAGCGGGATGCCGGCCAGATCGAGCGCCGTCAGCATGTTGGTGTAGCCGAGCTCGGTCGAGAACGAGACCCCGAGCACGTCGAACGCGCGCACCGGCCGGTGGGCGTCGACGGTGAACTGCGGGACGCCCTCGGCTCGCATCAGCGCCTCGAGGTCGGGCCAGACGGCGTACGTGCGTTCGGCCAGCGTGCCGGGGAGCTCGTTGAGGATCTCGTAGAGGATGGCGACGCCCTGGTTGGGCAGCCCGACCTCGTAGGCGTCCGGGTACATCAACGCCCACCGCACGTCGGCGGAGTCCCAGTCCTTGACGGTCGAGTTGAGCTCACCCCCGACATACTGGATGGGCTTCTGCACCTTGGGCAGCAGCGCTTCCAGGCGGTGGAAAATCGACTCGACAGGCATACAGTCCAGGGTAGCGGCGCGCGGGCGCTGCCGGGTCTCCGGACGCCTCTCCCATGCCCCATCGGCCACGTCGTTCACCCCCGGCGCGACCGCCCGCTAGGCGAACGGCCGTCGCCGCACCTTGATGGCCTGGAGCAGCCCGACGGCGACGAGGTTGGCGAAGGTCGCGGTGCCGCCGTAGGAGACGAACGGCAGCGGCAGCCCGGTGATCGGCATGATCCCGATCGTCATGCCCACGTTGATGAACGTCTGGAACGCGAACCAGCACACGATCGTGCCCGCGACCAGCGTCCCGAACCGGTCCTCGCACTCCCTAGCGATCTTCAGGCCGCGCAGCAGCACGATGCCGAGCAGGATGACCACGGTGACCGACCCGAGGAACCCGAACTCCTCCCCCGCCACCGTGAAGATGAAGTCGGTGTGCTGCTCGGGCACGAACCGCCCGGTCGTCTGCCCGCCGCCGAGCAGCCCCTTGCCCAGCAGTTGCCCCGAGCCGATCGCGATCAGCGACTGCGTGCTGTTGTAGCCCACGCCGCGCGGATCGACGCTCGGGTCGACGAACGCCGTGAACCGCGCCACCTGGTACGGCTCCAGCATCTGGAAGTAGAACACCGCGAACACCCCGAGGCCCGCCACCAGCGTCAGCAGCGCGATCAGGCGCTTGCGCACGCCCGAGATGACCAGACCGGCGGCGGTGATCACCGCCAGCACCATCGCCGTGCCGAGGTCGGGCTGCAGCATCACCAGCCCGATCGTGATCCCCGCCGCGACCAGCGCCAGCGTCACGTCGATCATGCGTGGCCGGTCGGTGCCCTCGGCCGGCTGCGCCAGCAACATTGCGGTGATCAGCAACAGCCCGACCTTGGCGAATTCGGACGGCTGCACCGCGAACCCGCCCCCGAGCAGGATCCACGAGTGGGAGCCGTTGATCGTCGCCCCCAGCGGGGTCAGCACCAGCCCCAGCCCCAGCAGCGACATCAGGAACACCAGCGGCGCGTACGCCCGCATCGCCCGGTGATCCACCATGGCGACGAGACCGCACATCACGATCCCGACGGCCTCGTTGAGCAGGTGTTTCTTCACCAGCCCGGTCGAGCCGGGCGCCCACGTCCTGGTGGACGACCAGACCAGCAGCGTGCCGATCACGCACAGCCCGGCCACCGCGACCAGCATGAGCCCGTCGAGCCGGCGCACGGTCGAGTCCTCGCGGGCCATGCGCTGCAGCAGCGACGGCCGCCGGATGTCCACCGCGCGCGCGATCATCCCCCGGCCACCGTTCCGTCGGGGGCGAACCTGGGCAGCCGCGTGGTGAGCCGCCCGCCGGGAACGGCGGGCCTGCGCTTGATGCCGTAGATGCCCTCGTAGATCTCCCGCACGGCCGGCGCCGCCGTCGAACCGCCCATGCCACCCTGCGACACCATCACGACCACCACGTACTGCGGCTTCTTCGTCGGCGCGAACGACGCGAACCAGGAGGTGTCCTTCTTGCCCCAGACCTCCGCCGTACCGGTCTTGCCGCCGACGCGGACCTGGTCCATCGGGAACCCGGCGAAGGCCCCCGCCGCCGTGCCGTCGGCGGCCACCTGGCTCAGCGCGTTCTTGATGTACAGGCGCTCCTTCTCGCTGAGCGGCAGCTTGCCCACCACCGGCACCGGGATGGTTTTGACCACCTTGCCGTCCGGCCGCACCTGCGCCCAGCCGATGCGCGGGCTGCGCACCTTGCCGTCGCTCACCAGCGCCTGGTACGCCCGCGCCAGCTGCAGCGGCGTGACGAGCACGTCGCCCTGCCCGATGGAGAAGTTGGCCGCGTCACCCGGCCGCAGCAGGAACCCCTCGGCGCAGTTCTCCACCGCGAGCTGCTTGAGGAACGCCGCCCGCGCCCGGTCCTTCAGCTCCGGATAGCCCTTGCGCGCCCGCGTGCAGGTGACCGCGCTCGTCTGGTCCCACAGCTCCTTCTTCCAGGCCCGGTCGGGGATGCGGCCGCCCGACTCGCCGGGCAGGTCGATGCCGGTCGGCGCGCCGAATCCGAACTGCCTGGCCACGTTGGCGAAGACCTCTTTCGGCTTCTTCTTCGGCGTGCGCCCGCCGTCCTTGAGGTACTGCTCGTACGCCGCCCGGTAGAAGATCGTGTCGCACGACTTGACCAGCGCCGTGTGCAGGTTCATCGAGCCCAGCCCGATGCCCCGGAAGTTGTTGAACGCCCGGCCGCCCACCATGTAGGAGCCGGGGCAGGAATAGGTGCCGTTCAGCGGATAGCCGGCCCGCAACATCGCCGACACCGACGTGACCTTGAACGTCGAACCGGGCGCGAACTGGCCGTTGATCGCCCGCGACACGAGCGGTTTGCCGGACTTCTCCGACATGAGCCACTGGTAGCCGCGCGCCGAGATGCCGCCCGCCCAGATCTCCGGGTCGTACCCGGGTGCGCTGGCGAGCGCCACCACCCGTCCCGTACGGGCGTCGAGCACCACCCCGGCCCCGCCGTCGGCGGCCGGCGCGGACTTCATCGCCTTGGCCAGCGCCTTCTCCACCACCGCCTGCACCCGCGAATCGATGCTCGTCACCAGGTGGTCGCCGGCGACGGGCGTCACCTGCTCCACGACCCCGAGCGGCTTGCCCATGCGGTCGACCTGCACCCGGCGCAGCCCTGCCTTGCCGCGCAGCGCGTCGTCGTAGACGTATTCGAGCCCGTCGCGCCCGGCGAGGTCGACGCCGGAGAAGCTGGCCTTGAGCCCTTCGCGCTTCTCCAGCTCCGCCTGGGTGACCGGCTGCAGGTAGCCGAGCATCTGGGCCCCCGCCCTGCCCCCCGGATACTGCCGGACGGAGTTGACCTCGGCCGTCACGCCGGGGAACTCCTCCTGCCTCTCCAGGATCTGCAGCGCCTCGCGGGTGTCGACCTTCTCGTCCAGCGGAACCGCCTGGTACGGCGACCCCGTCCAGCACGGCTTGCCCACCCCGGGCCCGCACGGCCTGATGCGCTGCTGCAGGTCCTTCACCGGCCGGCCGAGCACCGCCGACAGCTTGCGCAGCACCGCCAGGCCGCCGTCCTGCATCCTGGACAGCCGGGTGCGGTCGACGGAGACGACCAGCGCGGTCTTGTTGCGCACCAGCGGGCGCCCCGACGAGTCGAGGATCTGCCCGCGTACGGCAGGCGAGATCACCACCCGCGTCCGCGTCTCCGTCGCCCGCGTCACGAACTCCTGCCCGTGCACGACCTGCACCTGCCACAGCCGCACGGCCAGCACCGCGAGCAACGCCAGCACGAGCACGTGCAGCACCAGCAGCCGGGCCCGGATGCGCGTCATGTCGAGAACCTCGCCTGTCTGCTCCGCGTGGTCAGCCAGATCACGATGGGCGAGACCAGCAGCGTGTAGACGATGGTGACGGGCACCTGGCCGGTCAGCATCGGCATCGTCACCCGGGGATCGGACATCAGCGCGCCCACGGCCGCGGCCACCAGCGGCGCCAGCAGCACGCACAGCACCACGGTCGTGACCGGCCCGCCCAGGCCGCGCCCGGCGACGTAGCCGACGAGCGCGTACACGAACGCGTACTGGCCCACCAGGTGGGCGCTCGGCGGCATGACGTCGACCAGCAGCCCCGCGAAGAAGCCGAGCACCGCCCCCGAGGACGGCCCCCGGGTCAGCGCCGCGCCGATCACGGCGAGCAGCACGAGATCAGGCGCGCCCCCGGCGGGCAGGGGCACCCGGTTGACGAGCATGACCTGCGTGAGCAACGCCACCACCACCGACAGCCACCCGATCACCAGGCCCCCTCCCCGCCGTAGATCATGCTGTCGATCACGCTCACCGCGCCCCCTCCTTGGCGGGCAGGACGGCGTCGCGCGGATTGCGCTTGGGCGCCTCCACCACGACGCCGACCACGTCGAGCGCCGTCATGTCCGCGTACGGCCGGGCGTAGGCGATCCGCGTCAGCTCCCCTGGCGTGGACTCGACCCGCTCGATGATCCCGATCGGCACCCCCGGCACGTAAGGCCTCCCGTTCTTGGACCCGAAGCTCACGATCCGCCCGCCCCTGCTCATCGACGCCGTGGAGTCGAGGAGCCGGAACTGCACGAGCCGCCCGTGCTCCCCGACGCCGTGGACCACGCCGATCTCCTTGCCGCCCTCCAGTCGCGCGCCGACGGACGAGGCGGGATCGCTCAGCAGCAGCACCGTCGAGGTGTGGGCCGAGGCGTGCAGCACGCGCCCGACCAGCCCATCGCCGTCGAGCACGGTCATGTCGCGCTGAACCCCGTCGCCGGTGCCGACGTCGATCTCGACGGCGTCCTCGAACCCGGGCAGCCCGCGCCGAGCCACGACGTTGGCCGTGACGACCTTGTATCCGCCGGTGCCGGCCAGCCCGAGCAGCCGCTGGAGCTGCTTGGCGCGGTCGGCGTCGATGCGGCCCGCGTCCAGGCTCGCGCGCAGCCTGGCGTTCTCCTCCTTCAGCGCGTCGATGCGTTGCTGGGCGCTCGGCGCCGCCAGGACCGCCTGCACGAACGTGCCGACGGGCCGGATGAGCCCGACGCCGAACTGCTCCGCCGTGCCGAACACGTAGGCCCCGGCCGCGCGGACCTGACGCAGCGGCGAGCTCTCGCCCGAGCGGTGGTCGACGGTCAGGATGATCAGAGCCGCCGAGAGCAGCACTCCCAGGACGATCCGGGCACGGCGCGAGTCTCTCATCAGTGTCGCGACTCCGGCACCAGAACCCCCTGCAGAGCCTCGAACTCCTCGGCGCACTTGCCCGAGCCGATGGCGACGGAGTCGAGGGCGTTGTCGACGAGGTGCACCGGCATGCCCGTCTCGGCCCTGACCCGCTCGTCGAGGCCCCTCAGCAGAGCTCCGCCACCGGTGAGCGCGATGCCGCGGTCCATGATGTCGCCGGACAGCTCCGGAGGGCACTTGTCGAGCGTGGTCTTGACCGCGTCGACGATCGCGTTGACCGGCTCCTCGGTGGCCTTCCTGATCTCCTCGCTCGACACCACGATGGTCTTGGGCAGCCCCGTGATCAGGTCGCGCCCGCGGATCTCCGCGTGCAGCTCCTCACCGATCGGACAGGCCGACCCGATCGCCATCTTGATCTCCTCGGCGGTGCGCTCGCCCAGCATGAGCGAGAACTCCTTCTTCGCGAACGTCATCACCGCCTGGTCGAGCTCGTCGCCGCCGACCCGGATCGACTGGCTGGTGACCACGCCGCCCATCGAGATGATCGCCACCTCGGTCGTGCCGCCGCCGATGTCGACCACCATGTTGCCCGTCGGCTCGTGCACCGGCAGCCCGGCGCCGATGGCGGCGGCCATGGGCTCCTCGATGATGTAGACCTTCCTCGCGCCGGCCTGGTAGCCGGCCTCCTTGACCGCCCGCTGCTCGACGCTGGTGATCCCGCTGGGCACGGCGACGATGATGCGCGGCTTTGCGAAATGCCGTCGTTTGTGCACCCGCTGGATGAAATAGCGCAACATTCGTTCGGTGACGTCGAAATCGGCGATAACGCCGTCTTTGAGCGGGCGGACCGCGACAATGTTGCCGGGCGTGCGACCGATCATCCGCTTGGCCTCGATGCCGACCGCCACGATCTTGCCGGTGACGGTGTTGATCGCTACGACTGACGGCTCGTTGAGCACGATGCCGCGGCCACGCACGTAGACCAACGTGTTGGCGGTGCCCAGGTCGACCGCCATGTCACGGCCGAGGAACGCGAGCTTGCTGCCCATGGGGAACGGAGCCCTCCGTAACGTCGTTCGCGAATGACTACGGATCGAATTCGAATCGTAACGTGACGTACCCACCGAGGGCCGCAATGAGCCAGCGCGCCTGTCAAAATTCTCCAGCCTCTACCCCAACCTCAATTTTGCCCGGATTGCACCACAACATCCGATGGCCATGGGAGCCGAGAACTCACCAAGACGCAGAAAAGATTCATCCATTCATGCCGCCGGCCACCCCCGCCGACTTCAGAACCATACGCGGGGGGACCGACAGAAAAACGCGCGCCCGCGCAGCCGGAGCTGCGCGGGCGCGCGGAGGACGGGAGTCGCTCAGAACCGGTCCGGGAAGAAGATCTTGATCTCCCGGGCGGCCGACTCGGGAGAGTCGGAGCCGTGCACGACGTTCTCGCCGATCTCGAGGGCGTGGTCGCCGCGGATCGTGCCGGGGGGCGACTTGACCGGGTCGGTGGCGCCCGCCAGCGCGCGGAAGGCCTCGACGGCGCGCGGGCCCTCGAGCACCATCGCGACGAGCGGCCCCGAGGTGATGAACTCCACCAGCTCGCCGAAGAACGGCCGCTCGGAGTGCTCGGCGTAGTGCGCCTTCGCGGTGTCGACGTCGAGGGTGCGGAGGTCCATCGCCACGACCTTGAGGCCCTTGCGCTCCACGCGGGAGATCACGTCACCGATGAGGCCGCGCTTTACCCCGTCGGGCTTGATCAGGACCAGAGTGCGCTCGGACACTTGAAGTTCTCCTTCGAACAGAGTGGGGTCGCGGCTGCAGGCACCCGGCCTGGCCGCGGAGGACGCTTCGCGGGGCTACGCGCCCACACGTCGCCGTGGCAGGGCCTCAGCTTACCGTTCCCCGCCCCTGCCCTCGTTTCCGTACGGGAAGCCTAGCCTCCCTACGGGGAGGAGGTGTCCTCCGGCGACTGCCCCTGCGGCGGCACCGACGGCAGCGACCGCCCCTCGTCGGACCGGTCGAAGGCGCCCATGGGCGGAACGCTCGCCTGATGTCCGGAATCGCCGTCCTCGGGGACGAGCAGCGTGTCCGTCGGCGTACCGGCGCACGGCACGCGCTCCTGCGCCTCCGCCGGAGGCTGGTCGGCGCGCCGCGCCAGCACGGCGGCCAGCACGATGATCAGCACCACCAGGAACCCGCCGATCAGCGCCCACCAGTGCACCGCGCCCACGAAACCGTCGACCAGCTCCTGCACCGACCCCACGCCGTCGAGCATCGCCATCTGCACGCCCGTGCCGAGCAGGAAGCCCGTCAGCACCCCGGCCACGCCCAGCGACAGCCCGAACGCCGCGGCCCCGAAGGTGACCTCCTGCAACGCCGCCGTCAACGCCACCGCCGCGCCCACCGCGAGCAGTCCGAACGGCACCGCCAGCAGCAGCCCGTCGGCCGACGGCACGAGGAACCGTACCGAGCACAGACCCCCCACCATGGCCAGCAGCCCGAGCGGCGCCAGCCACCGTGCCGCGGCGGGCGCGTGCAGCCGCACCAGGATCGCGGCGGCGACCGCCAGCACCCCCGCCAGGACGTACGGCAGCCACAACCCCCGCAGCCCCGGCCCGCCGAGGCCGCCCATCTCGACCATCGTGATCTGCGCGGCGCTCGGCAGCAGCACGACGCCCACGGCCACCATCGTGTACGCGAGCGTACGGCTCTCGGCGGCCCCCATCGAGGCCATGACCAGCAGCGCCGTCACCGCCACGGCCGCCAGCAGGATCACCCAGCCGGCCCGCCAGCCTTCCGAGGCCGTGCTGACCGCCACGACGGCGATGCCGGCCGCGGGTCCGGCCGACAACAACACCAGCCCGCGCTCGCGCACGCCGGGCACCGGAGCGGGAGGCCGGCCGCACACCGTCCACACACCGAGGTGCAGGGCGGACAGCGCCAGCGCGATCCCCGTCACCAGCGGGTACGGCTGCAGCGTCACCCGCCAGCTGCTCACGTCGTCGAGCGGCCACAACGCCAGGGCCTGCGCCACGAGCAGGCTCAGCCCCAGCACGCCCACCCACAGGGCCCGCAGCACGGGCGTGCGCTCCCAGACGGCCGCCAGCATGGCGGGCAGGACCAGCCCGGCCCCGATGCCCCGCACCACGCGTACGGCCCCGACGACGAGCTCCGAGCCCGCGTAACCGCCCGCGGCGTCGGACAGCGCCACCAGCGCCAGCCCGGCCACCAGCATGTACGCCGCCGGCACCCGCCGCAGCGCCACGGCGGCCAGTGGGACGGTGAGCATCAGGGCGGGCAGCGCGAGCCCGTGCGTGCGCATGAGCCCGGCGTGGTTCAGGTCGCCCGGCAGCAGCCCGGCGACGACGGAGAGCGTGTTGGGGATCGCGACGATCGCCAAGGGCAGCGACGCCACGACGAGCAGCCCGAGCAACACGTCGAGCTGCCACGAAGGTCTGTGGCCAGCCGGGTCGTACGACCGCTGGAGTGGGGGGACGGCCATGTTGGCCGACTTTAGCGCGAAGTAGCGCCCTCGACACGGCGAGCTACGAGAATGGCCGTGATCCACAGCGCGGCGAAGATCGCGCCGAGGAAGAACATCATCGACACGACGAACCCCGTACAGATCGCCAGCACCTGCGCGACGCTGCCGAGAACGTAACCGATCGGCTTCTTGAGCAGCCCCGCGGCCACCACGCACAGCACGGCGAGCCCGATGCCGACCGTCACCGCGAGGCCGGGCGACACTCCGGCCACGCGGATCGCGACGGGCGTGACGAGCCCGGCCACGATGGCCTCCATGCCGAGCACGCTGGCGCCGAGCCGGCGCATCCCGGGAGTGACCTCGAAGTTCATCATGTGCCGTCCGCCTTCAGCAGCCGCCGGGCGTCGCCCGCGGTGACGACCGACCCCGTGATGAGCACGCCCGTCCCGCTGAACTCACCCTCGGCGTCGGCGATGGCGATGCCCTTGTCGATGGCGTCGTCGAGCCGGTCGACGACGTGCACCCGATCCTCGCCGAACAGCGGCTCGGCCAGCTCCGCGAGCTCCTTGGGCGGCATGGACCTGGGCGAGGAGTTACGCGTGACCACGATCTCCGCGAGCACCGGCTCGAGCAGCTCCAGCAGACCCTCGACGTCCTTGTCGCGCATGACCGAGACCACGCCGATCACCTTGGCGAAGTCGAACGCCTCGTGCAGCCCGTCCAGCGTCGCCTGCATGCCGCCCGGGTTGTGCGCTGCGTCGACCACCACCGTCGGCGTCCGCCTGATGACCTCGAGCCGCCCCGGCGAGGACGCCTGCGCGAACGCCTGGCGTACGAGATCGACGTCGAGCGGATCGTCGCCGCCGGTCAACGCCTCGACGGCGGCCAGCGCACAGGCGGCGTTGCTCGCCTGGTGGGCGCCGTACAGCGGCAGGTAGACCTCGTCGTAGACACCCTTGAGGCCGCGCAGTGTGAGCAGCTGCCCGCCGATGGCGACCTCACGGCTCAGCACGCCGAACTCCAGCCCCTCACGCGCCACGACCGCCCCGACCTCGACGGCGCGCCGCATCAGCACCTCGGCCGCGGTGAGCTCCTGCTGCGCGAACACCGCCGTCGAACCGGGCTTGATGATGCCCGCCTTCTCCGAGGCGATGCTCGGGATGTCGGGCCCGAGCCGGTCGGTGTGGTCGAGCGAGATCGGAGTGACCACCGACACGGTGCCGTCGGCCACGTTGGTGGCGTCCCACGACCCGCCCATGCCGGTCTCGACGACCGCGACATCGACGGGGGTGTCGCTGAACGCGGCGAAGGCCATCGCCGTCAGCAGCTCGAAGAACTGGATGCGCCGCCCGCCGGCGTCTGTCAGCTCGACGTAGGGGATGATCTCCTCGTAGACCTCGGCGAACCGTTCCTCGCTCAACGGCTCCCCGTCGACGGTGATCCGCTCGCGCATCGACACCAGGTGAGGGCTGGTGAACCGCCCCACCCGCAGGTTGCGCTCCTTCAGCAGCGCCTCCGTCAGCCGCGCCGTACTCGTCTTGCCGTTGGTGCCGGCAATGTGTACGACCGGGTACGCCCGCTGCGGCGAGCCGAGCACGTCCAGAAGGGCCGCGATCCGGTCGAGCGTCGGCTCGAAATCCCACTCGACGCCGCGATCGAGGATGGCGCGTTCAACCGCACGATAATCCACCCCTCAACCCTACTGACCCCCACCAGCACTCCATCCC
>NZ_POUD01000093.1 GCF_003236395.1 Nonomuraea aridisoli | reverse complement strand
GTGTATAAGAGACAGGGTGGGAACGTGCCGTCGCGGGACCAGCGGGCGAGCGGAAGATCGGGGATGTCGCTGACATCGGCCAGGGACAACGTCTTGCGCGCGGCGAGAGGGTGCCTGGCGGGCAGGATGGCGATCTGTCCCTCGGTCATCAGTTCCTCGCTGTCGAAGCCGGCGAGGGAGTTGAACGGCGCGTGCATGAGCGCCACGTCAGCGCGGCCGTCGCGCAGCATGCTTCCCTGCTCACACGTGCCGCTGGGCAGCACCTCGATCTCGGCGGCGTCGGGCTCGGCCGCGTAGGCGTCGAGGAGCTTGTGCAGCAGTTCGTGAGACGCGCCGGCCTTCACCGCCAGGACCAGGCGGTTGCGGGGGCCGTCCGGACCGTCGGCGCCGCCGGCGCGGCGGGTGCGGCGGGCGGCGGCGGTGGTCGCGTCGAGGGCTGCGCGGCCCTCGTGCAGCAGCACCTCTCCGGCACCGGTCAGGGAGACGCCGCGGCGGTTGCGTTTCAGCAGGGTGACGCCGAGGCGTCGTTCGAGCTGCTGGATTGCCCGGGACAGCGGTGGCTGGGCCATGCCGAGGCGCTCGGCGGCGCGGCCGAAGTGCAGCTCCTCGGCGACGGCCAGGAAGTACCTCAGCTCGCGGGTCTCCAGGGTGTCCATGGCCACACCATAGCTCCGTGATACCTGCTGAGTATGACAGGGCACCGCATCGGTGTTGGCGGCACCGCTCGTCCGCGAGCCAACATCGAGACGAGACCCCGCTGGTAGCGGGGCCGGCAAGGAACGGCGAACCACGTGACAAGTAACGCTCTGCTGCGTCAGGAAAGGCACAGGCATGAACACATCGTCCGCGTCACTGCCCGGCGGCACCTGGACCCTGGGTGATCTGACCGTCACCCGGTTCGGCTACGGCGCCATGCAGCTCGCCGGCCCCGGGGTCATGGGCCCGCCTGCCGACCACGACGGCGCGCTCGCCGTCCTGCGCGAGGCCGCCGACCTCGGGATCACCCATATCGACACCGCCGGTGCGTACGGACCGCGCGTCACCAACCGGCTGATCCGTGAGGCGCTGCACCCCTATGCGGAGTCGCTGCACATCGTGACCAAGGTCGGCGCGGTCCGTGACGAGCAGGGGGGCTGGCCCCCTGCCCGGCGGCCCGAGGACCTGCGCCGCGCCGTCCACGAGAATCTCGAGGACCTCGGCCTCGATGCGCTCGACGTGGTCAATCTCCGGCTCGGCGACGCTCAGGGGCCCCGGCCCGGTTCGCTCGCCGAGCCGTTCGAGACCCTCGTCGAACTCCAGCAGCAGGGCCTGATCCGGCACCTTGGAGTGAGTAACGCGACGGCGGAACAGGTCGCCGAGGCGCAGGCGATCGCGCCGATCGTGTGCGTGCAGAACATGTACAACCTGGCCTATCGCCAGGACGACGAGCTGATCGACGATCTCGCCGCCAAGGGCATCGCCTACGTGCCGTTCTTCCCGCTCGGCGGCTTCACCCCGCTGCAGTCCACGGCGCTTTCCGCCGTGGCCGCCCGGCTGGGGGCGACGCCGATGTCGGTCGCGCTGGCCTGGTTGTTGCGGCGGTCGCCGAACATCCTGCTCATTCCCGGCACCTCGTCGGTGGCGCACCTGCGCGAGAACGTCGCGGGCGCGGGCCTCTCACTCTCCGACGAGGAACTCGCCGAGTTGGACAAGATCGGCCGCTAGCAGGCTCGGCCGGGCGCGGCTCAGTGCTGGGGGCCGTTCTCCGGCTGGGGCTCGCTTCGCAGCTGTTCGGCCACCCGTTCCAGGCCGCTCTTGATGAGCTGTCCGTACTCGTCGTCGCCGAGTGCGCCGATCGTGGCCTCCGCCTGCTGAAGGTGGTCACGGGCGCGGCCGAGGTCGCCGAGCTTGCGGTAGCACTCGCTCAGGTTCAGGTGCAGCGACGGGTACAAGCCGGCCACCGAAAGCGTCACTCCGGCTTGCGCCACCCGCTCGTCGGTGATCAGGTCGGCGGCGGCGAGCGCGCGCAGGTCCCAGATCAGCTCCTGGTTCACGTCGTCCTGCACGTCGGCCATCGCGTGGGCGAGGACGCAGATGTGCAGCGGGTCGCCTTGCTCGCCGCCGATGTCGTCCCAGATCTGCGCGAACAGGTCGCGAGCGGCCTCACGCTGACCCTGGTGATGGTGGAGCGCCACTCCCTCGCCGATCCGGGTGATCGTCGGGTCGGTGATCATCTGTGGCTCCTCCAGCGGTGTCGGCTCGCCCTCACAACGGTGCCAGTATCGTCGCTCCGGCGACCGCGCACCGGGCAACGCTTTGGCCACATTCGGCCAGTTCGCGTGCGCCGGGTGGTCAGGCGGGGAGCTTGGGGCGGGGCGAGCGGCGCCGGATCTGGCCGGCGCGGGCGGCCCGCCGCAGCAGGACGATGGTGGGCACCAGGCAGACCAGCAGCGCCAGCAGGCTGGCCTCGGGACCGAACGTGCCGCCGGTCAGAGCGGACGGGCCGGACAGTGTGACGTTCAGCAGGCCGTTCGGCGCCACGTCCGACCCGGAGAGCACGACGCCGAAGATCCCGGCGTGGGTGAAGTTCCAGGCGAAGTGCAGGCCTATCGGCAACCACAACGAGCGGGTGGCGACGTAGGCGGCGGTCGTCATGGCCCCGCCCGTCAACGCGATCGAGAGCGTGCCCCACAGTGTGGCGTTGGCGTTGACCAGGTGCGTCGCACCGAACAGCAGCGTGGATACGACCAGGGCGAGCACGGTGCCGGTGCGTTCCTCCATGATGCGGAACAGAACCCCCCGGAACAGGAGCTCTTCGACGACCGCGACGCTCGCCATCATGCCGGCGGTGCCGAGGAACCCGCCGAAGGAGCCCCAGGACACGTCCTGCCAGCCGCCGAACATCGCGATCAGCACCATCAACGCGGTGAACAGGCCGGACCCGAGCAGCGCCCCACGCCACAGCTGGGCCCGTCCGCCCGTCTTCTCGAGTTCGGGGACGCTCGGGCGGAGCTCGACGGTTCGGCAGAGCCGGCGGTAGCAGGCCACACAGGCGACGGCCAGGCCGACGCCCACCGGCAGGGCGAGGATCGGAACAGGCGAGACGAGCTGGTTGATCCCGGCGACCGCCACCATCACCCCGAACAACGCGACCAGCAGGACGGGGAACCGGAACTTCCGCAACCTGCGCGTGGAGGCATGGGCGCTCTCCGGGTGATCCGTGGGGGCCATGATCGCTTTCCTCTCGACCGGGTCTCCGCAGGTGGTCTCCTGCGTCGCCATGGACGTTACGCAGCGGAACGGGCGGTGAAATCCCACTGGAACGGACATCCGCGGTAGCTCTCACGGGGGACAGGAACCGTGCCGGATCGCCTCACCAGCCAAGACGAACCGGGGTTCTTGTCCGTGGGCCGCGTGCGGCTGAAGATGTGGCCGTACACCTGGACCCGACCATCTGCGGGAGTGCATCCGCATGCTGGTGAACCTCTACCGACGCTGGCTGCTCGAGCTCTGGACCGGCGACTTCGACCTGGCGTACGAACTGGTCACGCCCGACTTCACCGGGCATTGGCCCGGCATGGACGTCTCCGGGCCCGGCGGGCTGGTCGAGGCGCTCCGGCAGGGGCACGCCCCGTTCTCGGGCGTCGAGATCACCCTGGACGTGGGGCCGATCGTGGACGGCGACCTGGTCTCGGCGCGCTGGACGTTCGCCGGCGACTACCGGGGCGGCATCCCGGGGGCCACCGCGCCGGAGGGCACCCGGATCGCCTTCAGCGGGCATGACATCCTGCGCGCCCGCGACGGCAGGTTCGCCGAGTACTGGGTGATCTCCGACGCTCAGACGCTCGGCGAGCAGCTCGGTACGGCGTGACATGCGCTGGCTCGAGGTGCGCAGGCACAGCCTGACCAAGAAGGGCGCGACGCGCGGCCGAGGGTCTCACCTGTCGGCTGACGGCATCGCCCTGGCCCGGTTCCTGGGTTCCGGAGCCGGCCCGTACGAGCGCGTCGTCACCAGTTCGTCGCCTCGCGCGGTGGAGACCGCCATCGCGATGGGCTTCGCCGTCGACGACACCGTGGATATGCCGTCCGGGTACGTGTCCGGGGAGATCCCTCGGCATGCCCAGTGGTCCTGGACACAGCCGTACCGGGAGATCGCGGACATCGTCCGCAAGGGTCGTGGCGCGGCCGCCGTGGCCGAGACGCACCGCGCGATCTGGGCGGAGACGGTGGCCGGTGTCGGGGAGGGCGGGTCGGCGCTGGTGATCGGGCACGGAGGGGCGATCGAGCTGGCGTTGGTGGCGTGTCTGCCGGATGCCGCGCACCACACGTGGGGTGCGCCGTTCGCACACTGCGACGGTGTGCGCCTCGGTTTCACCGATGGCCACTTCGCCGGCGTCGACTTCCACCGGGCGCCGGCGCGGCCTCATCCGCCGAGCTGATCGGCGTGGTCGCGGACGCCTGGCTCAGCGTCTCCGGGCGGTGGCGCCGGTGATCAGGACGGTCATCGCGATGTCCCCTCCTCCATCGAGAGGACCTCGTCGATCAGGGCGAAGAAGGCCTGGATCCCCGGCAGGTTGCCGCCCTTGGCGCGGGAGGCCGCGAAGTCGGCCGGCGAGCGCCACTCCACGATGTCCAGCCATTCGCCCTCGGGCAGCTCGACCAGCTTGGCGTCCAGGAACCCGTCCCGGTCGGCCTGGAAGTCCGCGATCATCCGGCCACGGGCGGCCAGCAGCTCTGCCGCGCGCTCGGGAGAGACGCGGAACCTGGTGAGTTCTACAGTCGTCGTCATGCCAGGACGATATAGTAAGAATTAGTGACCGTCAAAAATAGTGACTAAATGAGAGGCGTGCCGTGCGCAGGAGCGAGCGCAAGCGTGAGGCGCCGGACCTGGGGGTCATGTCCAGCCGGACGCTGTTCAGCCTGCAGAAGGAGCTGTTCTCCCGGCTGTCGGAGATGGGGCATGCGCAGGTCAGGCCGCGACACGGGGCGGTGCTGGCCTACCTGGACGTGGAGGGCAGCCGCGCCACCGACCTCGCCGCGCAGTCGGGCCAGCATAAGCAGGTGATCGGCACCCTGGTGGACGAACTGGTGGCGCTCGGGTACGTGGAGCGCCGGCCGGATCCCGCCGACCGCCGAGCCAAGCTGATCGTGCCCACCGAACTGGGCCGCGATCACATGGAGAAGGCGGACGCCGTCCTGGTGGAGTTGGAGGCAGAGCACGCGCGGGCGGTCGGCGAGGAGGCGTACGCGGAGTTCAAGCGCGTCTTCCGACTGGTCGCCGAGCGCCAGACCAGGACGAAGTGACCGATGCCGACCACGTGGGATCGGCTCTTTCCCGGTAGCGAGATGCGAGGTCCGTACGCGTTCCGCCGCAGTCGCCTTCGGTAGATGGGTTCGGGAAGGGAGACGTATGGCCGCTTATGGAGGCATTTGCGCGCTACCGCTACGCTGTTGCCTTATACCCCATACCCGTATCATGGCAGCCAAGGAGCCTCATCGTGGACCACAGCGATCACCCACGGCCGACCCGGTCGCCCGAGCAGGACCACGCCGACCACTCGGGTGAGCACCACCCGGCCGGCTCCACCGCGGCGACCTGGGGGATGGCCGCGCAGGCGACGCTGCACTGCCTGATCGGCTGCGCCATCGGCGAAGTGCTGGGCATGGTCATCGGCACCGTCACGGGCATGTCCAACATGGCCACGGTGGTGCTCGCGGTGGCGTTGGCCTTCGTGTTCGGCTACGCGCTGACGATGCGCGGAGTGCTCCGCACCGGAGTCGACTTCCGCGCCGCGTTGAAGGTCGCGCTGGCCGCGGACACGATCTCGATCGCCGTCATGGAGATCGTGGACAACGCGGTCATGCTGACCGTGCCCGGCGCCATGGACGCCGGCCTGAACAGCTGGCTGTTCTGGGTCGCCCTGGCCGGAGCCTTCGCGGTGGCCTTCGTCGTGACGACGCCGGTGAACAAGTGGCTGATCTCCCGAGGCAAGGGCCACGCGGTGATGCACCAGTACCACCACGGCCACTGAGCCCGTCGATCATCGCCTCGGCGTCAGACCGGCAGTGCCGGCTCACACTTGACTGATACCTCCCAGGCGTATAAATCCTGTACGGCGCCGCCGCCCCCGCGGGCGGCACCGCGGGAGTGTTCCTCGGCGGCGTCATCACCGAGTACCTGAGCTGGCCCTGGGTCTTCTACATCAACATCCCCATCGCGCTCGTCGCCCTGCTCGCCACCGGCCCGCTGATGCCCGCCGCCCCGGCCCGGCGCGGCTCCGTCGACGTGCTGGGCGCGCTCACCGTCACGCTCGGCCTCGGCGCCGCCGTCTACGCCATCGTCCGGGCACCCGAGGTCGGCTGGGGCTCCGCGCAGACCTGGCTCGTGCTGGCCGCGGCCGTGGCGCTGCTCGGGGCGTTCGTCGCGATCCAGGCCCGCCGCCGCGAGCCGCTGATGCGCCTGTCCGTCTTCCGCACCCCGGACCTCGCCGCCGCCAACCTCACCCAGACGCTGCTCGGCGGGGCCTGGTTCCCGATGTGGTTCTTCCTCAACCTCTACCCGCAGCAGGTCCTCGGCTACAGCGCCTTCCCCAGCGGGGCCGCTGCTGCCGATGACCGTCCTCATCATGATCGGCATGATCGTCCTGGCGCCCAGGGCCATCGGACGGTTCGGCCCCAAGGCCACGACCGTCATCGGGCTGGCCTGCTCGCCGCCGGCATGGTCTGGCTGGCGTTCATCCGTCCCGACGGCAGTTTCGCCGCCGACGTCCTGCCTGCCGGCCTCGTCGCCGCGCTGGGCATGTCGCTGGCCTTCATCTCGTCCCTGGGCACCGCCATCTCCTCCGCCCGTCCCGAGGAAGGGGGCCTGGCCTCCGGCATCGTCAACACCAGCTACCAGGTCGGCTCCGCACTCGGTCTCGCGGCCATGACCGCCGTGGCCGCCGCCAACGGTTCCGGGCGGCTCGGCGACCTGCCCGCCCTGACCGACGGCTTCTCCGCCGCGTTCATCGGAGCGGCCGGCATCGCCCTCGCCGGCGCGCTCCTCGCCGCCGTAACCCTTCGTACCCGCGGGACCGGACACGCCGAGCCCGCCGAGATCCGCAGCTGAGGCCGCCCCTGACCGGTCGGCCGACAGTCAGCGGCGGGTACCTCGCTCATGGTCGTCGAGGCGGAGGTCGAACTCGTCGGCGGCGAGTTCGCTCAGAAAGGCCACCGGGTCCACCAGTTGCTCGATGTGCCGGACGCCCGGCGGCAGCGCGGGCAGGTCGCGAACGAGCAGCGCGGCAGCGCGGCAGCGCGCCCGGTGGCCCGGCTCTGCAGCGCGCGCCCGGCGATGAGCACGGCGCCGTCGCCGGCCAGCCCGCACATCAGCGAGGCCGCGGTGAACAGTCCCAGCCCCGCCAGGAGCGTGCTCCGGGCGCCGAACGCGTCGGCGAGCCGCCCGCCGAGGACCATGAGGCCGCCGAGGGGCGGAGAGCAGCGACAGCATCGTCTTGACCAGAACGGATTCGGCCTCGTCCGGATCCAGCCGGCCCGCCTCGCATTCCTGGGCGACGCTGTGGACGATCGAGAAGAACATGGTCACCAGCCAGGAGAGAGGCAGGTCGTCGCGGAAGTCACCGTCAGGGCCTTCCGCGAGGGGAAATGCCCGTACAGCGTCACCCGGCCCACTCCGGCGGCCTTGGCGATGTCCGCCACGCTCACGGTGGGGTCCGCGCTGATCAGCCTGGTCGCCGCGTCGAGGATCGCCGCGATGTTGCGTTCGGCGTCGGCACGCCGTACGGACGCGGGCCGGCCCGCTCCGGTCTTCGCCATGCGAAGCACCCTACGGCGGATGACTCCGGGCCGGTGTTCGCCCGGAGCCATCCGCGGGTGGTTCTACCTGAAGCGGCGCAGCCGCAGGCTGTTGCTGACCACGAAGACGCTGGAGAACGCCATGGCGGCTCCCGCGATCATCGGGTTGAGCAGGCCGAGCGCGGCCAGCGGCAGCGCGGCCACGTTGTAGGCGAACGCCCAGAACAGGTTGCCCTTGATCGTGGACAGCGTACGACGCGACAACCGCAGCGCGTCCGCGGCCACCCTCAGGTCGCCCCGCACCAACGTCAGGTCGGAGGCCTCGATGGCGGCGTCGGTGCCGGTGCCCATCGCGAGGCCCAGGTCGGCCTGGGCGAGCGCGGCGGCGTCGTTGACGCCGTCGCCGACCATGGCCACGACCTTGCCCTCGGACTGGAGCCGCTTGACCACGTCCACCTTGTCGGCGGGCAGCACTCCGGCGATCACCTCGTCGATGCCCACCTCGGCCGCCACGCTCGTGGCCACGGCCTCGTTGTCGCCGGTCAGCAGCACCGGGGTCAGGCCCAGCGCCCTGAGCTGCCCGATCGCCTCCTTGCTGGTCGGCTTGACCACGTCGGACACGACCAGCACCGCCCGTGCCCTGCCGTCCCAGCCGACCGCGACCGCCGTACGTCCTTCGGCCTGCTCGGCCGCCAGCGCGTCGGCGAGCCGCGGCGGGAGGTGCTGCGACCACTCCTCCAGCAGCCGGGGCCGGCCGACCAGGACCGCGTGACCGTCCACGATGCCCTGCACGCCGAGGCCCTCGACGTTGGCGAAGTCCTCGACCGTGGCGTCCGACTGGGCCGCCCGGGCGACGGCCTGGGCGATGGGGTGCTCCGAGGCGTGCTCCAGCGCGCCCGCCAGCCGCAGGACCTCCTCGCGGGTCTCGCCCTCGGCCAGGTGCACGGCGGTGAGGGTCATCCTGCCCTCGGTGACCGTTCCGGTCTTGTCGAGCACGACGGTGTCGATGCGACGGGTGGACTCCAGCACCTCCGGACCCTTGATCAGGATGCCCATCTGGGCGCCCCGGCCGGTGCCGACCAGCAGCGCCGTCGGCGTGGCCAGGCCGAGCGCGCACGGGCAGGCGATGATCAGCACCGCCACCGCCGCGGTGAACGCCGCCGCCACGCCGTTGCCGGTGCCGAGCCAGAAGCCCAGCGTGCCGACGGCCAGCGCGATCACGATCGGGACGAAGATCCCGGAGATGCGGTCGGCCAGGCGCTGTACGGCGGCCTTGCCGGTCTGCGCCTCTTCGACCAGCTTGGCCATCTGGGCGAGCTGGGTGTCGGCCCCGACGCGGGTGGCCTTGACGATCAGGCGGCCGCCCGCGTTCACCGTCGCGCCAGTCACCGCGTCACCGGGCCTGACCTCGACGGGAACGGACTCACCGGTCAGCATCGAGGCGTCCACCGCCGAGGAGCCCTCGACGATCACGCCGTCGGTGGCGATCTTCTCGCCCGGCCGTACCACGAAGGTGTCGCCGACCTTCAGCCGGTCGGTGGGGACACGGCGGCCGTCGGCCAGCTCGACGTCCTTGGCGCCCAGCTCCAGCAGGGCCCGCAGCGCCGCGCCGGCCCGCCGCTTGGAGCGGGACTCGAAGTAGCGCCCGGCCAGGATGAACGCCGTCACCCCCGCCGCGGCCTCCAGGTAGATGTTGCCGGAGCCGTCGCTGCGCGCGATGGTGAACTCGAACGGATGCGTCATCCCGGGCGTGCCCGCCGTACCGAAGAACAGCGCCCACAACGACCAGCCGAGCGCCGCCAGCGTGCCCATCGAGATCAGCGTGTCCATCGTCGCGGCGCCGTGGCGCAGATTGGTCCACGCCGCCTTGTGGAACGGCCACCCCGCGTACACCACCACCGGCGCGGCCAGCACGAGCGACAACCACTGCCAGTTCGTGAACTGCAACGGCGGGATCATCGCCATCGCGATCACGGGAACGCTCAGCACGACCGACGTGATCAGCCGCTGGCGCAACGGCCGCAGCTCGTCCTGCGGCTCCTCCGCCTTATCGGCCTGGGGCGGCGCGGGCAGCGCGGCGGTGTAGCCGGCCTTCTCCACCTCGGCGATCAACTGCTGCGGGTCGATGCCCTCGGGAAAGGCGACCTTCGCCTTCTCCGTCGCGTAGTTGACCGTCGCGGTGACGCCGTCCAGCTTGTTCAGCTTGCGCTCGATGCGGTTGGCGCAGGACGCGCAGGTCATGCCGCCGATCGTGAGTTCGACGGCCCTGCCTTCGGTTACGGAGGACATTCCACCTCTCCTTCCTTCGCGTCCTTGCGATCAGTGCGTGTGGTCGTCGTCGTGGGACGGACCGGCACCCGGCTCCGCCGTGGGCCTGGGCTGCCCGGCGCCCGCCTGGACGGTGAAGTCGGCGGTGCGGACCTTGCCCTCGTGCTGGAAGTCGAGGAACAGCCGGTAGTCGCCGGTGCTCGGCGCCTCGGCGTAGAAGACGATCTCCGGGCCCGCCGCGGTCTTGCCGTCGCCCGGCGCGCCGTCGGGATGCACGTGCAGGTAGGCCAGGTCGCCGGCCCGCAGCGCCACCAGATGTCCGTACGCCTCGAGGTACGGCTGCAGGTCCGTCACCGGCTCGCCGTCCTTGCTCACGCTGAGCGTCAGCTTGCTCGACCGCCCCGGCACCAGGTCGCCGTCGAGGGTGACCGTGTAGCCGTCCACCTCCGCCGTACGGCCGGCCTCGGCCAGGGGCTTTGGCTCATAGTCGCCGGCGACCAACAGGTCCGCGCCCAGGGTGAGGCCGCTCCCGCCCGCGGGGACGAAGTCCGCGAACGCCCGGTACGCGCCCGGGTCCTCCAGCGTCAGCTTCGTCGACCACACGCCATCAGCGGCCCGCGTCGGGTGCAGGTGCTGGAACGTCGCCAGATCCCGCGAGACCACGATGAAGTGCAGCTCCTTCTCGTGCTCGACCTCGTAGCGGGTCAGCGGCTTGCCGTCCGGGCCCGTCACGGTGAAACGGAAATCGGTGGGCTCGCCGGCCCTGATGGTGGTCAGGGGGTTGAGGGTGTAACCCTTGTCGGACACTTGGAGCCCCCCGGGGGTATCACTGGCGGCCTGTTGCGTGGTGCCGCCATGGTCGTCACCGTGGCCTTCCGCCGTCTCCTTGGCGGGGGCCATGGCGCTGTGGTCCTCCGCCGGTAACGGAGCGCCGGTCGGGCCGATCGCCCGCCCCGCGCCCAGGGCGCCGCCGAAGACGACGGCCAGCCCCAGGACGTACGCACCGAGTCTGGTCGCGGTGTTCATGACGGATTCACCACCTCGTAGCCGGCTTCCTCGACGGCCGCGACGATCTTCGCCGGATCGATCGGGCCGTCGCCGCCGACGGTCAGCAGGCCACTGGCCAGGTCGACCTCCACGGAGGTGACCCCGGCGACCTCGCCGACCTCCTCCTTGACCGAGCTCACGCAGTGTCCGCAGGTCATGCCCTTGACGGTGTAGGTGGCAGTGGTCATGTCAATCAACCCTTTCCAGGTCTTGTCGTCAGGATCGGACGAGCCGCGCGATGGCGTCGGAAGCCTCTTTGATCTTGGCCTCGGCCTCCGGGCCGCCCTTGATCGTGGCTTCGGCGACGCAGTGCGCCAGGTGGTCTTCGAGCAGGGAGAGCGCGACGGAGTGCAGGGCGCTCGTGGCCGCCGACACCTGGGTGAGGACGTCGATGCAGTACTTGTCGTCCTCGACCATCCGCTGCAGCCCGCGCACCTGACCCTCGATCCGGCGCAACCGGCGCAGCTGGTCCTGCTTGTCGTGGCTGTAGCCGACCATGACCGCCCCTTCCGTTCTCCTCAGAATTACCATACCCCCCTATAGTATGCGCGCGTCAAGGCTGGACAAGACCAGGAACGCGATCCTCGGGCGTCATCGAAGCCGGTCGAGCATCTCCCGCATCTGGTCCACCTGGTCCTGCTGGTCGGTCACCATCGCGCCGGCCAACTGCTTGGCCTGCGGGTTCTCACCCTCCCGCTGCTCAGTGCGGGCCATGGCGATCGCACCCTCGTGGTGCCTGATCATCAGCCGGAGGAATTCCCGGTCGAACGCCGTTCCCTCGGCCGCCTCCAGCCTGTTCATGTCGGCCTCGGACATCGCTCCCGGCATCTCGTGCCCCATCCCGGCGGTGGGCTCCGGCTTCCCCCACGCCTTCAGCCACTGCCGCATGGTGGCGATCTCCCGCTGCTGAGTGGTCCTGATCTCCGCCGCCAGGTCCTTGACCTGGGCGCTGGACGCCCGCGTCGCCGCCATCTCGGCCATCTCGACCGCCTGACGATGGTGCACGCTCATCATCTGCGCGAACATCACGTCCGCGTCGTTGAAGTCGGCGGTGGGCTGAGCGCTCGTGGTGGCGTTCGGCAGGACGGACGCATCTTGAACCGCCGGAACGCCGCCACAGGCGGCGAGGACCAGCGCTCCCGCCACCAATGCCGTGCCACGCCTCGCCGCTGTTTCGATGAACATTGCCGCCCCCAGCAATAAACCTACGCTGACCAGCGCATACTTCCCCGGAACGGCTACCGGCTATCGGGTCAGGCGGGGCTGATGGTCGCGGCGACGGTGGCGCCGAGCTCCCAGCAGGCCGACAGGTCGTCCTTGGTCGGCGCCCCTATGACCGTCAGCGGCTGGTGGACCTGCTGCCAGCCGAGCCCGGCGGCGATCGACTCGACCGCGCGGACGGCGCCGGTGGCGTCGCTGTTGCCGTGCACGTAGAGCGCGTACGGCAGGCGCCGGGTCTCCTCCAGGCACGGGTAGTAGATGGTGTCGAAGAAGTGTTTGAGCGCGCCGCTCATGTAGCCGATGTTCACCGGTGTGCCGAGGATGATGCCGTCGGCTTCGAACACGTCGACGGCGGTGGCGTGCAGCGCCGCGCGGGTGACCACCTCGACGCCCTCGATCTCGTCGGTGGTGGCGCCCCGCCGTACTGCCTCGAAGATCTCCTGCAGCGTAGGGGAGGCGGTGTGGTGCACGATCAGCAGGCGGCGGGCATCTCCGGACACGGTGCGATCCTTTCATGCGTCGAAGAGGCGCCGCCGCCTTGCCCGCGCGGTCAGCCGCCGGCGTTGAGGGTGGCGTGGAAGCGGTTCTCGAAGGCGGTGGTGCCGGCGGCGACGCCGTACCACAGCAGGCGCCCGGTGGGCGACAGGATCGTGCGGCCGGCCGAGGGGCCGTCCACGACGACGTCGACGCGGCCTGTGGTGAAGCGGACATGGCCGGGGTGGATGGCGGTCATGGCGGCGAGCGGGTCCCACCAGTAGAGGAGGCGGTCCGCGATCAGGGGCGCGACCTCGGGATGGGTGACGATCTCCAGGACGGTGGCGGCCGCCGGGGTGCGGTGGTCGGCGCGGAGCCGGTCGATGAAGGAGTCGGTGATGAGCACCGCGTTGGCGGCGTCCAGCGACACCATGCGGACGCCGCCCCGGCTGCGGGTGAGCGCGTCGCGCGCGGCGGCGGGGTCGAGCCAGTAGTTGAACTCCTGCGTGCCGTCGAACTCCGGTGGGGTGCCGCAGCACAGGTTCCCCGGCACGCCGATGGCGCCGCCCATCGTGGTCAGCCGGGAGGCGGAGGCGGGCAGTGCGGCGGCCACGTTGCCGAGCGGCCCGGTGGCGATGATCTGGGTCGAGGGGTCGGCGCGCACCATCTTCCTGATCAGCTGGGACGCGCTCAGCCGGGCCGGGCGCTCGTCCCCGGCGCATCCGGGGGTGGCGGCGGTGAGCACTCGGTCGAAGAGCTGCCGCAGCTCGGCGGGGAAGGTGTTGGGTGCCCCGCCGGTGCGGTCGGCGATGGCGACGTCGTGCAGGCCCAGGCGTTGCGCCAGGCACCTGGCGTGCCTGATCGCCCTGCCGGGCAGCCCGGCGCCGTCGTTCGTCACCGTGATGGCGCGTAAGTCGATACGGCCGGCCTTGTGCTCCTGGGAGAGGTAGGCGAGCGTGGCCGCGTCGTCGAAGTCCATGTCGGTGTCGAAGACGACGGCGGGCGGACGGGCGCCCGCCGGGGGAGGCAGCACGGCGGGCACCGCCATGACCAGGAGAAGGGAGAGCAGGACTCGTTTCACCATGAGGTCTTCCCTGAGTCGAGACGATCGGTCCGATCCCAGTCAATCCCGGCGGCATCGTCCTGTCGCGTCTCAGGACCGTTCGGACTCCCGTCGCCGGGAGTGGGTACGTACCTCGCGGGGAGTGAGCACACCATGGAGATCCGACGAACGGCCTTGCCCCGGATCGGCATGCGGCACGAGCTCACCACGCAGTCGGGGCGCCGGCTCGGCGTGGTCTCCCACCGCACCGGCCGCCGGGATCTGGTGATCTACGACCAGGACGACGCCGACCTCGCCCGTGAGACCGTCGAGTTGGACGGCGACGAGGCGAACGCGGTGGCGGAGTTGCTCGGCGAGCCGCGAGCCGACCACGGGCTGGAGGAGTTCCATCGTGTGGCCGAGGAGCCGGTCACCGTGAAGCTGACGATCGGGGACGACTCGCCGTACGCGGGCCGACCGATGGGCGAGGCGGGGGTACGGACCCGTACGGGCGCCTCGGTCGTGGCGGTGGCACGCGCGGGCCGGCTCTTCATCAGCCCGGCCCCGAGCTTCGTCTTCGCCCCCGGCGATCTGGTGGTCGTCATGGGCAGCACGGATGGCATCAGCGCGGCGGCCGACATCCTGGCCCAAGGCTGACTGTTCGTCCGCGACGACAGGAACGGAGGGAGCATGAAGACGATCAACGTCTGCCTCGGCGTCGACGTGGACGCGGTGGCCGGTTGGATCGGCTCGTACGGCGGACAGGACTCCCCGAACGACATCCAGCGGGGGGTGTTCGCCGCCGAGGTCGGCACTCCCCGGCTGCTGCGGCTGTTCGACCGCGAGGGCATCAGGACGAGCTGGTTCGTGCCCGGCCACTCGGTGGAGTCGTTCCCCGAGCAGATGCAGCTGATCGTGGCGGCCGGTCACGACGTCGGCGCGCACGGCTACATGCATGAGAACCCGGTCGACATGTCTCCTCAGCAGGAGGCGGACGTGCTGGGCCGCAGCCTGGAAGTGCTCGACCGGATCCTGGGCGTGCGGCCCCGCGGCTACGTCGCGCCGTGGTGGGAGATGTCCGCGCACACGATCGAGCTGCTGCTCCGCAACGGTTTCAGCTACGACCATTCCCAGTCGTATCGCGACTTCCAGCCCTTCTACGCGCGCACCGGCGAGCAGTGGACGCGCATCGACTACGGCCAGGACGCGGAGACGTGGATGAAGCCGCTGGTGCACGGCCGGGAGGTGGACCTGGTCGAGTTCTGCGCGAACTGGTACCTCGACGACCTGCCGCCCATGATGTTCATCAAGAAGTCGCCCAACAGCCACGGCTTCGTCAACCCGCGTGATCTGGAGCAGCAGTGGCGCGACCAGTTCGACTGGGTCTACCGCGAGCTCGACTACGCCGTCTTCCCGATCACCCTCCATCCCGACGTCAGCGGCCGGCCGCAGGTGCTGCTCATGCTCGAACGGCTGATCGCCTACATGCGCGGGCACGACGGGGTGACGTTCATGTCGTTGGCGGAGGCGGAGGACGACTTCCGGCGCCGGTATCCCTTCGACCGCCCGGAACGGCCGGCGGACACGGGGTGAGCGGCCTAGGGACGTGGCGAGGTCCTGGTCCAGCGGCGGCTCCAGCCCCGGTGGGAACGGCGGCCCGAGGCGGCGACGCATCTCCGGCACACCTCGCCGATCTCCTCGGCCGCGCCGCCCGACTCCGGGAACACCTCGGGCCAGCGCACATGGTGGAACCGGAGCAGGCCGGCCCGGCTGAGCGCCAGCCCGCACAGGGTCTGGTTCGTGCCCGGGTACCAGGCGTGCGCCTCGCCGGACGGCATCCGTACGCCGTGCTCGTCGCGCCACTGGCCGGAAGCCGCGACCGACGGCTCACCTCGTGCCGGCATGGCGTCCTCCTCAGCTCCGCGATGGTTGGAAGACGGCGCGGACGCAGCCGTCCAGCTTCTCCTTGAACAGTTCGTAGCCCTTCGGGCCGTCCTCCAGGCTCATGGGGTGGGTGAGCAGGGGTGAGGCGTCGATCTCACCCTTGCTCATCCGGTCGAGGATTATCGGGATGTACCGCTGGCCGTGCTGCTGTCCGCTGCGCAGGGTCAGGCCCTTGTTCATGAGCGCGCCCATCGGGAACTTGTCGACCAGGCCGAGGTAGACGCCCAGGACGGAGACGGTGCCGCCCTTGCGGCAGGCCTGGATCGCCTGGCGCAGCGACAGGCCGCGGTCGGTCTGCAGGCGTACGGCCTGTTTCGCGCGGTCATAGGCGTACTGGGCGCCGGTCCCGTGGCACTCCATGCCGACCGCCTCGATGCAGACGTCCGGCCCGCGCCCGCCCGTCAGCTCCTTGAGCGCGTCGAGCACGTCGGTGTGTTCGTAGTCGAGCGGGTCGGCGCCGAGCGCGGCGGCCATGTCCAGCCGCTCGGGGAAACGGTCGATGGCGATCACCCGGTCGGCGCCCATGCGCAGCGACGCCAGGGCGGCCATCTGGCCGACGCCGCCGCACCCCCACACGGCCACCACGTCGCCCGGCCCGACCTGGCCGAGGTCGGCGCCCATCCAGCCGGTGGGAACGGCGTCGGAGGCGAACACGGCGCTCGCGTCGGGGACGTTCTCGGGCACCGGGAAGGCGTTGACGTCGGCGTACGGGACGCGGACGTACTCGGCGTGGCTGCCGGCGAAGCCGCCCATGGCGTGTGAGTAGCCGAAGATGCCGGCGGAGGCGTGCCCGTTCAGTTTCTCCTGGAATCCGGGGTTGGGGTTGGTGTTGTCGCACAGCGACCACAGGCCCTCCCGGCAGTAGTGGCAGCGGCCGCATCCGATGATCGAGCACACGGTCACGCGTTCGCCGGGCCGCCGCTCGCGTACGTCCGGGCCGACCTCGACGACCTCGCCGACGAACTCGTGCCCGAGCACGTCGCCGGCCAGCATCGCGGGCACGTAGCCGTCCAGCAGGTGCAGGTCCGAGCCGCACACGGAGCTGGCGGTGACCTTGACCAGGGCGTCCTGGCGGTTGAGCAGCCGCGGCTCGGGGACGTCCTCGACCGACACCTCGTTCACGCCGGTCCAGCACAGCGCTCTCATCGCGCTCCCCTCCTGGTCAGCTGCCGGAACGCCGGCCGGGCGACCCGCCCGAGGACCGTACGGTGCCCTTCCGGCTGTCCTTCCACCACGAGCACCTCGCCGGTCTCCAGCAGTTGTTTGAGCGCCCGTACCTCTTCCCTGGTGCGGCCGTCGGCGGCGCGGACGGCGATCTCGCTGCCCCGCCCGCCGGGAGCCCGGGTGACGCGTACCTCGTGCCGTTCGGCCAGGCGCGCCAGCGCGTCGGGGCGGGACGGTCCCGACAGCTCCGACGGGTCCGCTTCGACGGTGACGGCGAACCAGGTGGTCCGCGCGGGCCGCGCGGAGCGCATCACCCGGGCCGCCAGCACGACCGCTCCCGTCGCGGCGGCCGCCAGCAGGAACAGGCGAGGGCGTGAACGGAACGTCGTTGATGCGGCTTTCATGCCCCGCGGCTGCCCCTCCCCGACGGGGGCAAACCGGGCGCGGTGTGGAGCAAGGGACCGGGGGTAGTCGGCGCTCATGATGAGAGGCGTGCTGCGGGAAGGCCTGATCGCCGGTACGGCGGGGGCGGTCGCGATGACGCTGGCGGAGAAGGTCGAGCAGCGGCTGACCGGCCGCCCCGACTCCTATGTCCCGGCGCGCGTGATGGAGCGGCTGACCGGCATGAAGGAACATCGCGGGCGGGCGTCGCAGGCGGCGAACCTCGGCATGCACGTCGGGCAGGGCGCCCTGGTGGGAGTGCTGCGGTCGCTCATGGCACACGTGGGGCTGCGGGGTGCGTGGTCGTCACTGATGTTCACCGTGGTGCGGCTGACCAGCGACCAGATCCTGGAGAACGCCACCGGCGTCGGTGCTCCGCCCCAGACCTGGCCGAGACGGGAGCTGGCGGTGGACGTGCTGCACAAGGGCGTCTACGGGCTGGTGACCGGCGTCGTCGCGGACACCCTCGCCTCTCGTGGCGGGCCCGGACCCGGTCAGCGCCATGCGGCGAAGAAGCCCGGCCGCCGCTCCGATGTCGCGCCGGTGCCTCGTGAGCGGGCGTTCAGCCGTTGACGGTCACCAAGTCCACATCCCCACGCGGACCGGCACCCCGGGAGAGGCGTGCACCACTGCGGGCCCCTCGGGAACGGGCAGGCCCCCGGCCTGTACGAGGTCCTGGTCCAGGTTGAGCAGGCGGGCGTGGTGCAGCGGCCAGTCGGGGTGTTCCACCTGCGCGGCGGCCAGCCGGCCCGCCACGACGGTGAACAGGCGGTAGCGGGCCGTCAGGAAGTGGGCGAGCTCGCTCTCCCCCAGCGGTTCGCCCCGTTCCACGTCCGCGTCGCAGCGGGCGCCGCTCGGGCCGGGCAGGCGTCGGCGGCAGCGGTAGCGGATCTTCCCGTCCTCGGCCTCGACCGACATGTCGGACCAGAAGTACGGCAGCCAGTAGCCGGTCCGGCCGCCGACTGCGGCGGGCAGGAGCCCCGCGTCCAGGGAGAAGAACCAGATCCCGCTGCGGCCGCGTTCGTCCCGGACGTACGTCCGCAGGTTGGTCTCCGGGAAGCTCGACAACCCCGGGAGCGCCGGCAGGCCCGGGGGCCGTACGTCGCGCATGAGGAACGGGGTGAGGCCGACCCACGCCGTCCCGTCGAAGGTCTCGACGGTGAGCCCTTCGGGGACCAGGGCCTGGACGCGGGCGGGCGGGTAGCGCCAGTGGATGAAGGTCATCTCCGACCAGCGGTGATACATCACCGGCCGGCTGACGCGGGGCGACGGAGGAGGCGGCATCCCGTATCCCTGCCCCTCCGCCGTACCGGCATTCACGTGCGACACGGCTCGCCGAGGGTATGGGATTCGGCCGGACGTCGGAAGGAGCCTGGACATGAATCGCCACGAGGACGAGGGACGCGTCGCAGGGCGGCAGCCCGGGTCGCCGGAGGGGATGAGCGCGCAGAAGGTGGAGCGCCGCAGCGACCTGGCTCGGTGGATCAGCGGGGTGCACGCCTTCCCGGCCGATCGCGCGACACTGCTGGAACGCGCGCGATCCCAGTCGGCCCCGGACGGCGTGCTGTCCGCGCTTCGCTCATTGCCGGACCGGACGTTCGACAACCTCGAGGACGTCGCCCAGGAGCTCGGCATCGGCGGCGGCGAAAAACACGACTGATCTGCTCGGCCGGGGCGGACCGTGCCAAAGGGTCAGGTGGTGTAGCCCCAGGCTTTGGCGTACTTGGCGAGGGATGGGGAGGTGGTCGCGAAGGTGCGGGCGGCCTGGATGCGGCCGGACTTGATGTTGTCGCTGCGGTCGCCGAGGTTCGGGACGAAGTCGCCGTGGTCGTACTTGCCGTACTCGAGCATGCCCGGCTCCCACTCCACGCCCAGGTACGCGCAGATCTCGCGGGTGACGCGCTCGGGCTCGGCGGTCAGCTCCTCGTAGCGGACGGTGAGGCCGCCGAGGGTGCGGCGGGCCTTGTCCAGGGGCTTGAAGTACTTCAGCGCGTTCGCCTCCAGCGCCTCCCGGGTGGAGGTGTTGCCCTTGCGGTTCTCCAGCGAGGAGACGACGCCCTCGGGGTGGCGCAGCAGGATGAGGAACTTCGCGTTCGGCCAGGCGTACTTGAGGCGTTCCCAGGTGAAGACGTTGCCCGGGGTCTTGTCGACGATGACGTCCTTGCCGCTGCGCTCCAGCTCCAGCTGGAGGATGCGGTCCCACAGCACGTGCTCCAGCTCGATCTGGTCGAGCCCGAGCTCCTGCATGGACTGCTCGGAGAAGCCGGGGGTCAGCTGCACGTTGATGGTGCGCAGGTGCAGCTCGTGCGGGGCGCGGATGCGGGAGTGGCTGTTGAGCAGCATGCGCAGGAGCGTGGAGCCGGAGCGGACGGAGGCGATCACGAAGACCGGCGAATCCACCTGCCGCGGCATGATCGGAACGTTGTAATCGACGATCTGCGTGCGCTTGGGGGGACGCGGGGTCTTCGCCTCCTTGAGGTCCCTGACCTCCTTGGGCTCCGCCATCGTCAGCTGCCGCGGGGGACGCAGCGCCTCACCCAGCAGGCGAGCCCTTCGCTTGAAGCCCGTGTTCACGACGCCCATGCGTGACCTGGTGACCTTTCGTTCGCCCTCGGCTCGTCCACCGGCGTGCGCAGCCGGAACTGCTGCGATCAACCGGCCCCCACAGTCGGACAAAGGTAACGTAAAGGTTAGGTGACGGCAATGTCAGCGCCTGCCGGACAGCCGAATTCTACGGCCTTCAGAAGCGCCTGGAGAGGCTGAAAGCGCTGGGTATAACGGGACAACCCCGGCCATAGAGGCACGCCTCAACCTGGTAGGGCACGGTCCAAAAGATCTACCATCCGATGATGGACGTCATACCGTTCGTGCTGGGGTTCGCCGGGCTGCTCGTCCTCGTCATCGGCTACCTCGGCCGGATCGAACGGCTGCCGCGCAACTCCGTCGCCGGGGTGCGCACCGTCGCCAGCATGCGCAGCGACGCGGCGTTCCGGGCCGCCAACAAGGCGGCGGGCGTGCCGACGATGATCGCCGGGGTCGCCGGCATCACGGGCGGCGTGGGCGTGTGGCTCGTGCCGGAGGCGGGGGTCACGGTGACCCTGGTGACCGCCGCCGCTCTCCTGGCGCTCGCGGTCACGGGCGGCGTGAAGGGCTCCCGGGCCGCGAACGCCGTGAACGACCAGGAGCCCGGCTGATCAGACGAGCTGTTCCGCCCGCCGGTAGTGGGCCGCGGCGCCGGGCCGGCCGAGGGCGGTGGCCAGGTGGCCGAGGTAGAGCGCGACCGGCCCGAGCGTGACCAGACCGCTCCCGGCCCCGGCCAGCTCCCCTTCCGCCGGGAGCAGCAGCTCGTAGAGGCGTTCCATCGCCGGACGGTCGCCCGCCTCGATCGCCGCCATGGCATGTAGGCAGGCGCGCGCCTCGAAGAGCAGGTCACGCGGCGACTCGGGGATCGCGCGGGCCGCGGCCTCGTCCGGGCGCCCCCGGCGGAGCAGAACCACCGGAAGGGCCCACTTCTCGTACGGCCCCCACCCGCCGTCCGGCTCGGGATCGTCGCCGAGGCAGAGCAGGGCCAGCGGCAGCAGCCCGTCCTCCACGCCGGGCATGCCGGTCCCCGAGAGCCGGGCGGCGGCCGCACGGTAGGCGGCCCGCGCCTGCTCCACCCGCCCGCTCACGGCGTGGCGGAGGGCGGCGTACCAGGTGGTGAAGACCCCCACCAGCGGCAGGTCGTAGCGCTCGGCGAGCCGGTCGGCGGCGGCGGCGTGCCGGTCGGCGGCGTCCAGGTCGGCCAGCGCTGCCCTGGCCTGCATCTGGATCAGGTGACCGAGCACCTCGAACGCCGCCAGCTCGTCGTGCCCGGCGGCCAGGTCGAGGAGTTCGGCGCCGATGGCGGTCCGTACGGGATCGCCGAGGGCCTCGGCCGCGCGGGCCGCCTCGGCGCGGTGGCGCCGGGCCTCAGGCAGGCGGCCGGTCACCGCCAGCGCCCTGACCAGGCCCATGACGGCCTCCAGCCGGGCGAGCGGGTCGGCCCCGGGCAAGCGGTCGAGGGCCGCGACCGTCTCCCGCCACAGCCGGGCGGCGTCGTGCGGGGCCGACCTGCGCTCCGCTCGCTCGGCCGCGGCGCGGGCCGAACGGGCCGTACGGCGCGGGTCCGCGGCGCCCTCCGCGCGCAGGCAGTGGTGGGCGACGGTCTCCACGTCGCCGGGCCGGACGCGTTCGGCGATCTCGGCGGCCCTGGCGTGCCAGCGGGCGCGGCGAGGACGGGGAACGTCCTGGTAGAGGGTCTCGTGGACCAGCGCGTGGGCGAACCGGAGGCCACCGGAGTCCACCAGGAAACCCGCGAGCAGGGCGGACTCGACGGAGTCGAGGACGCCCTCCTCGTCGCCGGCCAGCGGGACGAGCACGTCGAGGTCCACCTCCTGGCCGACCACCGCGGCCTGGCGCATATGGGTGCGGGCGGTCTCGGGGAGCGCGGCCAGACGGTGGCGGATGACGTCGCGCACCCCGGCGGGGACGCCGCGCAGGGCCGCGCCGCCGCCGCTCTCCCACACCCGCACGAGCTCCCTGACGAAGAACGGGTTGCCGCCGGTGCGGGCGTGGATCGTGCGTACGTCCCCGGGCGGCACGGCGCGCCCGGTGAGCGCCTGGGCCAGCTCCCCCACCTGGGGCTCGGCGAGGCCGCCCAGGTAGACCCGGCCCGGCTCGTGGCGCGCGGCCCGGCCCAGCGCCTCGGCCAGCGCGGCGGAGATCTCCGTCGACCGGTACGTGGCCACGACCAGGACCGGCGCCGGCCCGAGCTCGCCGGCCAGGGTGGTCACCAGGGCCAGGGTCTCCTCGTCCGCCCAGTGCAGGTCGTCGAAGACGAGGGAGACCGGCCTGCGGGCGGCCAGGTCGCGCAGGTAGGCGCAGATCCGCCGATGCCGCCCGAACCGCTCCCCCTCCTCCTCGGCGGGCGGACGCCCGGCCAGCTGCTCGCTGATCCGGCTCCACGGCCAGGCGGCGGGCGCGCCCGGCAGCTCGGGACTGGCGCCCCTGGCGACGGTCCAGCCGCGGGCCGCCAGCCGCCGCAGCAGCGCGTCGGTCAGCGCGGTCTTCCCCGCGCCCGCCTCGCCGGACAGCAGCACCAGCCGCGACCGCCCCGCGTGGGCGACGTCGGCCGCCACGCCCTCCAGCTCGCCGAGCTCCGCCACCCGTCCCACGAATGGCTGCGCCGGCGGCCCGGCCTTTTCCGGCGTGAGGTGAGGGGCGTGCGCGAGGATGTCGGATTCGAGCCGGCGCAGGCCCGCCCCCGGATCCACCCCCACTTCGGTACGCAACGTCTCCCGCGCCCGCCGCAACGTGGCCAGCGCGTCGCTCTGGCGGCCGGTCCGGTAGAGGGCCAGGGCCAGCAGCCGCCAGCCGTCCTCGCGCAGCGGATGGGCGGCGACGTGCGCCTCCAGGTCGGGTACGGCCTCGGCGGCGTGCCCGCAGGCCAGCGCCGCCTCCGCCCTGCGCTCGACGGCCAGCCGGCGCAGCTCGTCCAGCCGGACGGCCTCGCCGCGCGCCCAGTCCAGCTCGGCGAACTCCGCGTACGCGGGCCCCCGCCACCACCCGAGCGCCTCGTCGAGCAGGGCGAGCGCCTCTGGGGCGGCGCCGCCGTCCAGCAGCCGCGCGGACTCGGCGACGGCCGCCTCGAACCGCCAGGCGTCCACCGCCTCCGGCTCGGCGCGCAGGGCGTAGCCGGGCGGCGCGGTGACGAGCAGCCGCGACGGCGTGCGCGGCGGACGTGACGGCTCCAGCGCCTTGCGCAGCGCGCCGACGAACGTCTGCACCGCCCCGACCGCGCCCTCCGGCGGATCGTCCCAGAGGTCGGCGACCAGCCACGACACGGGCACGACGCGGGCACGGGCGACCAGCAGCCGGGCCAGCACGGCGCGGTGTCTGGGCCCCTTGAGAGAGACCGGGCCGCGCTCGTCCTCGGCCGTCAGCGGCCCCAGCACCCCGAACGACAACATCCCCTTCAACTTATCCGCCCAGGTGAATGCTGACCGCGTGCTGATCGGGCCACGGCAGGGTGGGCACGCCGTCCGACCGGGCGGCACGAACACTCCAGAGAAGGCCGACATGACCATCGAGATCAGCGGATTCACCCGGCAGCGGATCACCGTCGCGGACGGGGTCGCGCTCAACGTCGCCGTGGGCGGGACCGGCAGCCCCGTCGTGCTGCTGCACGGCTTCCCGCAGACCCACCTCATGTGGCGGCACGTCGCCCCCGACCTGGCGGCCGACCACACGGTGATCTGCCCCGACCTGCGCGGCTACGGCGCCAGCGACAAACCGGAGGACACCGACGGGCACGCCTACTCCAAGCGCACCATGGCCGCCGACATCGTGGCGCTGGCCCGGGCGCTCGGGCACGAGCGGTTCGCGCTGGCCGGGCACGACCGCGGCGCGCTGGTGGCGATCCGGGCCGGGCTCGACCACCCGAACGCCGTCACCCACCTCGCCTCGCTGGACGTGCTGCCGACCCTCGACACCTGGGACGTCCTGCACGGCCGCTCGGCGGCGCCCGGTTTCCACCTCTTCCTGATGGCCCAGCCGCCCGGCCTGCCGGAGACGCTGATCGGCGCCGCGCCGGACGCGTTCTTCGGTCACTTCCTCGACCTGTGGAGCACGGACGCGATCCCCGCCGACGTGCGGGCCGCGTACCTGGAGGCGTCGCGGGGGGCCGTGCGGTCGATCGTGGCCGACTACCGCGCCACGGCGACGGTGGACGTCGAGCATGACGAGGCCGACCGGCGGGCCGGGAACCGGCTGCGGATGCCGGTGACGGTGCTGCAGCAGGACTGGGGCGCGATGCTGGGGTACGACGCGGCGTCCCGCTGGCGCGCCTGGGCGGACGACCTCGACCACCGCACCGTCTCGTTCGGCCACTTCATGGCCGAGGAGTCCCCCGCGGAGATCGTCAAGGCGCTGCGGGACCTGCTCGCCAGATGACGCCGAGGCTTCAGGGGTTCCGGGCCTCGATCGGGACCCGGGCCTCGTCGTACAGGGCCGGGCCCTCCTGCCGCACCTCCGGCCAGCCGGCGCCGGGATTGAGCCCGACGAGCTGCTCGGTGGACAGCGCGAACACCACGCGGCCCAGGCCGGATCGCTGGATGGCGCCATAGCACATGGAGCAGGGCTGGCAGCTGGTGTACATCGTGGTCGCCGCCGCCGTCTCCGGGTCCAGCTCGCGGGCCGCCCACCGGGCGAGCTTCAGCTCCGGGTGAGCGGTGATGTCGCGGTCGATCGTGACGGTGTTGTGCTCCTCGGCGAGCACCTCGCCGTCCGGGCCGACCAGCAGCGATCCGAAGGGGGCGCCTCCGCTCGCGCCGGCTCCGGCGGCCAGCTCGATGGCCCGGCGCAGGAATCTCTCGTCCTCAGGCGTCATCGCCGCTCCGTTCGTCGTGTCGGATGTCCAGGTCCCAGTGCTCCGCCACGGTCGCGAGCGCCCGCCAGGCCGTCTGGGGACGCAGCGTCTCGTCCGGGTTCCCGCCGAACGGATCCAGGACGACGGTGTCGGCGCCCAGCAGGCGCAGCTGCCGGAGGTCGTCGACGATCTGCTCGATGGACCCCTCGCCGGCGACCCGGTCAGACTCCGGGATGGGAGAATCGGTCAGCCGCAGGAGGATCCGCGGGGTCAGCGCGGGCACCGGGCGTTCCATCTGGTCGGCGAGTTCCTTCAGGAGGCCGGCCGCGTCGCGCAGCCGCTGGACGGTGAGGTCGCGCAGCGGATGCCACGCGTCGCCGAGGAGCACCGCCCGGCGCATGCCCGCCTCGCTGTTGCCGCCCACCCAGATGGGGATCGGGCCGCTGCGGTAGTCGTCCTCGTCCGCCCAGGCGGCGCGCATGGCGCGCAGGTGATCGTCCGTCAGCCGCCCGCGCCGCTCGAACGGCACCCCGAGGGCCTCGAACTCCTGGCGCGCCCAGCCCACGCCCACCCCGAGCACGAGCCGTCCGTCGCTGATCCGGGCGAGATTGGCCGCCATCCGGGCGACGAGCAGCGGATGCCGATACGGCACGATGAGCACCGAGGTCCCGAGCCGGATGCGCTCGGTGACACCCGCCAGCCACGACAGCGTGGTGAAGGGCTCGTAGAACGGAGCCGGATACTGCTGGGCGACGTCCGGCGTCACCGCCACGTGGTCGGAGATCATCAGCAGGTCGTACCCGAGGGCCTCCACCGTCAGCGCCCAGCGGCGCAGCACGGCCGGGTCGGTCCCAGGCCCGAAGTTCGGTACGTTCACCCCGATTCGCATGGAAAAACGCTATCGAGACGCCTCACCGCCATGGAAGGCATCTTTCACGGCATATACCGGGGTAAGCCGGAAATCTGCCGGTATATTCGCCCGATGGCCAAGGATCTCGACGAGACCGACTGGGTGATCCTGGGAGAGCTGCAACGCGACGGCCGCATCCCGCTCACCGAGCTCGGACGCAAAGTCAGCCTCAGCGCCTCGGCGACCACCGAACGGGTGCGACGGCTGGAGTCTCTGGGCGTCATCTCCGGCTACCGCGCCGACGTGAACCTCGCCATGGTCGGCTTCACCGTCATGGCGCTGGTACGCCTGAAGTACCCCGGCAGCAGGCACGAGCCGCTCCGCCGGCTGCTCGCCGAGCGTACGGAGATCCTCGAGTGCCTGCGGACCACCGGCGAGGACTGCTACACCCTCAAGGTGGCGGCCGGATCCATGGCCCACCTCGAACGCCTCGTCGACGAACTCGCCCAGTTCGGCAGCACCACCACCAACGTGGTCTACAGCCAGACGTTGCCCTACCGCGGGCCCAGCGCCCCGCCGGACGATCAGCTCGGTTGAGCGTCCGCCGCGAAGGCGCCGGTCACCACGGGACCGGCGTGCCGTCCCAGGAGAAGAAGCCGCCGGAAGGCGCGTCGTCCGCAAGCAGGGCCAGCCGGACGGCGCCCGTCGCGGCCTCGGCCGGGTCGCCTCCGCTCCCGGCGGCGGTGGCGTTGAGGTCGGTACGCCGCAGCCCGGGCGCCAGGGCGTTGACCTTGACCCCGTCGCCGGCCAGGGCGTGCGCGTAGAAGACGGTCAGGGCGTTGAGCGCCGACTTGGACGAGCGGTAGGCCGCGTGGGCGCCGCTGTGCGCGAACTCCGGCCCCGTGGCCCAGGTCAGCGAGCCGGTGCCGCTGGAGACGTTGACGATCCGGGGACGCGCGGACCGCCGCAGCGCCGGCAGGAACGCGTTGGTCACGGCGACGACGCCGAAGACGTTCGTCTCGTAGACGCGGCGGAAGATCTCGACGTCCTCCTGGTCGGGTGTGGCGGCCTCGTCCGAGATGCCGGCGTTGTTCACCAGGATGTCCAGCGCGCCGACGCGGCGCGCGGCGGCGGCGATGCTCGCGGGGTCGGTCACGTCGAGCACGAGCGGCCTCGCGTCGCCGCCGATCTCCTCGGCGGCGGCCCGTCCGCGTTCGGCGTCGCGCGAGCCGACGTGGACGGTGAGCCCCGCCTGCGCGAACTGACGGGCTATCTCCTTGCCGATGCCCTTGTTGGCCCCGGTGACGTCGTCGTCACCGCGGCCACGTACGACGTCATCGCCTGGAACCCGCTCGCCGAGACGCTGCGGCGACCTGCGCGCGCAGCCGAACCTGGCCCGGCGGCGGTTCCTGGCCCGCGAGGAGGTGTTCACCGCGGGGCACGAGGAGTTCGGCGCGTACGCGGTGGCCCGGCTGCGCGCCGCCGCCGACCGCTACCCGCGCGACGCCGGCCTGGCGGCCCTGCTGGCGGAGCTGCGGTCGGGCAGCGCGGAGTTCAACGAGATCTGGGCCACCAACCCGGTACGCGCCCCTGGCCACCGCACGAAGACCATGAAGCACCCCGACCTCGGCCCGCTCCATCTCAACTGCGACGTCCTCACCGTGCCGGACGACGACCAGCAGGTCGTCTTCATGACCGCCGACCCCGGCACACCGACCGCCCACACCCTCCACCACCTGTCCGCCATTTCACCCTGACGGACGGATGAGCACGCTCGCGGACCTGGGTCAGCCCTTGTGCCATTTCTGGTTGGAGGTGCCGCCGCAGGACCACAGTTGCAGGCGGGCGCCGTTGCCGGTGGCCTTGTCCTTGACGTCGACGCACTTGTCGGCGGCCTGGTTGACCAGGTCGTGGGCGTTGTTCAGGACGAAGCGCTGGGCGGAGCCGCCGTTGCAGGTGGCGAGCTGGACGGGGGCGCCGTTCGCGGTCGAGCCGCCGGCGACCTCCATGCACATGCCCAGGGAGCGTACGGTGCCGTCGGGCTGGAAGTCCCACTTCTGGTTGGCGGCGCCGCCGCAGCTCCAGATCTGCAGCGGGGTGCCGTCGGCCCTGCGGTTGTCGGTGACGTCGATGCACTTGCCGGAGCCGTAGTTCACCACCGTGGTGCCGGGGGCGGAGTCCGGCTGGGTGGCGGCCCGCATGTTCGCCGACGCGGGCGTCTCGCGGGGCGCGGCGGGCGGCGGCGTGGACGGCTTCGCGGCGGGTTGTGACGTCTGCGACCTGACCGGTTCGGGCGTACGGGTGCTCGCCTTCGAGGTGGGAGCGGCGGTCGCGGAACGGGTGACGGTCACGGTCGGAAGCGGGCGGGGCGACGTGGTCGCGGTGTGCCGGCGCCGGTGCGGCGTGGGCTGCCGGCTCGGCCGCACCGTCTTCACGGTCGTCACGATCGGGACCGCGACCTGCGGTGGCGGCGGCTGCACCGTCGGGAAGGCGGGCAACTCCGGGCCCTCCGTGACGGGCGGCTGGGCGACCGACGGCGGCGCGACCGAGGCGGCGCCCGACGGCGTGGTGGCGGCGCTCGTCATGGGCGCGGCCGCGGCGACCGGCTGCTGGGCAAGGGAGGCCCGGTAGGCGCGCGAGACGTACCCGGGGAGCCAGGTCACCCCCAGGATCACCACGGCGGTGAGCGCCACCGCGCCGGCCAGGGTGGTCCAGACACGGGAGGCGGGCACCCACCCACGCGGCGGGGCGGGCGTGTGGGCGGTGAAGGTCTCGGCGAAGCCTGGCTCGCGCTGAGCGTGGGGGTCGGACGAGGACTTGCGGGAGGGGGGCACTGCTCACTCCAAGACGGTTCGGGCGGCGATCACTGTCTTGGGAACGGGTATCCGGCGGGTGTACCGGGGGTGGCCCGGCGGCCAATAAATGATCAAGAAGCGGGGAGTGCCACCAGGTGGGCCGCCGTTCTCCTCAAGATCATCTGATCTTCACCTTCTGTCAGGCCACGCTGTCAGCGCCGTTCTTACACTCGGCCTTCGCTGAGCCACGCGGCCACCCCGCACGGCTCGGCGGCACCACGGAACTCTTTTGAGAGAGCAATGCGATGAGCCGTTCAGACGGCATGACCGGCGGCTCGCCGCTGGATGACACCGCCACCACCCGCCGGCGGGAGGAGTTGCTCCTCGCCGAACGGGAGAGTCTGCACCGCTACGTCAGAGACCTCGCGGGTCACGACCCCCACCACGTGGAGGACGTCGTCCAGGAGACCCTGCTGCGCGCCTGGCAGCTCGGTGACCGGCTCGACTGGCAGGACCGGCCGATCCGGATGTGGTTGTTCCGGGTGGCGCGCAACCTGGTCATCGACGGCTGGCGCAAGGACCGCGCCATCCCGGTGGGCGTGTTCGCCGCGGACTTCCCCGACGACATGGTGGCGCCCGACCAGTCGGGCCGCATCGTGGACCACTGCGTGCTGATCGACGCGCTGCGCAGCCTCGCCCCGGCGCACCGGGAGGCCATCGTGCACGTCCACCTGCTGGGCACGTCCGGCTCCGACATCGCCCGCTGGCTCGGGGTGCCTTCGGGGACGGTCAAGTCCCGTACCCACCATGCGCTGCGGATGTTGCGGCGGCGGCTGGAGTCGCGCGGGGCCGCGGCGTGAACCCCCTGGTCGGCGCGCTGTTCGGCGTCCTCGGCGTGCTGGTGTTGTTCGGCACGCTGCTGCACCTGACCATTCGGGGGCTCGGCGGGTGGCGGGCCGTGGGC
>NZ_POUD01000092.1 GCF_003236395.1 Nonomuraea aridisoli | reverse complement strand
GAGAGGGATGGCGGTAGCGGCGGGGTGGGGAGGGTGGTGTGATGTACGTCGATCCGCCGGCGCCTCGGCCGAGGGAAGTGGGGGAGCGGCCGCCCATCACCGCCACCGGGCCCCTGGACGCGCCGCAGCGGGCCTGGGAGTTCAACCCCGACTACCAGCGCCTGGTGGACGCCTGGAACGCCGTCATGCCGCATCTGGAGACGCTCAGGACCGTTCTCGACAAGGCCTACAGCCGCGCCAAGAGCCCGCAGACGTGGGACGCCCCCGTCGGCGAGCGGTACGTCGAGGACATCCGCGAGTGGCGCGAGCGGCTCGCCCGCTACCGCCACGCCGTGCTCACCGCGATCAGCGACGAGGCGGCCGACACCCCACGGTGGGTTCAAACGACGGCCAACGCACCGCATGCCTTCCCGTGAGCCCTGATTTCCCGGGCATGACGGCCCTATGGGAGAAACGGACACCAGGTCGTACAGTGAGGTCATGGGTGCGGAGCCGCACTACGGGCCCGACTTCGGGCAGCTGCGCCGGCAGGATCCCGAGATCGCGCAGATCCTGCTGGACGAGCTCGAACGGGTGCGCGGCGGCATCCAGCTGATCGCGAGCGAGAACTTCACCTCACCCGCCGTCCTGGCCGCCCTGGGATCGACCCTCACCAACAAGTACGCCGAGGGCTATCCGGGCCGCCGCTACTACGGCGGCTGCGAGGTCGTGGACCGGGCCGAGCGGCTGGCGGTGGAGCGGGCCCGCAAGCTGTTCGGGGCGGACCACGCGAACGTCCAGCCGCATTCGGGCGCCTCGGCGAACCTGGCCGCGTACGCCGCCCTGCTGCAGCCCGGCGACACGATGCTCGCCATGGCGTTGCCGCACGGCGGCCACCTGACCCACGGCTCCAAGGTGAATTTCTCGGGAAGATGGTTCGACATCGTGTCGTACGGCGTGCGACGCGACACCGAACTCATCGACTACGACGAGGTCAGGGATCTGGCGCTGCGCCACCGGCCGAAGCTCATCGTGTGCGGTGCGACCGCGTACCCGAGGCTGATCGAGTACACGGCCTTCCGCGGCATCGCCGACGAGGTGGGGGCGTGGCTGCTGGCCGACGTGGCGCACCCGATCGGGCTGATGGCGGGCGGCGCGATCCCGTCGGCGGTGCCGTACGCGGACGTCGTGACGTTCACCACGCACAAGGCGCTGCGCGGGCCGCGCGGCGGCGCGATCCTGTGCACGGACGAGCTGGCCGGCAGGATCGACCGGGCGGTGTTCCCGTTCGTGCAGGGAGGGCCGCTGATGCACGCGGTGGCGGCCAAGGCGGTGGCGTTCGGCGAGGCGATGCGGCCGGAGTTCGCCGACTACGCCAGAAGGGTGATCGCGAACGCCAGGGCGCTCACGGACGCGCTGGCCGTCGAGGGCATGCGGGCCGTCTCCGGCGGCACGGACACCCACCTCGCGCTGATCGACCTGCGCGCGACGGGCGTGTCGGGGGCGGAGGCCGAGCGCAGGTGCGCCGCGGCCGGGATCACGCTGAACAGAAACGTGATTCCGTACGATCCGGAACCCGCCGCGGTGACCTCGGGGATCCGGGTCGGGACGCCGTGCGTGACCACCCAGGGCATGGGCCCCGACGAGCTCAAGGAGGTGGGGGCGCTGGTCAACAGGGCGGTGCGCCAACCGGGCGCCGCCCGGGAGATTCGGGAAAGAGTGTCGGCGCTTCTCGCCATCCATCGGCCATATCTCAGCGAATATTAAGCTGGTCTGTGTCGGTTTCCGGTCACACCTGGCCGGAGCATCCGGGAAACTAGGGTCCGTGCGCGAATACCTCTTCATGGCGCTCATCTCAGCGGTCGTGACCTACCTCCTCGTCCCGCTGGTGCGCCGCTTCGCCATCCGCATCGGCGCCATGCCCGAGGTACGCGAGCGTGACGTGCACACCACCCCCACGCCCAGACTGGGCGGCCTGGCGATGTACGGCGGCCTGGTGGTGGGCCTGCTGACGGCGAGTCAGCTCACGCACACCGGAGCGGCGCTGGCGGAGTCCGACGCCGACGCGGTCACCGCGCTCATCGTGGCCGGGGCGCTCATCACGATCACCGGCTTCCTCGACGACTGGTGGGGGATGGACCCCTTCATCAAGCTCGGCGGGCAGGTCGCGGCGGCCGGCGTGCTGGTCTTCTACAACATGAGACTGCTCTACATCCCGCTGCCGAAGGACTGGGGCGGCTCCACCAGCCTCGACTACACCCTCAGCATGGTCATCACGATCCTGGTCGTGGTCGTGACGATCAACGCGGTCAACTTCGTCGACGGGCTCGACGGGCTCGCGGTGGGGATCGTGTGCATCGCGGGCATGGCCACCTGGGCTTATTCGATCTTCCTGGCCGACGAGATCAGCGGTGGCCGCATCACGACCACCGCCGCGATCGCCGCCGTTCTCATCGGCGCGTGCCTGGGCTTCCTGCCGCACAACTTCCATCCGGCGAAGATCTTCATGGGCGACACGGGGGCCATGCTCATCGGGCTCGTGCTCGCCTCCTCGATCGTCACCGTGACGCCGCTCGACCCGGCGATCATCGAGAACACGAACCGGTTCGGCGTGCTGCTGCCGCTGCTGGTCCCGGCGGCGGTGCTGGTGCTGCCGCTGATCGACCTGATCACCGCGGTGGTGCGACGCACGTCACAGGGCCTGTCCCCGTTCGCGCCCGACCGCGGCCACCTGCACCACCGGCTGCTCGACATCGGCCACTCCCACCGCAGGTCCGTGCTGATCATGTACGCGTGGGCGTTCCTGTTCTCCTTCGGCATCGTGGGGATGTCCGCGATCGGTGTGCCGATCCTGCTGTTCCCGGTGGTCATCGTGCTCGCGTTGGCCGTGCTGGTGCTGATGGCGGCGCCGCGCTGGCGGGGCAGGGGCGGCGCGCACGCCGCCTCGCGTGACAACCAGCCCGACGACGACGGCCCGCCGACCGGCCCGATGCCGCCGATCCTCCCCGACGCCGAGATGAGGAGTCAGCACCCGCCCGCGGACGGCCCCCCGTCGGGACGCGCGGCGGCAGAGGGCAATCCGGTCATTCCGGTCTTTCCCACCCGCTCTTGATCGCGCACTAGAAACGGCAGGTAAAAGCGGTCTTCCCGGAGCTTGTGATATCTTTCACGAACAGGCACCTCCACCGCATGCATATGCTCTGGAGGTAGCAAACGCTCGCTTGACAACAGGCTGATGGAGCATCGATGCAGGCCAACGACGTGCGCGTACTGAAGAGCGCCGCCATTCCGACCTCCGTGGTCGGAGTGATCGCCGTGGCCGTGTCGTTGCTGACGGTGGGGGGCCAGGGCGCGCTCGGCGCGGCCATCGGAGCGGTTCTCGTCGGTGTCTTTTTCAGCGTGAGCGTGGTGGCGGTCTCCTATGCCGCGCGCATTTCCCCGCAGATGATGGCGATCGCCGCGATGCTGAGTTATCTCGTGAAGGTCATCGCCATCATGGTCGTCCTGAGCGTTTTCGGCGACACCACGGCCTGGGATTCCCGGGCCTTCGCCTGGACGGTCGTCCTGTGCACGGTGGTCTGGACGGGCTTCGAAGTGCGCGCTTTCGTCAAGACCAAGATGCTTTACGTCGACCCCGAAGCCAGGGTCCCCGGAAAGGGCGGCTCATGAGTCCGGTCACCGGACGGGGTCCGATATGACTAGTCCTCTGCTCGCCTGCTATCGTCAGGGCCGCGATGAGCGCACAAGAACGCCGACCCGAAGAAGACGGTCGCGACTTCGCCGACGCCATGTGGTCGATCCCCAGCTATCTGCTCGCAGGGATGGCGGTCTATGGCGGAATCGGGTGGTTGCTGGACCGCTGGCTCGACGTGTCCGCGTTCTTCCCCATAGGCACGGTCCTGGGGCTGATACTCGCCGGCTATCTGGCCTATCGAAAGTTCTCTCGCTAGTCCGACGTAGCGAACACTCCGCTGAGGAAACCCTTGTGATCCACTACGACGTTGAAGGGAACGCCGCGTGATTACGCTGACGGCCCCCGCCCACGGCGACGAGTTCGGTGCGCCGACGCCTGAGGAGCTTTTCAATTTGGCCCCGGTCGCCGGGGTCGAATGGTTCACCAAGCCGGTTCTGCTCGCGGTGATCAGCGCGATCCTCGTGATCGGCCTGACGTGGGCTGCCTTCTCCAGTCCGAAGCTCGTGCCCCGGGGCGTGCAGAACGTCGTCGAATACGGCTACATGTTCGTCCGTGACCAGGTCGCCCGCCCGTTCCTGGGCAAGGACGCCGACCGGTTCATGGGCCTGCTGGTGACGCTGTTCTTCCTGGTCCTCGTCTGGAACCTGCTGGGCGTCGTCCCGATCGCCCAGTTCCCCGTGGCGTCGCACATCGCCTTCCCGGCGGTGCTCGCGATCTCGATCTACGTGCTGAAGATCTACCTCGGTGTGAAGCACCAGGGCGCGGGCGGCTACTTCAAGAACATGATGTTCCCGCCGGGGCTGCCGAAGCCGATCTACGTGCTGCTCTCGCCGATCGAGTTCCTCTCCAACATGATCATCGCGCCGTTCACGCACGCCGTGCGACTGTTCGCGAACATGTTCGCGGGCCACATGCTGCTCGCGTTCTTCAGCATGGTCGGTTTCCACTTCCTGTTCGTGCAGCTCACCCCGCTGGGTGCCCCCGTCGGTGTGGTCGGCGTGATCATGACGATCATCTTCACCGGTTTCGAGATGTTCATCCAGTTCCTGCAGGCGTTCCTCTTCGCGATGCTGGCATCGATGTACATCGGTGGCTCGTTGCACGCAGAGCACTGAAAACCCACATACCGGAATATCCATGACCGGTGAGACTCCGCTTCACCGGCCGTCCAGTAAAGGAATAACAGTAATGGGCATTCTCGCTGAGGTCTCCGGCAACGTCACCGCCATCGGTTACGGTCTCGCCGCCATCGGCCCCGGCATCGGCGTCGGCATCATCTTCGGTCAGGGCGTGCAGGCCATCGCCCGCCAGCCGGAGGCGTACGGCCTGATCCGCCAGAACATGCTCCTCGGCTTCGTCCTCACCGAGGCCCTCGCCCTCATCGGTCTGGTCGCCCCGTTCCTCTTCCAGGCCATCTGACGAGCAAGAAGAATCTCTGACGAAAGGCTGCACCCATGACCATGGCAGCTAAGCTCCTCGCCGCGCCGGAGGAGGGCGGCTACAACCCCCTCCTCCCGCACACGTACGAGCTCGTCGTCGGTATCTTCTCGTTCCTCGTCGTCTTCTTCGTCGTCGGCAGAATGCTCGTCCCGCGTATCCAGAAGACGCTGGCCGAGCGCACCGACGCGATCGAGGGCGGCATCAAGAGGGCCGAGGAGGCCCAGGCCGAGGCGCAGGCCCTGCAGCAGCAGTACCGCGACCAGCTGGCCGAGGCCAGGCACGAGGCCGCGCGACTGCGCGAGGAGGCTCGCGAGCAGGCCGCCCAGATCAAGGCCGAGCTGCGTGAGCAGGCCCAGGCCGAGGCGCGCCGGCTCGTCGAGGCCGCGCACGCCCAGATCGAGGCCGACCGCCAGGCCGCGTTCGCGCAGCTCCGTGCGGAGATCGGTCGCCTGTCGACCGACCTGGCCGGCCGCATCGTCGGCGAGTCCCTCGAGGACGAGGCCCGCCAGAGCCGCATCGTCGACCGGTTCCTCGACGAGCTGGAGAGCTCGAACGCGCAGGCGGTGCGCTGATGCGCGGTCTGAGCAGAGCCTCGCTGGCCGACGTCGAAGAGCGGTTCAACGCGGTCGCCGGCAGCGCCGACCTCGGTACGCTCTCCGACGAGCTCTTCGCGGTCGCCGATCTGCTCGACCGTGAGCACGGCCTGCGCCGCGTCCTGTCCGACCCGGCCAGGTCGGCCGAGCAGAAGTCGAGCCTGGTGCGCTCGCTGCTGGCCGGCAAGGTCGGCGAGGCGGCCGTCGCCACCGCCGAGGCCGCGGTCTCGGCCCGGTGGTCGCGCGGCGGCGACCTGCCCGACGTGCTCGAACGGCTCGGTGTCGTCGCGGCTGCGGCGGAGGCGGAGAGCCAGTCCCGGCTCGACGAGGTGGAGGACGAGCTCTTCCGCTTCGGCCGCATCGTCGCCGCCAACCCCGACCTGCGCCGCGCGCTCGTCGACGGCGACGCCCCCGAGGAGGCCAGACGCGATCTGCTGCGGGGCCTGCTCGGGAACAAGGTCGCGCCGACCAGCCTGCGCCTCATCACGCATCTCGTGCTGCACCCCCGTGGGCGTAGCCTGGAAACAGGGCTGGACGAGGTGGGCCAGCTGGTGGCCGCGCAGCGTCAGCGCCTCGTGGCGGTGGTGCGCAGCGCGGTCGAGCTGACCGACGCGCAGAAGGAACGGCTGGCGGCGTTGCTGCGCACCACGTACGGCCGCGACGTGCACCTGAACGTCGAGGTGGACAAGCGAGTGCTCGGTGGGTTCTCGGTCCGCATCGGCGACGAGATCATCGACACCACCATTGTGGGACGAATCGAAGAAGTCCGCCGCCGGTTGGCCGGCTAGGCGAATAGGGAGACAGAGTAGAGATGGCGGAGCTTACGATCCGGCCGGACGAGATCCGGGACGCGCTTGAGCGCTTCGTCCAGGCGTACGAACCGGAAGGCGCCGCGCGCGAGGAGATCGGGACCGTCGTCGACGCCGGCGACGGCATTGCCCATGTCTCCGGCCTTCCCTCGGCGATGGCGAACGAGCTGCTCGAGTTCGAGAACGGCACGCGCGGTCTGGCGCTCAACCTCGACACCCGTGAGATCGGTGTCGTGATCCTGGGCGAGTTCAGCGGCATCGAGGAGGGCCAGACGGTCCGCCGGACGGGCGAGGTCCTGTCCGTGCCCGTCGGCGACGACTTCCTCGGCCGCGTGGTCGACCCGCTGGGCAACCCGCTCGACGGCAAGGGCGCCATCGAGGCCGAGGGCCGTCGCGCCCTCGAGCTGCAGGCCCCCTCGGTCGTGCAGCGGCAGCCGGTGAAGCAGCCGCTGCAGACCGGCATCAAGGCGATCGACGCCATGACGCCGATCGGCCGCGGCCAGCGCCAGCTGATCATCGGCGACCGCGGCACCGGCAAGACGGCGATCGCCGTCGACACCATCCTCAACCAGCGTGAGGGCTGGCTCTCGGGTGACCCCGAGCAGCAGGTCCGTTGCGTCTACGTGGCGGTCGGCCAGAAGGGCTCGACCATCGCGCAGGTGCGGGCCCGCCTGGAAGAGGCCGGCGCGATGGAGTACACCACCATCATCGCCGCCCCCGCCTCCGACCCGGCCGGCTTCAAGTACCTTGCCCCCTACACCGGCTCGGCCATCGGCCAGCACTGGATGTACCAGGGCAAGCACGTCCTGATCGTTTTCGACGACCTGACCAAGCAGGCCGACGCCTACCGCGCCGTGTCCCTGCTGCTGCGTCGCCCCCCGGGCCGCGAGGCCTTCCCCGGCGACGTCTTCTACCTCCACTCGCGCCTGCTGGAGCGCTGCGCCAAGCTCTCCGACGACATGGGCGGCGGCTCGATGACCGGTCTGCCGATCATCGAGACCAAGGGCAACGACGTGTCGGCGTTCATCCCGACCAACGTCATCTCCATCACCGACGGCCAGTGCTTCCTCGAGACCGACCTGTTCAACGCCGGCGTCCGCCCGGCGATCAACGTCGGTATCTCGGTTTCCCGAGTCGGCGGTTCGGCCCAGGTCAAGGCCATGCGCAAGGTGGCGGGCACGCTGAAGCTGTCGCTGTCGCAGTACCGCGACCTGGAGGCGTTCGCCGCGTTCGCCTCCGACCTCGACGCGGCCTCGCGGGCTCAGCTCGACCGCGGCCAGCGCCTGGTCGAGCTGCTCAAGCAGCCTCAGTACGCGCCGTTCCCGGTCGAGAAGCAGGTCGTGTCGGTGTGGGCCGGCACCACCGGTGAGCTCGACGAGGTGCCGGTCGAGGACGTCCGGCGCTTCGAGTCGGAGTTCCTCGACTACCTGCAGTCCTCCAACAAGGGCATCCTCGACGGCATCCGCGAGACCAAGGAGCTGCCCGACGACGCGGCGACCGCTCTCAAGGACGCCATCACGGAGTTCAAGAAGGGCTTCACCACCTCTTCGGGTGAGCTGCTGGTGAAGGACGAGCCGGTGGCGCCGCTCGGCGCCGACGAGGTCGGCCAGGAGAAGATCAAGAAGGTCGTCCGTCCGGCGGCGGAGAAGTAGGTCATGGGTGCCCAGCTAAGGCTGCTGCGGCGGCGGATCAACTCGGTCAAGTCGACCGCGAAGATCACGCGCGCCCAGGAGCTCATCGCCTCATCGCGGATCGTGCGGGCGCAGCAGCGCATGCAGGCGGCGATCCCGTACGAGCGTGAGATCACTCGCGCCGTCACGGGTGTCGTCAGCAACGCGGCCAGCGTCGACCATCCGCTGACCGTGGCGAAGGAGAACCCCGCCAAGGCGGGCGTCCTCATCGTCACCAGTGACAGCGGGTTCGCCGGGGGCTTCAACGCCAACGTGCTGCGCGAGGCCGAGGCCCTGCGCGGGCACCTGGAGGGCCGCGGCCTGAGCGTGGTGCCGTTCGTCACCGGGCGTAAGGGTGTCGCGTGGCACTCCTTCCGCAACCGGGAGATGGGCGGCAGCTGGGTCGGCTTCACCAGGAAGCCGGCCTACAGCGACGCCAAGGAGATCGCGAACACGCTGATCGAGTCCTTCAAGGACGACAACGGCATCGACGAGATCCACATCGTCTCGACCGAGTTCGTCTCGATGCTCACGCAGAACGTCGTGGTCAAGCGGATCCTGCCGCTGGAGGTCGAGGAGACCGAGGCGACCGAGTCCACCGTGATCCCGCCGTACTTCGAGTTCGAGCCCACCGCGGCCGACGTGCTGGAGTCGCTGCTCCCGCGTTACGTGGAGTCCCGCATCTTCACGGCGCTGCTGCAGTCCGCGGCCTCCGAGGAGGCCGCGCGGCGGCGCGCGATGAAGTCCGCGACCGACAACGCCAACGAGCTGATGCGGGTGCTGACCCAGCAGATGAACCAGGCTCGCCAGGCCGAGATCACCCAGGAAATCAGCGAGATCGTCGGTGGCGCCAACGCGCTCGCTGACGCCGCAGCGGGGAAAGAGTGAAATGACTGCAGAGGCTGTTGAAACTGTAGAAACCCCCGCGGCCGGCACTGGCCGCGTGGCACGTGTCACCGGCGCCGTCGTCGACGTGGAGTTCCCCGTCGAGGCGATGCCCGACATCTATAACGCGCTCCACGTCGAGGTGACCCTCGGCGGCGAGACCAAGACCCTGACGCTCGAGGTCGCCCAGCACCTGGGCGACAACCTCGTCCGCGCCATCTCGATGCAGCCCACCGACGGCATGGTCCGCGGCCAGGTCGTGGTCGACACCGGCGCCCCCATCTCCGTTCCGGTCGGCGACGTCGTCAAGGGCCACGTGTGGAACGCGCTGGGCGAGACGCTCGACGTCCCGACCTCGTCCCTCAAGATCGAGGAGCGGTGGGGCATCCACCGCCCGTCCCCGCCCTTCGACCAGCTCGAGTCCCGCACGGAGTTGCTGGTCACCGGCATCAAGGTCATCGACCTGCTCACCCCGTACGTGCAGGGTGGGAAGATCGGTCTGTTCGGCGGCGCCGGCGTCGGCAAGACCGTTCTCATCCAGGAGATGATCCGCCGCGTCGCCCGCAACTTCGGTGGCACCTCGTGCTTCGCCGGCGTGGGCGAGCGCACCCGTGAGGGCAACGACCTCTGGCTGGAGATGGAGGAGGCGGACGTCCTCAAGGACACCGCGCTCGTCTTCGGTCAGATGGACGAGCCGCCGGGCACCCGTCTGCGGGTCGCGCTGTCGGCGCTGACCATGGCGGAGTACTTCCGCGACGTGCAGAAGCAGGACGTGCTGCTCTTCATCGACAACATCTTCCGCTTCACGCAGGCCGGTTCGGAGGTCTCCACCCTGCTCGGCCGTATGCCGTCCGCGGTGGGTTACCAGCCGACGCTGGCCGACGAGATGGGCGTGCTCCAGGAGCGCATCACCTCGACGCGCGGTCACTCGATCACCTCCATGCAGGCGATCTACGTCCCCGCCGACGACATCACCGACCCGGCCCCGCACAACGCGTTCGCGCACCTCGACGCGCAGACCGTTCTGTCGCGGCCGATCTCGGAGAAGGGCATCTACCCGGCGGTGGACCCGCTCGACTCCTCCTCCCGGATCCTCGACCCGCAGATCGTGGGCGAGGAGCACTACCGGGTGGCCCAGGAGACCAAGCGGATCCTGCAGAAGTACCGCGAGCTCCAGGACATCATCGCGATCCTCGGTATCGACGAGCTGTCCGAAGAGGACAAGGTCACCGTCCAGCGGGCCCGCCGCATCGAGCGCTTCCTGTCGCACCCGATGTACGCGGCCGAGGCCTTCACCGGCCAGCCGGGCGAGACCGTTCCGCTCGACGAGACCATCGCCTCCTTCAAGGGCCTCTGCGCGGGTGAGTACGACCACCTGCCCGAGCAGGCGTTCTTCATGGTCGGCGGCATCGACCAGGCCATCGCGAAGGCCAAGGAACTCGAGCGTCGGTAATTCGCCCCTGGTGAGCGGTGCGGCCCGGTCGGGCCGCACCGCCACCTGATCGGAAAGGAACCTACACAAGTGGCGAAGCTACGCGTAGGGGTTGTCTCACCCGAGCGTGAGATCTGGTCGGGCGAGGCCGACATGGTGATTGCCAAGACCGTGGACGGCGAGATCGGTATCATGCCGCAACACGCACCTGTGCTCGGCGTCCTCGTCGAGGGCGGCGTGCTGCGCGTGAAGCGGGAGAACGAGGGCGACCTCGTGGCCGCGGTGCACGGGGGCTTCATCTCCGTGGCCGACGACGAGGTGTCCGTGCTCGCCGAGGTGGCCGAACTCGGCACCGAGGTCGACGTCGCGGCTGCCCGTGACGCTCTCGACCGGGCTCAGGCCTCGATCGAGGCCAACCAGGAAGACGCCGACGCGGCCCTCGAGGCCAAGCGTGCCAGGGCCCGGCTGCGCGCGGCGGGCGAAGAGGTTTAATACAAGCAAGCGGACTCAGGGGGCGGCAGTGGTGACGACGGTGGTAGTTCTCGTGGTTGCGCTGGCCGTCCTCGTCGTCCTGCGGGGGGTGACGCTGGCCCGCGTACGCGGCAGCGTCCCCTGTCGCCTGCGGGTGGGCGACCGGGGATGGCAGAGCGGGGTAGCCCGCTATGCCGACGGGGAGCTCCACTGGATTCCGCTCCTGGGTGTGCGACTGAGGCCGCGCCACGCGATCGCGAGGCGCGGCCTTGTCGTATCCCCCCGTCGTGAGATCGAGGGCGGGCTCTACGCGGTCGACTGCGACGGCAGCACGCGGGGCATCTCGCTCGCCATGAGCCCTGACGCGATGACGGGCTTCCTGGCGTGGCTGGAGTCGGCCCCGCCGAGCGCCTATCTCGACGTCGCCTGACGCGTACCGCCGGGCTTCCAGAGGATCTCCTCGCCGCCGTGGGCCACGCGGCAGGCGATGAAGAGCAGGTCGGACAGCCGGTTGAGGTATTTCGCCGTCAGCGGGTTCATGTCGTCGTGAGCCTGCAGGGCGGCCCAGGTCGTCCGCTCGGCCCTGCGAACGGTGACGCGCGCGACGTGCAGCGCGGCCGTGGCGGGGTCTCCGCCGGGCAGGATGAAGCTCCGCAGCGGCTTGAGGCCGGCGTTGAAGCGATCGCACAGCTCTTCCAGCCGGTCGATGTACGACTGCTCCACCCGCAGCGGCGGGAACTCCGGATGCTCCGTCACGGGTGTGGCCAGGTCCGCCCCCACGTCGAAGAGCTCGTTCTGCACGAGCCGGAGCACCTCGGTCAGCTCGGCCGGGAGGGTGCCGAACGCGAGCGAGAGCCCCAGGTGGGCGTTGGCCTCCTCCACGTCGGCGTAGGCGGCGAGCCGCAGGTCGGTCTTCGACGTGCGGCTCATGTCGCTCAGCGCCGTCGTGCCGTCGTCGCCGACCCGGGTGTAGATGCGTGAGAGAACGACCGGCTTGTCCTTGTCGGGGCGCGTCATGGCCTCAGCGTAATGACAAATGTCATCAGGATCGGACGCGGGATCCATATCCGGTCCATGATTTCCGCGACTACATGGGGCTATGCGGCAAAAGCCATGATTGACCCATGACGAAGGAGAGGACCTGATGCTCGAGATCAGCGACCTGCGCAAGAGTTTCGCGGGCGGCCCCGACGCCCCAGGGGGCAAGGTCGCCCTTGACGGGATCAGCTTCACCGTACGGCCTGGCGAGATGTACGGCTTCGTGGGCGCCAACGGCGCCGGCAAGACCACGACGATGCGTATCGTCATGGGCGTGCTCCAGGCCGACTCCGGCGAGGTGCGCTGGCAGGGCAGGCCGCTCGGCTACGACGACCGGCGGCGGTTCGGCTACATGCCGGAGGAGCGCGGCCTGTACCAGAAGATGAAGGTCATCGAGCAGATCGAGTACTTCGGAAGGTTGCAGGGCCTGAGCGCGCAGGCGGCGAAGAAGTCCGCCACCGACCTGATCGAGCGGCTCGGGCTCGTCGAGCGCAGGAACGACGCCGTGCAGGCGCTCTCGCTGGGCAACCAGCAGCGCGTGCAGCTCGCGGTGGCGCTCGTGCACGACCCGGCGGTGCTGGTCCTGGACGAGCCGTTCTCCGGTCTCGACCCGATCGCGGTGGACACCCTCGCCACGGCGCTGCAGGAGCGGTGCAGGGGCGGCGTGCCGGTGATCTTCTCCAGTCACCAGCTCGAGCTGGTCGAGCGGCTGTGCGACTCCGTCGGCATCGTCTCCGGAGGCCGCATGGTGGCCACCGGCACGGTGGCGGACCTGCGGGGCGCCGAGAGCAACACGCTGCGGGTCGTCGTCCGCGACCCCGCCCACGGCTGGGCCGACGGCCTGCCCGGCACGGTCACCGTGCGCGGCGACCGGCACATCCTGCAGACCGCCGACGTGGACGACCAGGAGGTCCTGCGCCGCGCCATGAAGGCGGGCCACGTCGAGTACTTCGGGGTCGAGCAGCCGACCCTCACCGAGATCTTCAAGGAGGCCGTGGCGTGAACGGACTGATGCTGATCGCGCGGCGGGAGATCGTCACGCAGGTGCGGACCAAGGGGTTCGTGATCGGCCTGCTCGTCACCGGCCTGCTGGTGGCGGCGGTCTCCTTCCTGCCCACGATCATGGGCGGCGACTCGTACACGCTGGGCACGGTCAACTCCCAGCAGCTGCCGCTGCAGCAGGCGGCGCCGGACACGGAGTTCGAGTGGCGGACGTTCCCGGACGAGGAGGCGGCCAAGCAGGCCGTGCTCGACGGCGACGTGGACGCGGTGCTCGTCGACGACGCCAGGGTGCTCACCGACGGGGAGATCGACTCCGAGCTCGGCGTGCTCATGCAGAGCGTCAACCGCGAGGTCAGGCTCGGCGCCGCCGGGGTGAACATCCCACCGCTGCAGGTGCAGTCCGTCGGCGCCGACGCGCAGTACGAAGGCGCCCGCACGGGCATCGCCGTGGTACTGGTCCTCGTGCTCTTCATGCTCCTCATGGGGCAGGTCACGATGGTCGCCATGGGTGTGGTGGAGGAGAAGGGCAGCCGGATCGTGGAGATCCTGCTCTCCGCGGTGCGGCCGTGGCAGCTGCTCGGCGGCAAGATCGCCGGTCTCGGCGTGGTGGGCCTGATCAACATGGTCACGATCCTCGCGGTCGGGCTGCTCGCGACGAGCGCGTCGGGCCTGTCCGCGGACTTCCCGCCCGGGATCGCCGGGCTGGTCGCCGGTGTGCTGGTCTGGTTCGTGCTGGGCTACGTCTTCTTCGCCACGTTGTCGGCCGCGCTCGCCTCGCTGGTCTCGCGCCAGGAGGAGGTGAACACCGTGCTCACGCCGCTGACCATGACGGTCATGCTGACGTACTTCGTGAGCTTCTACATCACCACCGACCCCACGGGCACGCTGGCCACGGTGATGTCGTTCGTGCCGCCGTTCTCCTCCATGGTCATGCCGGTGCGGATGGCGGCGACGGAGGTGCCGCTGTGGCAGGTGGGCGTGTCCATGGCGGCCATGCTGCTGGCCGTGGCCGCGGTGCTGGCCATCGGCGCCAAGGTGTACGCCAGGGCCGTGCTGCGGACGGGAGCCAGGCTCAAGCTCACCGACGTGCTGCGCGCCAAGTAGCTCCGTGGACTCGCTCAAGCGAGCACGCCGGCTCACCTGGTTGATGCTGGCCGTGGTCTTCGTGATGATGTGGCTGATGTTCGCCCTGGCCTGCCTCATCGCCTTCGCCGACGACAGGCTGTACTGGTGGAGCGTGGGGCCCGCGCTGGTGGCCGCCGCCGGGCTCACCTGGGTGGGCGTGCGCCTCATCGCCCCGGCCATGGACCGCCGTCACCCCACCAAGCAGGTGGTGGTGGCGGCGGTCCTCGCCGTGGTGGCGGCGGGCATGGGCGGGGCCGAGCCGTTCGGCTGGGGTTTCGCCCTCGTGGCCTGGCTCTCGATCGCCACGCTGAACGTCTCCAAGCGCACCGCCGTGCTGCTCTCGGTCGGCACGGGCGTGGTCGCCGTCGGTCTTGCCATGCTCGGCCTGGCGACCGGGACGAGCCTCCTCGACGCCGGCATGGGTGTGGGGGGAGGGCTCATCTACTACACCCTGATCTACGCCATCTGGTGCACGTTGATGCCGCCCTCCACCCGGTTGTGGGTGTGGATCTGGCAGCTGGCGGAGGAGGCGCACGCCGGCCGGGAGGCGCACACCAGGCTGGCGGTGGCCGAGGAGCGGCTGCGGTTCGCCCGTGACCTGCACGACCTCGTGGGGCACCAGCTGTCGGCCATCGCGGTCAAGACCGAGCTGGCCACGCGGCTGTCGGACGTGGACGCGGGCAAGGCCAAGGCCGAGATGGCCGAGGTCAACGCGCTGACCAGGAAGGCGCTCAGGGAGCTGCGGGAGGCCGTGCGCGGGTACCGCGAGCTTGACTTGGCGGCCGAGCTGAATAGCGTTAAGGGAGTGCTCGAAGCGGCCGGGGTCCGCTGCGAGGTGCGCCTTCCCTACCACGAGCTGCCCGACGGGGTGGCTCCGGTGTTCGCGTACGCAGTCCGCGAGGCGGTGACGAACGTGCTCAAGCACAGCACCGCGACCTACTGCGACATCACGATCAGGTTCACCGAGGACGAGGCCGAGTTGTCCGTGCGCAATGACGGCGTGGTCCGGCGTGCGGCACTCGATCTGGGCAGCGGTCTGGCCGGCATGCGCGAGCGGCTGGGCGCTGTGGGCGGCAAGGTGACGGCCCAGCCGACAGGCGATGGAGAGTTCCTGCTGACCGCAGTCGTGTCATTGCCGCTGGCTGGGTAGGGGAGGACTACGGGGTTGAGCCCTTCAGGCGTTCTGCGCCGAGTTTTGACGACGCACGGGGTGTGCGTGACCGAGGAGGTGGCATGCGAGTCCGGGGCAATCCGAGGGCCCAGGTGGTGCGGATCGGAGCCCGGCTCGACGCCGGGACGTCGGCCGGGGTGCGCGAGCGGGTGCACAAGGCTCTCGACTCCGGAGACGGCGATCTGATCCTCGATCTTTCCCAGCTGGAGATGATCGACGCCACGGGGCTTGGAGTTCTCGTGGGCTCGCATCGGCGCGCGATGAGCGTGCAACGCCGCCTCGTTCTCCGGGGGGTGCCGCCGCGGATCATGCGGGTGCTCGCGGTGACCCGGCTGAATCGGGTCCTGAACGTCGAGGTTCCCGAGGCCGCGGTGGCCTGAACTGAGATATCGGAGCGGGCGACGATCAGCCGTCGCCCGCTCTTTTCGACACCTGGACAATGCAAGATTTCGGCCGGCCGATCCGCTAATCCCGCGGGAATGCGATTGATATCGCGATCAAGCGGGGCCGAGGCCGCGGGTGAAGATGTGCACCGCCACCGCGACGAGTTCCTCGATGTCCGGCCGGTCGTCCGAGAGCAGCCATTCGATGAGCAACTCTTGTAACGCGCCAATTACGCCGAGTGCAAGCAGCCGGCGATTCAACGCGGACGTCTTCGGAAAATCCTCGGCGGCGTCCTGGATCAGCCGGGCGAACGCCTCCACCGCGCGCTGACGTGAGAGTGTCAGGACGTCTCCGGACCTGCGGACCTCGACGTGCATGATGCGGGCCCGGCGCCAGTCGGCCGTGGCGAATTCGATATACGCGCGAATCCCCGCCTTGACTCTGCCGTCAAGCGTGTCCGGCGCCTCCTGTAACGCTTTGGCCACGACGGCGAGGCTTTCCTCGACGCAGCGCTCGTGCAACGCCTGCAGGAGCTCCTCGCGCCCGCCGAAACATTCGTAGAAGGCGCGGTTGGAGATCCTGGCCTCCGAGCACAGCCTTTCGATCGTCGTCGACGTGAATCCCGGCTTGGCGTATAGCGTGTACGCGGCCGTCATCAGCCGCTCGCGCCGGTCCGCCAGCCTTTGTTCAGCCGTCATTCCCCGGTAAGACCGGTTCACATTCACCCGTCCAACATGATCGTGGCCCCCAGAGCACACAATTATGGACTGATGATCCGTTTTCTGGAAAGGGTAAGAAGATTACCTTTTTCGTCTTCCATGCAAGAACGTCACAAGTCTGACCAGCCGCTCAAGATCGGCGGGGCCTCTTCTGAACGACGTGATGTTCATTCCCGGCATCGGGAAGCGCTGCCGGGTGACCGCCTTGGCCCGGGCGAACTCGCGCAGCCCGTCGGCGCCGTGGATCCGGCCGAACCCCGACTCGCCCTCGCCGCCGAACGGCAGGGCCGGCACTCCGGCGAACGAGATGATCGAGTTGATCGCGGTCATGCCGCCGCGCAACCTGCGCGCGAGCTGGGCGGCGCGGCGGGCGTCGCGGCTGAAGACCGTGCCGCCCAGCCCGTAGGCCGAGGCGTTGGCCAGATCGAGCGCCTCCTGCGCGTCGCGGACGCGGCGCACGGTGATGGTCGGGCCGAACGTCTCCTCGCGCACCGCGGGGGAGTCCTCCGGCACGTCCTCCACGATCACCGGATCGACGTACGGCGCCCGCACCGCGCCGGAGCCGCCGGTCACGACCCTGCCGGACTTGACGGCGTCGTCGATGTGCCGCCTGATGACGTCGAGCTGGCCGGGCATCGTGATCGGGCCGTAGTCCTCGCCCGCCTTCACCTTGGCGGCCAGCCCGGACAACTCCCGCATGAACGGCTCGTAGACGGCGTCGGCCACGTAGACCCGCTCGACGCCCGCGCACGTCTGGCCGGCGTTCGACAGGGCGCCCCACAGGCACGCGTCGGCCGCCGCGGCCACGTCGGCGTCGGCGTCGACGATGAACGCGTCCTTGCCGCCGCACTCGGCCACGAGCGGGGTGAGGTTCTCCGCGCAGGCCGCCATGACGCGCTTGGCCGTGGCGGTGGAGCCGGTGAAGGCGACCTTCTTCACCCTCGGGTCGGCGGCCAGCGCCGCGCCCGTCTCGCCCAGCCCCGTGACGGTCTGGAACACCGGCTGCTCGGGGACGGACTCGGCGAACAACTCCGCCAGCCGTACGCCGACGCCGGGGGTGAGCTCGCTCGGCTTGAACACGACCGCGTTGCCGGCGGCCAGGGCGTAGGAGATGGAGCCCATGGGGGTGAAGGCGGGGTAGTTCCACGGGCCGATGACGGCGACGACGCCGAGCGGCAGGTATTCGAGGGTGGCGGCCAGGTTGAGGCCGATGGTGCCGGGGTTGACGCGGCGGCGGCCGAGCACCTTCTGGGCGTGGCGCGCCGCCCAGTCGAGGTGGGTGATGACCAGCACCATCTCCAGCGTGGCGTCGCCCACCGGCTTGCCGGTCTCGTCGTGGATCAGCCGGGCGAGTTCCCTGATGTGCCGGGTGAGGACGGCCTTGTAGTCGAGCAGGCGGCGTTTGCGCTCGGCCGGCGGGAGCGCGGCCCACCACCGGGCGGCCTCGCCCGCCCGCTCCACGGCCTCGTGGACGTCGGCGGCGGTGTGCCGGGGGTGGCTGCCGACCACGTCGCCGGTCGCCGGGTTGAGCGAATCGAACGTCAGCGTGCTCATGCGGTCACGATAGACGGGTAATCGCTTGCTTACCACCTCGCGACCAGGGCATCCAAGGAGCGCCGGCCACGGAGCCGGCCCACGGGGCGCTCCGTTGCGGCGGGTCACCACTGAAGGGTCAGCGGGCGTTTCCCTGGAGGGCCGGCGACCCGGGGCGGCGGGTGGCCGGCCACGGCTGAGCCGTACAGATCAGAAAAGGGTGGGGTTTTCCGGCTCGATGCCGCGCAGGGCGTCGTAGTCGAGGGTGACGCACGTGATGCCGCGGTCGGCGGCGAGCACGCGCGCCTGCGGTTTGATCTCCTGCGCCGCGAACACGCCGCGCACGGGAGACAGCAGCGGGTCGCGGTTGAGCAGCTCCAGGTAGCGGGTGAGCTGCTCCACCCCGTCGATCTCGCCGCGGCGCTTGATCTCCACCGCCACCGTCGCGCCCGCGGCGTCCCTGCACAGGATGTCGACCGGGCCGATGGCCGTCATGTACTCGCGCCGGATCAGGGAGTAGCCCTCACCCAGGGCCGTGATGTGCTCGGCGAGCAGCTCCTGCAGGTGGGCCTCCACGCCGTCCTTGATCAGGCCGGGGTCGACGCCGAGCTCGTGGCTCGAGTCATGGAGGATCTCCGCCATGGTCAGCACCAGCTTCTCGCCGGTCTTGCCGTGGGTGACCGTCCAGGTCTCGCCGTCCTCCTTGAGCTTGCACGGCGGGTTCATCCAGTTGAGCGGTTTGAAGGCGCGGTCGTCGGCGTGGATGCTCACGCTGCCGTCGGCCTTGATGAGCACGAGTCTCGGCGCCATCGGCAGGTGTGCCGTGAGCCGTCCGATGTAATCCACGCTGCAGCGCGCGATGACCAGCCGCATGACCGTCCACCTTAGCGGCTCTGGAAAACTGGAGGCATGGCGTTCGAACGGGTGGGTGTCGTCGGTCTCGGCACGATGGGAGCCGGGATCGCGGAGGTGTTCGCGCGGGCCGGCCTGCGGGTGATCGGCGTCGAGGCCGACGCCGAGGCGCTGGCCAGGGGGCGCGGCCTGCTCGAGCGCTCCACCGCCCGTGCCGTCGACAAGGGGCGGCTGCCGGCCGAGCGGCGTGCGGAGATCCTCGGCCGCGTGACGCTGACCACCTCGCGCGACGACCTGCGCGAGGCCGACCTGGTCGTCGAGGCGATCCCCGAGATCCTCGACTACAAGATCTCGCTGTTCCGCGATCTCGACGGCGTCTGCAAACCCGAGACCGTGCTGGCGACCAACACCTCGTCGTTGCCGGTGACGGCCCTCGCGGCCGCGACCGGGCGTCCGGGGCGGGTGGTCGGGATGCACTTCTTCAATCCGGCGCCGGTCATGCGGTTGGTCGAGGTGGTGCGGACGGTGATGTCCGACGCCGACGCCGTGTCGGATATTTCGGCATTGGCGACGCGGCTTGGGAAGACGGCCGTGACGGTGGGCGACCGCGCCGGGTTCGTGGTCAACCGGCTGCTGCTGCCCTATCTCAACCACGCCGCCCTGCTCATGGAGCAGGGCATCGCCGGGCGCGACGACATCGACGTCGCGATGACGCGCGGCGCGGGGCTGCCGATGGGGCCGTTCGCGCTGCTCGACCTCATCGGCCTCGACACCGCGTACGAGGTCATGGAGGTGCTGTTCGACGAGACGCGCGACCGTCGGCACGCGCCCGCGCCGTTGTTGCGCGAGCTGGTCACCGCCGGCCGGCTGGGCCGCAAGAGCGGGCGCGGCTTCTACGGCGCGGAGCAGGCGCGTGCGCAGGGGCCCGGGCGGTCGGGCGTGATCACGTTCGACGTGGCCGGGCCGGGCGCCGACGAGCTGGCCGGGCGGCTGGGCGCGGCGGGGTTCGCGCGGTCGGGCGAGGACCCCGACGTGGTGCTCCGGTTCTCCGACCGGCCGGTGGTCGAGCACGCCGTCCGCCTGTCCGACCCGTCCAGGATGGTCGGCGTGCACCTCGTCGGCGACGAGGTGGCCGAGCTGGCCCGCACCGCGCTGACCTCCGACACGGCGGCCGGGGCGGCCGTCGACCTGATGAAGGTGGCCGGCCGGGCGCCGGTGCCGTGCAAGGACCGCGCCGGCTTCGTCGTGGACGCCCTCATGCTGCCCTACCTCAACGACGCCGTACGCATGCACGACGCCGGCTACGCCTCGGCCGCCGACATCGACGCGGCCATGCGCCTGGGCTGCGGCTACCCGGCCGGGCCGTTCGAGATGCTGGAGTCCATCGGCCTGGCCCGGGCCCGCGACGGCCTGCGCGCCCTCTACGCCGAATACCGCGACCCCGCCTTCGCCCCCGCGCCCCTGCTCGACCAGCTCGTCACCGCCGGCGCCACGGAGTTCCCCCGTCGATGAGCCCACGCCGCGCCCGCCGGAGAGAATCCTCCCGTCCCTTCGGCTTCCCCACGGGCATCGACAAGGTGGAGGAATGGCCCGACGGCGAGTGGAAGGTCCGGACGCTCACCGGCGCCTCCTCCACCAAGACCTACCGGTGCCCCGGCTGCGACCAGGAGATCCGCGTCGGGCAGCCCCACCTCGTGGCCTGGCCCAACTGGCCGGGCGGCGACGAGGAACGCCGCCACTGGCACCCCGCCTGCTGGCGTAAGAGACTTGATCGCGGCCCCGGCCGCAGCCGTTACTGAAGGGATCCATGGTGGAGATTCGCGCGGCGACCGTGCTGCCCGCCCGACGTGAGCCGATCGAGCTGCACACCGCCGACGGCCTGACGCTGGTCGGCGAGCTGGCCCAGCCCCTCGACCGTCCCCCGGTCGCGACGCTGGTCACCCTGCACCCGTTGCCCACCCACGGCGGGTTCATGGACAGCCACGTCTACAAGAAGGCCGCCAACCGGCTGCCGGCCCTGGCCGACCTCGCCGTGCTGCGCTTCAACACCCGCGGCACGTCCTCCGAGCGCGGCACGTCGCAGGGCGCGTTCGACGGGGGCGAGGGCGAGCGGTTCGACGTGGCCGCAGCGCTGGAGTACGCCGAGTTCCACGACCTGCCGCACGTGTGGGTGGTCGGCTGGTCGTTCGGCACCGAGCTGACGCTGAAGTGGGCGCACGACCCCCTGGTGGAGGGCGCGATCCTGCTGTCGCCGCCGCTCCACAGGGCCACTGACGACGACCTGGACGCCTGGGCGCGGTTCGGGCGCCCGCTGGTGGCGCTGGTGCCGGAGTTCGACGACTACCTGCGGCCCGACGAGGCGCGCAAACGGTTCGCGCGGGTGCCGCAGGCCGAGGTCATCGGGGTGGACGGCGCCAAGCACCTGTGGGTGGGGGAGCCGTACGTCCGCATCGTCCTCGACGAGATCGTCAAGCGGGTCAACCCGGCGGCGTGGCCGCTGCCCACGGACGTCTGAGTCACAGCGGCTCGAACACGAAGACCACGTACGTCTCGTACGCCCGCGAGCCCTGTCCCGCCACGCGGGCGGCGCCCATGCGGGTGCCGGCCGCGGCGGTCAGCCGGTCGAGAGCGCCCGGTTCAGTGTCCCAAAAGGCCACCGCTTCGGCGGCGTCGCTCATCGACTCGCCCTCGCTCCAGAACAGGGTCTCGGCCGTGCCGGCCCGCAGGCCGTCGTGCCCGGCCCGTAGCCCTTCGTGCTCGGAACGGGAGGCGGCCCTGGCCCTGGCGTACTCGACCAGCAGCGGGTCCATGGTCAGGGGCGGCACGCGGTGCGCGGCCCGGCGGGCGTTGGCCTCCTGGAGCGCCTGGAGGAGGAAGGCGCCGTTGGTGGCGTCGGGGAGCGCGGGCCGGGATCCTGACATGGGGTCACCTCGGATGCACGGTCGGTGTCCCTGGATTGTGCGCGGGATTCTCGCGCCACGCAATGCCGGATTTATAGCGGAATAAGGTGAAATATCGCTTTTTGTGGGATGGCTCGGGATAACCAGCCGCGGTCATGGAGTGATTGTCGGCGTGAACCGGGTTACCGTGTGGACCGTGCAGCTCTACACGAGATCTGCCGGGACCGGGATCCCGGTTGTGCTGCTTCACGCGTTCCCTCTGTCGTCGGCCATGTGGCTGGCGCAGCGGGAGGGGCTGGCCAAGGTCTGCCGGGTCATCACCCCTGACCTGCGCGGATTCGGCGGTTCGCGGCTGGGTGACGACGAGCCGTCCATCGAGTCGATGGCCGACGACGTCGCCGAGCTGCTCGACGCGGAGGGCATCGACAAGGCGGTGGTCGGCGGGCTGTCGATGGGCGGCTATGTCGCCATGGCGTTCTGCCGCCGGCACCCCGACCGGGTGCTCGGCGTGATCCTCGCCGACACCAAGGCGACCACCGATCCGTCCCCGGCCAGGGCCAACAGGGAACGCATCGCGCAGGCCGTGTTGTCCGGCGGCAGCGACGTGCTGGTCGAGGAGGTGCTGCCCGCCCTCATCGGGCCGACGACCAAGGAACGGCGGGCCATGGTGTTCGGCCGGGTCAAGGGGCTCGTGCAGTCCGCACCGCCGGGCGCCGTCGCCTGGGCGCAGCGCGCGATGGCCGCGCGGCCCGACTCGTTCGAGACGCTGGGGGCGCTCAAGGTGCCGCTGCTCGTCGTGGTGGGCGAGGAGGACGAGCTGTCGCCGGTCTCCGACGCCGAGGCCATGGCGCGGGCGGTGCCCGACGGCAAGCTGGAGATCATCCCGAAGGCCGGGCATCTCAGCGCGGTCGAGCAGCCCGAGGCGTTCAACGCCGCGGTGGCGGACTTCCTCCGTACGGAGCTGGGCGCGGCGCGTTAGGGGCCGGATCGGCTGCGAGAGTCCGGGTGGAGAAATTGGCAGTGCGGACGCCTCGGGGCCGCACGAGGCGAGGAACGACCGGACACTCGTTACAGATGATGACAATGGATCGCTAGGTTGTGCGGGTGATCTCCTACCGCCCCACCGTCCCGGCCGACCTCGACCTCGTGACCTCGTGGATCGTGACCGAGCCCGTCGGCTGGATCTCCGCCGGCCGTTACCTCGCCGATCTGGCCGAGAACATGTACCGGCCGGAGTGGACGTGGATCGCCGAGGCCGGCGACCGGGTCGTAGGACGGGCGCTGTGGTGGGGGCCGAGGGACAGCGCGCACCCGGTCGCGCTCGACTGCCTCGACATGGATCCCACCGTGGGCGACCGCGCCGCCATCGCCGCCGAGCTGATCCAGGCCGCGCTGGCCGGATTCCCGCAGCCGGTGCAGTACGCCATCAAGGCGGCGGGCGGCTGGCGCGACGATCCGGCCACCTCCTCGGCCGTGGGATGGCGGCGGGCGGCGGCACACGCGGCCGGCCTCACCCGGGAAGTGGAGCGGCTGCAGTTCGAGTGGGCGCCCGCCGACGGGGTGCCCCCGGCGAAGGGCGTGCTGCGGTTCGCCGAGGCGTCCGACGAGGAGTTCCTGACGGTGTTCAGGAGAATCGCCGAGGGCAGCCTGGACGCCCAGACCCGTGCGAGCCTGACGGCCAAGGGCGTGGACGCGACCGCGCGCGAAGAGATGGACTTCTATCTCGGCGCGCCGGGCAAGCGGCAGTGGTGGCGGATCGCCTACACGCCCGAGGGCGAGGTGGCGGGCATGGCGATCCCCTCGGCGACGCCGTACAACGTGAACGTCGGGTATCTCGGGGTGGTCCCGGAGTTCCGGGGGTGCGGCTACGTGGACGAGGTGCTCGGCGAGATCACCCGCATCGACGCGGCCAACGGAGAGCCGCGCGTCACCGCCACCACCGACGTGGGCAACGCGCCGATGGCGGCCGCGTTCAGGCGCGCCGGATACCGCAACACGGAGATCCGGATCAACCTCTCCAACGACCTCCGGCCCTGAGGGTCGGAGCCTGTTAGGCGCGATCCTGGCGGGGGAAGACGACCTCGCGGACGATCAGCGCGATCGCGGCCGCGACCGGGATCGCCAGCAGGGCGCCGACGATGCCCAGCAGGGCGCCGCCGAACAACGCCGCGATCACCGTCACGGCCGGCGTCACGTCGACCGAGTGCTTCATCACCCGGGGATAGACGACGTAGTTCTCGACCTGCTGGTAGACGACGAAGAAGATCGCACACGCGATGCCGGCCGGCACCGACTGCAGCAGCGCCACGCCGGTCACCAGCACCGCGCCGATCGTCGCGCCCACCAGCGGGATCAGGTCGGTCAGGGCCACGACCAGGGCGAGCGCGAGCGCGTACTGGACGCCGGCGATCGACAGGAAGATCCACGTCAGCACGCCCGCGATCACCGAGATCAGCACGTTGCCCGCGACGTAGCCGCCGATCCCGGTGAGGATCTGCTCGGCGATCGCGCGCGTGCGCGGCCGGCGCGAGGCCGGGACGAGCTTGAGCAGGTAGTCCTTGATCGTGTGCAGCGAGCCGAGGAAGTACAGCATGAGCACCAGCAGCGTCACCGTGGTGAACACGCCGTTGAGCACCACCAGCCCGGCGCCCATGATCCCGCTCGCCAGCGACGGCCCCAGCGTGCTCGTCACGAACGTCCGCAGCTGCGGGAGGATCTGGTAGTCGGCGTCGAGCTGGCGCAGCGTCGGATGGTTGCTCAGCTCGGTGATGTAGCCGGGCACGGCGTCGACGAACTCCGTCAGCTGCTGGCTGACCGGCGGCACCACGGCCAGGCCGAACAGCGCGAACGCCACGATCACACCGGCGAACACGATCGAGATCGCGGCCCGCCTGGACAGCGCGCGGCGCTGCAGCGCCTCGACCGCCGGGTTCAGCCCGACCGCCAGGAACATCGCCACGACGACCAGGATGATCGTGCTCAGCGACTGCACGACCATCTGCGCGAGCGCGATCGCCGTCAGCACGCCCAGCCCGCCGACCAGTCCGAACAGGAACGGGCCCCGGGCGAGCGGCTTGCCCGGCAGTCCGTACGGCTGCGCGTCGCCCTCCTCGGCGGGCTGCTCCGGCTGCTCGGGCTGCTCCGGTCCGGCTGCCGGCTTGGCTTCTGCGGTCAACAGGGAACTCCAGGGGGATCGGTGACCAAGCATGACGGACGCGTACCTCTGCGTACCCGTCCGGCGGCAAAGAGAGAGCCTAGCGACCCCGCGGTCGCCAGGCTCTCCCAGCCGTCATTCAGCCCCCGTGTACGCGGTGTGCGAGCCCCCTACTCCTGCCACCATTCGGCGTCGTCGTCGGCCTTGGCCTCCACCTTCGGCGCCGGCGTGGTGACCGGGGCCGGCGCCGGAGCCGGAGCGGCGACCGCGGCGGCGGGCTCGGCCGCGGCGAGCGCGGGCTTGGGCGGGGCCGCGGTGACCGCGGGCTCCGGGTCGAGGCCCGGCAGGGCGGCGCCGCCGAGCAGCTGGCGCAGCTGGGCCAGGTGGCTGGTGATGCTGTCGCGCTGCCGGGTCAGCTCGTCGACCTGACGCTGCATCGCCGTACGGGTGCGCTCGGCCTCGGTCTTCGCCTCGGTGACGATCGTCTCGGCGCTCGTCTTGGCCTCGGCCACGATGGTCTCGGCGCTCTTGCGGGCGTTCGCGACGAGCTGCTTGGCGTGCAGGTCGGCCTCGCGGCGGGTCTGCTCGGCCTGCTGCGTGGCCTTCGTGGCCCGCGACTCGGCGGTGGCGGCGCGCTGCTCGGCCTCGGCGACCAGCTTCTGCGTGGCGGCCTGCGCGGTGGCGTGGCGCTCGGCCTCCTGGCGCTCGGCCTCCTCGCGGCGGGCGGCGAGCTGGATCTCGAACTCGGCCTCGTCCTGGGCCCGCTTGGCCTCGGACTCCTCCAGCACCCGCTGGGCCTGGGCGCGCATCTCGTCGGCCTGCCGCTTGGCGGCGGTCAGCACCTCGTCGCGCTCGCGCTTGGTGGAGGCGCGCAGCTGGGCCACCTCGCGCTCGGTGGTCGTGCGGAGCTTGGCGATCTCACGCTCGGCGTCGGCGCGCTTCTCGGCGACCTCGTGGTCGGCGGTGGCGCGCAGCTTGGCGGCCTCGCGCTCGGTGGTCTGGGTCAGCTCGTCGGCCTCGCGGCGCGCGGTCGAGCGGATGTCCTCGGCCTCCCGCTCGGCGGTCGTGCGCATCTCCTCGCTCTCGCGGGTGGCCTGGGCGCGCTTGTCGGCGGCCTCGGCCTCGGCGGCGGCGCGCAGGTCGGCGGCCTCCACCTTGGCCGCGGCCTTGATCTCGTTGGCCTCGGACCTGGCCGCCTGGACCAGCTCCGTGGCCTGCTCCTCGGCCAGGCGGAGCAACTGCTCGATACGGGCCCCGAGACCCGAGTAGGTGGGACGTTCCTGCTCCTGCAACTGCCGCTGGGAGTCGGCCAGATCGCGCTGGAGGCTGACAACCTGCTCGCGCGCCTGACGTAGCTCACCGTCGAGCTGCTTGAGATGATCGTGAACCTGGTGCCGGTCGTAACCACGGAGCACCACGTCGAACTCGCGCGCTGGGGCGTCCTCGAAGAAGTTGTTGAGCTGGGCGTCGATGTCGGACTGCATGGAGGCTCGATCCTGGGTTGTCGAGACGGCTACACGGGCCGGACGGGGGGTTCGGGGCACCCGAGCCTGGAGCCCGCTCCGGGCAGCGAGCTCCATGTCCGGTGGAAGGCCAAGCGTACTCCGCTGGTGCCACCTGCGAAGCCCCGTCCAACTTTCTGCGTGACTAGTTACATATGAACCTTTTTTACGTTTTGCGGGGGCGTGGCCGCTTGGACCAACTCCGTCAGCATTCCACCCACATCTTTGGGATGCAGGAATGCGATTTCTGAGCCCATCGACCCATGCCGGGGACGTTCGTCCAGCAGCCTCACGCCCTTCTCCTTGATCTTATGCATCGCGTCGGCGACATCGGGGACGCCGAATGCCACGTGATGCACACCCTCGCCCCGCCTGGCGAGGAATTTTCCCACAGGTGACTCTTCCGAGAGGGGTTCGAGAAGCTGAATGTAGGAGCCCCCGCCTTCGCCGTCGGCGATGTGCAGCATGGCCTCCTTGACGCCCTGTTCCTCGTTCACCTCGCGTGCGACGACCGTCAGCTCGAACGTCCGGGAGAACAGCTCGATCTTCTCCTCCAGGTCGTGACAGGCGATTCCGATGTGGTCGATCCGCATGAACATGTGTGGCCTACCTCCCTGGGAGCGACGTTCTACCCGTGGGTATGGTGTCAAAGACCCGACGCGCGAGCACAGGAGGCCGTTGTCATGTCCAGTTCCGTCATCGTCGCCGGAGCTCGCACCCCGATCGGCAAGCTTCTCGGCGCACTGTCCGGCCTGCAGGCCGTGGAGCTCGGCGGCCTGGCGATCAAGGCCGCTCTGGAGCGGGCGCGGGTCGCGCCGGAGGCCGTCGAGTACGTCATCATGGGCCAGGTCCTGCAGGCCGGCGCGGGTCAGATCCCGTCCCGTCAGGCCGCGGTCAAGGCCGGCATCCCGATGACCGTCCCCTCCATCACGATCAACAAGGTCTGCCTGTCCGGGCTCGACGCCATCGCCCTGGCCGACCAGCTGATCAGGGCGGGGGAGTTCGACATCGTGGTGGCCGGCGGCATGGAGTCGATGACCAACGCCCCCCACCTGCTGCCCGGGCTGCGCAAGGGCGTCAAGTACGGCGGCTCCCAGGTGGTCGACTCGATGGCCCACGACGGCCTGTTCTGCGCGTTCGACCAGTGCGCGATGGGCGAGTCGACCGAGCGCTACAACGCCCGCCTCGGCATCGGCCGCGACGAGCAGGACGCCCTGTCCGCCCGCTCCCACCAGTTGGCCGCCGCCGCCATCAAGAACGGCGTCTTCGAGGAAGAGATCGTCCCGGTGGAGATCCCGCAGCGCCGCGGCGAGCCCCTGGTCGTCAAGGAGGACGAGGGCGTACGCGGCGACACGACCGCGGAGACCCTGGCCAAACTCCGCCCCGCCTTCGCCGCCGACGGCACCATCACGGCCGGCTCCGCCTCGCAGATCTCCGACGGCGCCTGCGCCGTCGTCGTCATGTCGAAGGCCAAGGCCGAGGAGCTGGGTCTGGAGTGGCTGGCCGAGATCGGCCGGCACGGCAACGTCGCCGGTCCCGACGCCTCGCTGCAGTCGCAGCCGGCCAACGCCATCAAGCACGCCATGGCCAAGCAGGGCGTCACGGCCGCCGACCTCGACCTGGTGGAGATCAACGAGGCGTTCGCCAGCGTGGTGCTCCAGTCGGCCAAGGAGCTCGGCGTGCCGCTGGACAAGGTCAACGTCAACGGCGGCGGCATCGCCCTCGGGCACCCGATCGGGGCGTCGGGGGCGCGCATCGTGCTGACGCTGGCGTACGAGCTGAAGCGCAGGGGCGGCGGGCTGGGCGCCGCGGGCCTGTGCGGTGGCGGCGGTCAGGGTGACGCCCTGCTCATCTCCGTCCCCAAGTCCTGACCTCGCGGCGGCCCGGCCGGGCCCGGACAGCGCGAAGCCCCGGTCCGACCAGGAATGGACCGGGGCGTCGCCACACCGCGCTCGCGGCCCGGCCAGGATTCCGAGCCCCGCGCGCCGCCCCCTAAGGGGGCATTTCAGCCCGGCCGCGAGGGAGGGTGCGGCCGGGCTGCTTGTGGGCGGTCATGAGGCGAGGAACCGGGCGAACACCGAGCGGTGACGGCGCTCCGAGGTCCGGCGCGCCTCGTTCGCCCGCCGGTGCTCGGCGGCGGCCCGCCGGAGTTCGGAGGCGTGGTACTGCATGACCGAGTATTCGAGTTCGGCGTTCATCCGAGTCGCTCCCTTGGAGTGCGTTTCCCTGCACGCTCAAGACTCGTGCTAAGGCCCCCTCCGACACATCGGGCGTATGCCTTATCTCATGGCATAAGGAGGGATAGGGAGGTGCCTAGGAGGGGGCGAGGGATCCCTAAGGCGCACCTGACCAGCGGTTTCACGGCTCGTCGGTGAACTTCACGGTGACCTTGGTGAAGCCGAGCGACTTGAGCATGCCCGACAACATCGTCTTGGTGTTGGCGTCGGCCCTGGCCCGCAGATCGCTCGCCACGGCCGCCTCCAGGATCTTCTTCTCTGCCAGGAGATAGAGCTCCCGCTGGTCGCCCGGCGAGCCCGACAGGAAGTCCTGCACCCGGTCGAACAGCCCGCGCTCCTGCGCGAAGACGTACGAACGGCTGTTGTCCAGGTTGGGCTTCTCCAGCTGGGCGCGCGGCACCCGGATCGTCGCCTCCGTGCGGTCCTCCGACACGGTCACGCCGTTCGCCGCCATGCCCGAGAAGTCGACGTACGCGTCCACCCCGCCCGCCCCCACGAAGAGCGTGCGGCTGCCCTTGATCGCGTCCGGCAGGAAGTTGGCGTCCTTCTCCAGGTCGACCACGACCTGGAAGTTCCCCGTGGCCGCCTCGAAGCGGCTCAGGTCCTTGATGGACTCCAGCAGCACCGGCTGGCTGCGGTCGATGGTCTGCTCGCCGAGCGGGTTGAGCCACGTCCAGGCGAGCCGGCCGCCCACCACGAGCAGGACCGCCAGGACCAGGAGCCCGGCCAGGTATCGCCACCTGCGGCGCCGCCCGGGGATCACCCCGGACGGCGCCGTACGGGAAGTCGTCATGCGAGCATGCCTACCCCGTCGGTGATCATCAGTGCCAGCCGTTTGGTGACATCTTCGGTCCCCAGGCGGCGTCGTTCCTGTGCGTCACGGGCGTCTCGTGGCCGTGCTCCACTTGGTCGTCCCGGCGCGTCCAGTGCTCGGGCGCGTGGTCGTCCCGGACCCGCGCCGCGCGGTACGGCGGCCAGTGCGGCGACCGGTAGGAGTGCCGGTCGTCGTGGACCCGCATGGGCACCGAGTAGCCCCGCCCCGGCGAACGCGCGGGCAGGTCGGAGACCGGATGCATCACCGGCCAGTCGCCTCCGGCGGCGTCGTGGTTCCAGGCGGCCGGGGGAGGCGCGGGAGCCAGACCGGCGG